>DASSPX010000132.1:0-70018 GCA_035699445.1 Candidatus Limnocylindrales bacterium | reverse complement strand
TTCGAGGACGCTCGGCGGCACGGGGGATCCCGGTCCCGGTTCACGAGCCGAGTAACCATGGAGCAGCCGGCCAGCAGGCCCGGACGGGGTACGGCCCGCACTTATCGCACCATCATTCGCGCCACCTCACGAACCGCCCCCATCTCATCCCGGGGGCGGTTCGTCCGTGCTGCGCGGGTTTCGCCTCAGACGAACGGGTTGGACCGCCAGCCCGGGCGGGACGGACGGCTCGTCCGGCGGACACCCTGGCGATCGAGCTCATCGCGGACGACGCGTGCCGCCGCCGTGAGGTCCGGGTCGCGCTGGACCGTCCCCGCCACCCAGTCGATGTACGAGGGCTCGAACGCCGCCACCTCGCCCAGCGTGTGGCCGCGGAACTTGCCGAAGTCGAGCTCGACCTCGAGCGCGTCGCCGAGGGCCGGTGCGGCGCGGTCGGGATGGTTGCGGGCGCGCGCGCGCTCCACCGCGCTCGACGGAGCCGACGCGCGCAGCTCGGGCGGCGTGCGGTCAGGGCGCGGGGGGGCCTGGCCGGGCAGCGGGTGCCGCGCTCGGGGCGGTGACGTCGTCTGGTTCCGGGGCCGGAACGTGTCGCTCGTGTCGAGGCGCCCGGTCACCGGGCGCGAGGGGCGTCCGCGGGGTGGGCCGCCGCCACGCCGTCGGGGCGCCTCGCCGGGCGGCGCTCCTGACCGATCCGTCCCTGCGCGGCCGGCGCGCCCGCCGCGGCCGACCCCGTCCGCTCGGGTGAGCGCGGCGTAGGCCGCGTTGATCTCGGCCATGAGTGTCGTGGCGCGCCGGGACGCAGCCGGATCGTCGCCGGTGAGGTCCGGGTGGTGGCGGCGCGCAAGGGCACGCCACGCCGCCTTGATCTCGTCGGGGGTGGCGCCGGGTTCGACCCCGAGCACGACGTGGGGATCCTTCGGCGGCACGGCCGCAGTGTAGCCTTGGGTCCGTGCCCGCCCTCCGCCGACCCGGTGCCCGCCGGGTGGGGCTCGCGGCCGCCGTTGCCGCGGCACCCGTCGCGCTCGCCTACCGGTTTGCGCTGCTGTATCGCGTCCGCGCCGGCTATCCGCGACAGCACCCGCCGCGGTTCACCCCGTCCGATGTCGGCCTCGCGTACGAGTCGATCGAGGTGCCCGCCGGCGACACGGTGCTGCCCGGCTGGTTCATCCCGGCCGGCCCGGATCCCGGGCCCGGCGTGGGGATCGTCCACGGCTGGGAATCGGCCCGCGACCGGATGCTGCCCCACGCGCAGGTGCTCCATGCCGCCGGCCTGCACGTGCTGATCGCCGACATCCGCGGCCACGGCGCGAACCCGCCGGAGACGCTGCCGATCTCGGGCGGCGAGTTCGGGGCTGATGCCGGCCATGCGTTCGACGCCCTCCTCGCGCGCCCCGAGGTCGCCCGCGGCGGGCTTGTCGGGCACTCGATGGGCGGCGTCGGAGCGCTGCTCGCCGCCGCTGCCGATCCCCGTGTCGCGGCGGTGGTCGCGATCTCCTCGCCCGCCGATCCGTACCGCCTGACCCGTCAGACGTTCCGCCTCGCGCGGCTGCCGCTGCCGAATCCCGTCGCCTACCCGCTCGCCTGGCTGACGACCCACGTCTACGTCCGCCCGCGCGGACACACCGTCCAGGACATCGACGCGTCGCGCGCCGTCGCCCGCGTGACGGCTCCGCTCCTGATCGTCCATGGAACCGACGACAGCGTCGTGCCCGCCGAGCACCAGCTCCGACTCGCGCGCGCCGCGGAGCGTGGTCGGCTCACAACCGGAAGCCACGCCCCGGTCGAACGCGTGACGATCCATGGCGGCCAGCACTCGTGGCTGTACGAGTTCCCCGAATTCCGGCGCACCGTCACCGCGTTTCTCGTCCGGCACCTCGGCGGGCCGCTCGATCCGGAGGACGCCGCCGCTCGGGCGGAGGCGGTGCCGGCCACCCGGCTGATCGACGCCACGGGCCCGATCGCGGCACTGGTCAACGAGCCCGGCGGCTTCCGCTCGCTGGGCGCCGTCCTGCGGCGCCGACCGGTGAGCCCCACGCACGAGCCGAAGTGACCGCCCCGCTCGACGTCCTGACCGCGATCCGGACCCGGCGCGCCGTCCGCCGCTTCGCGCCGCGGCCGCTCGAGGAGGAGACGCTCCGGACCATCCTCGACGCGGGACGCCGGGCGGGCAGCTCGAAGAACCTCCAGCGCTGGTCGTTCGTCATCGTCCGCGATCGCGAGCGCCTGCGCGAGCTGTCGACGCTGGGCCCATGGGCCGGCCACCTCGCGGGAGCTGCGGTAGGCGTCGCCCTCGTCACCCCCGATCCCCGCGGCCCCGACCAGCCGCTGAGCGTGACCTGGGACCTGGGTGGCGCGGCGGCGCAGATGATGCTCGCCGCGTGGGCACTCGGGGTTGGCTCCTGCCCCGCGACCGTGTACGAGCACGATCGCGCCCGCGAGCTGCTGGGCTACCCGGCGGACCGCTGGTGCGAGTACATCCTCTCGTTCGGCTACCCCGCCGATCCGTCCGTGCTCAGTGCACCGAGCCGACCGGGCGGCCGGCAGCCGCTCGACGCGCTGGTCCACGAGGAGCGCTGGTGAGCGGACGCCCCGGCCTTGCGGCGGAGCGACGGCGGATCAGGACGGCAGCTCCTCGAGCTCGACGCTGACGATCGTCTCGACGTCCAGCGCGGTGCCCTCGTCGGGGCTCGGCTCCGGCGCCGGCGCCCCGGCCGCCAGGTAGGACGCGATCGCTGCCTCCAGCCCCACGTCGCGACCCGCCCGTTCCGAGGCAAGCCACTTGTGCTCGAGCACGTCGCAGTACGCCTGCACGAGGTCCCGCGAGGGGCCGACCGCCGCCGCGATCCGGTCGACGGTCGGCCGGTAGACCTCGGCCAGCCAGCGCACGGCGCCCTCCTCGGGTGACAGCGGTCGCCCGGAATCCGCCTCGACCCAGACCGCGTACTCGCGCAGGTCGTTGAGCAGCAGCCGCGCCTGGCCCTCGAGCGCCCGGACGCCGGTCCGCTCCCGCAGGCGCTTCGCGTGGAAGTCGCGGGTCGCGACGGCCACCCGGAGCTGCACGCGCTGGCCGTCGGAGCCGGGCTCGAGCTCCACCTCGGACACGACGAACCCGAGGTCGTTGAGCCGGCGGATGCGCGCCCGGACCGCATGGCGGTCGGTGGCCTCGAGGAGCGGGGTGGCGACGAGTTCCGACCACACCTCGAGATAGCGGGTCCGGACCGCCTCCGCGGCCTGGATCGGATCGTCGTCGTCGAGTGTGAGGCGGCCCTGGAGCGCGGCGAGGTCGGCGAGGCCGAACGCGACGTTCTCGACGAGGATCTCGAGGTCGGCGCGGCGCTGCCCGTCGGACAGGGTGGGATGGACCTCGGACGTCTCCGCATCGACGAGATACGCCTGGATCGTGTCGCCGTCGCGGCGGAACAGCGTGTTCGCGAGCGAGCAGTCGCCCCAGTACACCCCGCTCCGATGCAGGTCGACGAGCAGCCACGCCATCGCGTCCAGCAGGCGGTCGCGGTAGGGGTGCGGGCCGGCGGGGAAGCGCGACAGGAGGCGCCGGTACTGGAGGGAGTGCGCGAGGAACTCCGTGACGAGGATCGCCGCACCGCGCTCGGGCGCCTCCGCGATCCCTACCGCCCGCACGGCGGGCAGGTCGTCCTCCTCGAGGTGCCGGAGGACGGCGTACTCGCGCGAGGCGACACCGAGCGGCAGCTCCTTGAGCGCATGGACGTGCGAATCGGTGACCAGGAACCGGACGAGGTGCCGCGACGGTCCGACGGGCAGGTCGCGGAAGCGGATCCCCGCCCTCGACCAGTCGGCCAGCGGACGCTCCCAGGGCAGGTCGAGCAGCGGCCCCGCGCCTTCCCGGAGCCGGAGATGGGGGAACATCGCCATCGATGGTCGGGATTCCGCCCGGAGGTGGGGGGACCCGCGCCGGACCGTTGCGGTATCGGCTCGGCTACAGCCGCTTGCGGAGGTAGGTCGTCACGCTGGCGTCGTAGCCCAGCGACTCGTACAGGCTCCGTGCCTCCGCCCGATGGTGACCGCTCGTCACCTCGACGAACGCCGCCCCGGCATCGCGCGCGATCCGCTCGACCTCCGCCATCAGCAGCCGTCCGACGCCGCGCTCCCGCACGCCGGGGTCCACGACGAGAGCGAGGATCCGGCCGATCGGCTCGTCGTGCTCGAACCTGGGCAGCAGGTGCAGGGCAACGAAGCCGAGGATCTCGCCGTCGAGGTCCGCCACGATCACGGCTGACCCCGGAGCGGAGAACCGCTCCAGGCGGGCCGCGATGTCCGTGCCCCCGGCGGGGTAGCCCTCCTCGGTGAACAGCGCCGCGATGCGCTCGGCGTCGCCCGGCGCGGCCGGTCGGAGGGTGACGGTGGCGCGGTCGATCATGGCCGGATGGTAGCCGTGCCGGCGACTCCGGACCGTGGCGGCTCGACCTGCAGCAGGACCGGCGCCCAGGGAGCCGTCGCCCGCGCGAGCAGCCGTTGCGGCCCGAACGGACCGGGATCGCCGAACACGGCGCCCGGCTCGGCGGCGCGGACGGCATACACGCCGACCGGACCCTCGCCGTGCCGCGCGAGCATGGCCGCCAACCGGCCCTCCGTGTCCGGCTCGAGGAGGGCGACCGGGACGGGTCGACCGGGGACCAGTGTCACCGAGGCGCCGAGCGTGGCGTCGCGCGGCCGGCGGTCGACCGGCAACGCGCCGATCCCGGCCACCGCCCGCGCGACGTCGACGGTCGCCCACGCGATCGCGAGCGCGGCCCAGCCCGGGGCGACCGCGGCGCCCTCATGGTCCGCGGGTGCGTCGTCCACGGCCAGCTGGTCCGTCGGGCCGGCGACGATCCGGAAGACGAGCGGCCCGAGGGCGAGCACCCCGCCGTGCGGCTCGATTCCCTCGCGACGCAGGCGGTCCATCAGCGCGACCGGATCGGGCGTTCGCCACCACAGCCGCCCGAGCGCCCGAACGGCACCGGTCGACGCCACGGCAGCAGTCGTGCCTAGCCGACGAGGACGAGGTCGGGCACCGGCCGGCCGACGATCGTGAAGCCGAGTCGGGCATACAGGGCCACGGCGCGGACGTTCCCCTCGAACACGCCCAGGTATGCGAGCGTGCCACCGCCGAGGCGGCCTTCGAGGACCGCGGCGCGGGTCACGAGCGCTGCCAGCCCCCGCCCGCGGAAGGCCGGCCGCGTCCCGATCGACGACAGGTACGCCAGGCCCGAGCCGCCGGTCACCTTTGCCACCGCCGCGGGTATGCCGTCGACCCGCGCGAGCACGAACGTGACCCGGGGGTCGTCGACGACCCGCGCGAGGTCCGCCGTCACCGCGTCGGCCGTCGCCTCGATGTCGGCCTCGCCTCGCCGGTCCTCGTCGGCGTCGGTCTCGCCGTGGGACGAGAATGCCTCCGCGAGGACGCGGGCGACCGCTGCGAGCACGGGGCGCTCGGCGCCGGCGCGAACGAGGTCGAGCTCCACGTTCGCCGGGCCCGGCGCGTCCGGGAGGGGCGCCGCCGTGTCGCGGGCCATCAGGAGGCCCCGACCCGTGTCGACGAACCCGTTCGCAACCAGGCGCGCCACGAGGTCCGGCGGCTCGTCGCCGGTGACGGTCGGCCAGACGTGCGCTCGCCGGTCGCGGGTCGCGAAGAACGTGATCGCGTCACCGAGTCGCCGGTCGAAGGCGGCCGGGTCGCTCGGCCAGCGCACACTGGTCATGCGGTTCCAGAACGGGTCGGGATCGGCCGGGTCGATGAGGACGAGCGCGTCGCCCTGATCGACCAGCTCGCGCCCGCCGATCGCGTGCGCCTGGGTCTCGTGCCGCTCGAGGGCGCGGACGACGGCGATGGGAAGCTCGATCGACGTGGACACCCGGACACTCCAGCCGCCGGCCCAAAAACCACCGGTCCGACGCGCGGCGTATGGTCGCACGAACGCACGGCGCACCATGGCGCCCACGGACGCGGTCGGGATCGCGACGACTCGAAGCGAACCCGGCGACCGCTGCGAGATCGGCCCGGGGCCGTCCCACAGGAGGTTTCGCCAATGCGAACGCTCACCACCGCCGCAGTCGGCGTCATGCTCACGCTCGCGCTCGCGGCCTGCGGCGGCACCGGCGCCACGGCTGCTCCGGTCAGCGAAGCCCCGGCAAGCCAGGCGCCGGCCAGCGAGGCGCCCCCGGCGTCCGAGGGCGCAGGCGGCGCGGCATGCGAGGTCGTCGAGGAGGCCGGCACCGTCCAGGCCCAGGCGGCCGAGTTCGCGTTCTCGCCCGATCCGGTGACCGCGTCCGTGGGTGACGCGATCACCTGGACGAACGCCGACTCCGCGCCGCACACCGTGACCCTCGACGATGGCTCATGCGACACCGGCCAGTTCGGCCGGGGCGAGGCGGGCACCCTCCGCTTCAACGCGCCCGGGACGTACGCCTACCACTGCGCCCTCCACCCGAACATGAAGGGGACGGTCGAGGTCGGCTGACGCCGGTCGGGTCAGACGCGCTCGGCGACGATCGCGGTCGCGCCCGACGGCAGGTCGATCACCGCACGCTCGCCGATCCCGGCCACATCGAACCAGCCCGCCGCTTCCTGCTCGGTCACCAGACCCATTCCGCCGTAGAGCTCGTCGAGGTGCACGCCGGCGATCAGCTCGCCGTGGCGTGAGCGGAACGCCTCCGGGTCGGTGGGCAGGTACCAGTCGAGCACGATCAGGCGGCCACCCGGGCGCAGCGCCCCCCAGGCGCTGCGCAGCGCCGCCGGCGCGTCCGGGAGCTGGTGGAGCGCGTACTGGAAGTAGGCCAGGTCGATCGAACCGGAGGGCTCGATCTGCGTCGGCTCGCGGTGCTCGATCGTGATCCGGTCGGTCAGGCCCGCCTCGGCGACGTTGCTCCGGGCCCGCTCCACGGAGTCCGCCTCGAACTCCACGCCCGTCAGCTCCGTGCCCGGGAAGCGACGGGCCATGGCGATCAGCCAGCGGCCTCCACCGCAGTGGACGTCGAGGATCCGCGAGCCCGGCCGAAGGTCGGCCACGAGCTGCGGGAGCGCCGCCAGGACCTCGCTGAAGAACACCGCGATGTCCTGGACGGTCAGGCGCTCGATCGCCCGGCGGTAGCGGTCCGGCCGCGCCTCGATCGGGCGGCCGGTGCGCACGAAGTCGGCGAGACCCGCGTAATCGAGGCTCGCGATCGCCGCCAGCTCGAACTGGCCGCCGAGGTATTCGGGACGATCCGGCTCGAGGAGCACCGGGGCGAGCTCGGCGATCCGCCGCAACCGGCCGTCGTCCCGCTCCACGAGCCCGTGCGCCTCCGCGCCCCAGGCCCACTCCCCGACGACGCGTCCATCGGTTCCCGTCCGGGCGGCCAGCTCGTCGACCGTGAGGCCCGCGTCGCCCGCGTCGTCGAGCGCCCGCAGGAGGCCGGTCTCGAGCCCGACGTGGATGAACCAGGTCCGGTAGAAGCCGCCCAGCGACGCGACGAGATCCTCGAACCGCTCGTCCACCGACATGTCGCGATCGTACATGCGCCGATCGGGATGCCGGGACCCTTGCCCGGGTGCGCTACGGTGGCACCGCGGCGACGACCGGGAGGCGATGCAACGGTCGGCAGCCGGAAGGTGTTCCCCGGTTGATGGACGACACGGAACTCGCGCGACGGCTCGCCCACGATCTCGACGGCTCGTTCGAGGCGCTGGTGCGGGGTCATCTCGATCGCTGCTACGCGATCGCGCTCCGGATGCTGGGCGATCCGCGCGAGGCCGAGGAGGTCGCGCAGGACGCCCTCGTGCGAGCCTATCGGGCCCTCGAGCGGTACGAGCCGGATCGAATCCAGGCCCTCCAGGTACGCGGCTGGCTGGCGACGATCGTCGCGAACCTGAGCCGCAACCGGCTGCGCGGCCGGCGGATCGAGCCGAAGCCGCTCGAGCCGCTCGTCGAGACCGGTCGCGAGCCCGCGGCCGGCCCGGGCACGGATCCGCACGCGCTCGCGGCGCGGCGGACCGAGCAGGACCGGCTTGCACGCGCGGTCCTGGCACTGCCCGAGCGGTACCGGCTGCCGGTCGTCCTCCGGCATGTCGACGAGCTGTCGTACGCCGAGCTCGTCGAGGTGCTCGGCCGCCCCGAGGGAACCATCAAGGCCCAGGTCCACCGTGGCCTGGCGATGCTCCGGACGGCGCTCAGCGCCGCGGAGCTCGAGGAGCGCATCGCATGACCCCCTCCATCCTCGCCTCGCTCACCGACGACCGGCCCGGCGCGCTGGCACGGCTCCGCGCCCCGGCGCCGGCCGGGCTCGCCGAGCGCGTGCTCGTCGAGGTCGGGCTCCACGACCAGTTCGCGGCCATCGAGTCGCCGATCGGCCGGCTGTGGGTCGCCTGGAACGGGCGTGGCGTGGCTGCCGTGGAGGCGGCGCCGTCGGCCGAGGCGTTCGCCGCCCGGCATGCCGCCCGCACCGGCCGGCCGGCCGGCCCCGGTGCCCTGCCCGATGCGCTGCGGCTGGCCATCGAGCGCCGGCTGGCAGGCGACCGCCGCGCGAGGGTTCCGCTCGACCTGCGCGGCCACACCGAGTTCGAGCAGGCGGTCTGGCTCAAGGCGCTCGAGATCCCACGCGGCGAGGTCCGGCCGTACGGCTGGGTCGCGGCGGAGATCGGCCGGCCGAAGGCCGTCCGGGCGGTCGGGACGGCCCTGGGGCACAACCCGGTGCCGCTGATCGTTCCCTGTCACCGGGTCGTCCGCACCGACGGCACGATCGGCCAGTACTCGCTGGGCGGGCCGGAGAACAAGCGCACGATCCTCGCCGCCGAGGGCCTCGACCCGGGCGCGCTCGAGGCGGCTGCCCGTCGCGGCGAGCGACTCGTCGGATCAGCCACGACCCGGATCGTGTGCTGGCCGACGTGCCGCACCGGGCGACGGATGCTGGCGAAGCATCGGCGGCCGTTCCGGTCGCTCGCCGACGCGCTGGCATCGGGCTACCGGCCGTGCAAGGTGTGCCGGCCGACAGCCCTCGCCCTTGCCGCCTGACCCGGCGCACCCGCCGCACCCGTCACGGCTCGAATCCGGCCAATTTCCGCGGATTTGGCCTAGCCAGCTAGCGCATCGTCCGGTACCATCGGGCAAACTTGGCCTAGCCGACTGATCCAAGGAGCTCCTATGCGTCCCGGCCCCAGCTCCCTCGCCATCTGGGCGGGGATGATCACGCTCTACATCGTCTGGGGCACGACGTACCTCGGCATCGCGGTCGTGATCGAGACGATCCCGCCGTATGTCATGGTCGCGATCCGGTTCCTCGCCGCGGGCGTGCTGCTGGCCGCGATCGTGTTCGTCCGGGAGCGTGGCGCGATCGCCCGCCCGACGCGACGCCAGCTGGTGGACAGCCTGATCGTCGGCACCGGCCTCGTCGCGGTGGGGAACGCGCTCGTCGGCGTCGGCGAGCAGACGGTGCCGTCGGGGATCGCGGCGGTGCTCGTCGCGTTGATGCCCGCCTGGCTCGCCGTGTTCGGCCGGGCGCTCCTCGGCGATCGCCTGCCGCGCACCGTCATCCTCGGCATCGTCATCGGCATCCTGGGCGTGGCCATCCTCGCCTGGCCCACGGGCGGGACCGGGTCGCTCGATCCCTTCGGGCTGGCTGCAATCGTCATCGCGCCGATCGGCTGGTCGCTCGGCTCCCTCTACTCCGCCCGTCGAGCGTCACTTCCCAACCCGCCGCTGCTCGCGACGGCGTACCAGATGATCGGCGGTGGTCTCGTCGCGGCCGTCGTCGCCCTCGTGAACGGCGAGGCGGCGACGTTCGACCCGGCGACCGTCTCGGCGCGGTCCCTCATCGCCTTCGCGTACCTCGCGCTCATCGGCAGCCTGGTCGGCTACACGACCTACGCGTGGCTCATCCGCCACGCCCCGCTGTCGCGCGTGTCCACGTACACGTACGTGAACCCGATCGTGGCGGTGATCCTCGGCGCCCTGTTCCTCGCCGAGCCGATCACGCCCCGGACGGTCGTGGCGGCGGCGGTGATCGTGGTCGCGGTGGCGCTCATCGTCAGGGCCCGCGGCCGGCTGCCCGCGCCTCAGCCGGCGGCTGCCCCGGCCCGCGAGCGGGTCGCCGGCCCGCGACCGGCGTCCGTGACTCACCCGGAGCGGGCGCCCTCGTCCTGATGACGCGTCGGCGCGGGGGCGCCGGGCGGCGCGGGATCAGCCGCGCTCGAAGCCGTCCGCCGGCCAGGGCTCGCAGCGGAGCGGCCGGTCGTCGCGGTAGCCGAGTGCGTAGTCGGCCTGGATGAGCGTGTGGAGCTGGCTCGTGCCCTCGTAGATCACGGCCGCCTTCGAGTTGCGCAGGTAGCGCTCGACCGGGAACTCGTTCGAGTAGCCGTTCGCGCCGTGGATCTGGATCGCGTCGAGTGCGCACTGGACGCTGTGCTCGGTGGCGTGCCACTTCGCGAGGCTCGTCTCGCGCGTGTTCCGCAGTCCGCGGTTCTTCAGCGCGGCGGCGCGCCACACGAGGAGCCGCCCGGCCTCGATGCCGCGGACCATGTTCGCGATCAGCTCCTTCACGAGCTGGTGGCGCCCGATCTCCTCGCCGAACGTCTGCCGCTCGCGCGCGTACTTCACGCTCGCGTCGAGGCATGCCTGGGCGAGCCCGACCGCGCCCGCCGCGACCGTGAACCGCCCCTGGTCGATGGCGCTCATCGCGACCAGGAACCCCTCCCCCTCCTCACCGATCCGGTGCTCGATCGGCACCCGCACGTCGTCGAGGTTGATGAGCCCGGTGTTGCCCGCCCGGATGCCGAGCTTGCCGTGGAGGGTGCCTGTCGTCAGCCCGGGCATGCCTCGCTCGAGCATGAACGCGGTGATGCCCTTGTGCTTCCTCGACCGGTCGATCGTCGCGAACACGAGGAAGTGGTCCGCGACGTCCGCGAGCGAGATCCAGATCTTGCTGCCGTTGAGCACGTAGCTGTCGCCATCTCGACGGGCGGTCGTCTGCAGGTTGCCGGCGTCCGTGCCCACGCCGGGCTCCGTGAGGCCGAACGTGGCGATCTTCCGGCCGGTCGCCTGCGGCACCAGCCAGCGCTGGCGCTGGTCCTCGGTGGCCCACTGGAGCAGCGCGAGCGAGTTCAGCCCGACGTGCACGCTCTGGATCACCCGGAACGACGTGTCGGCGCGCTCGAGCTCCTCGCACAGGAGCGCGAAGCTGACGTAGTCCATGCCCCCGCCGCCGTAGCGCTCGGGGAGCGGCGCGCCGAGGAACCCCTGCTCGGCCAGCCGGTCGAGGATGTCGCGCGGGTAGCCGTCACCGGTGTCCCAGTCGCGGATGTGGGGCAGGATCTCCGCCTCGGCGAAGGCCCGGGCGGCGTCGCGGACGAGCCGCTGCTCGTCGGTGAGCGTGAAGTCGACCATCGGGCGGATTGTGGCAGGTCGTGGACGGGCAGGGCCGCGCGGATCCGCGCCGCGGCGGCTGGAGCCGGGTGCGCCGCCGATACACTCCGGCGCGATGGCCACGACCGAACAGACCGACGCCCTCGACCTCATCGCGCTCTCGCGGCCGGCGATGTCCCCGGTCCTGGGCCGGTACATGGAGAAGAGCTGGAGCCACGGCGAGGGTCACCGCCTGTACGACACCTCCGGCAGGGCGTACCTCGACTTCGCGAACGGGATCGCGGTCACCGCGCTCGGGCATGCCCACCCGCGCGTCCTCGCTGCGGTGCACGAGCAGGTCGACCGCCTGATGGGGCCGGTCCACGCGTTCGGGATCGCCGAGTCGACCGCCCGGCTGAGCGTGATGCTCGCGGAGACGTTTCCCGCGCCGCTGGACACGGTGATCTTCCTCAACTCCGGCTCGGAGGCCATCGACGGCGCGCTCAAGCTCGCCCGGCGGGTCACCGGCCGCCCGGCAGTCATCGCCTTCCGGGGCGCATTCCACGGCCGGACCATCGGGGCGGCAAGCGTCACCAGCTCGAACCTGAACTACCGGCTGGGATACGAGCCGCTCATGCCCGGCGTGTACCTGGCCCCGTTCCCCGCCGTCTACCGGGACTTCGGGGGCGACGAGGAGCGCGCGGTCGAGCAGTGCCTCGCCGCGCTCGACGAGCTGTTCGCGACCACGGTCGCCCCGTCGGCGACCGCGGCGATCCTCATCGAGCCGGTGCAGGGCGAGGGAGGCTACTACCCCGCTCCCGCGGCGTTCCTGCGCGGACTGCGCGAGCGCTGCGACGCGCACGGGATCCTGCTCATCTTCGACGAGGTCCAGTGCGGCTACGGCCGGACGGGGAAGATGTGGGCGTTCGAGCACGCGGGCGTCGTGCCGGACGTCGTGGCGGTTGCGAAGGCCGTCGCCAACGGCCTGCCCCTGTCGGCGATCGTCGCCCGGCGCGAGGTGCACGAGCGGTGGGGCCGCGGCGCGCACGGGTCGACGTACGGCGGCAACCCGGTGGCGTGCGCCGCGGGGGTGGCGGTGCTCGAGACGATCCGCGACGAGCGGCTGGTGGAGAACGCGGCCGCGCGCGGCGCCGAGCTGACCGGCGGCCTGCGGGAGCTGATGGCCGAGCACCCTGCGATCGGCGACGTCCGAGGGCCGGGCCTGATGATCGGCGTGGAGTTCGTGAAGGACCGCGCCACCCGGGAACCGGACGGGGCGCTCGCCGAGGCGGTCGCGAAGCGGTGCGTCGACGCGGGGTTGCTCATCCTGACGGCTGGGATCCAGCACCAGGTGGTGCGCTGGATCCCGCCGCTGAACGTGACGGTCCCGGAGGTCGAGGAGGCGCTCGGGATCTTCGAACGGGCGCTCGCGGGGGGTTAGCGGGCGCGGAACCGACCCTCCGCACCGGGCACGCACCGAGTGCGTCCCCTCGCGGCGTGTGTCGTTGGCGGGGGATCCGGCGTGCTGGAGCACGCATCGGGCGCGTACAACCGGCACGCCCGACGCGGTGTCGCCCCGGGTACGCGCCACACGCGTGGAAGGCGCGCGGGCGGGCGCCCTGTTGCACCGACCACGCAGCCGACGCCTACACGGTGCGAGAGGAGCGGCTGCTGTCCGGTATCACGCACCGGGCGCGTACGTGGCGCGACGGCGCAGGTGCGGACCCGTTGTGACGCACCGGGGGCGTACGTGGCGCAAGGTCGGCGGCCCTCAGGTCGGCGGGCGGCGCGCCCCCTCCGATGCCGGCTTCGGCAACGCACAACGCCCGCCTGGGCCGGCGGGCGTTGTGCGGAGAACCCGAGACCCGGACGGTGCCCGGGTGAATGGCTGGCAGCGGAAGGGAGCGGCTAGCGGTTCCGGGTGAGGAACGCCATCACGTCCTCGAGCCGGAAGCGGCGGTCGCCGCGCTTGCACACGCGGTAGAAAGGAAGCTCGCCGCGGTCCCCGAGCCGCTTCACCGTGTTGACGTGCAGGTGGAGCATCTCGGCGACCTCGGAGGCGGTGAGCATCGGTCCCAGGTCATTGACGGCCATGGATGCCATCGATCGATTCGCCTCTGCTGTATCAGGGGCCGCTCCGTCCCGGTCGGGGCACGCGAGGTGAGGTCCGGCCCTGTTCTGGGCGGAGTGTCGAGGTTGGATGTGGCACGCGCCAAGCCGTACTCTCGTCCTGCCGGGAGTACCAGATTGGTGCAGTGCGACACCGGCAGGCGAATGGCGCCCCCGGCAGGATTCGAACCTGCGACCTCCCGCTTAGAAGGCGGCTGCTCTGGTCCACTGAGCTACGGGGGCGAGGCGGCAGCTCAGTCTACGGGGTCGGGGCGGCTGGACTGCCGGCGCTTGGCCGGTGCGCGAGCCTCGATGGGGGATGATCGCCGCATGGCCCTTACCGTCGAGTTGAGCCTCGCCGAGCTTCGCGCCATCGCCGGCTTCGCGGCCGCGTGCGCCCGGCCGGCCCTGGAGATCTACGAGCGCGAGCGATTCGCCGACGACCGGCCGCGCAGGGCGATCGAAGTGGCGGAGGCGTTCGCGGGTGGCGGCCGGCGAACGAAAGCCCTGCGCGATGGGGCGTGGGCGGCGCTCCAGGCAGCCCGGGAGGCTCGCGAGGCGGGGCAGGCAGCGGCGAGCGAGGCAGCCCGTGCGGCCAGCGCGGCGGCCGGGGCGGCATTCCTCCACCCGCTGGCGAAGGCGACGCAGGTCGCCCACATTCTCGGCGCGGCCGCGCACGCGGCCCGGGCGTTCGAGCTCGTCGCGGGTGACGGTCGCGCGGCCGGCGCGGACCGGATCTCGCAATCGGCAGCTCTCGCCTCTCCCGTCGTCCGGGACGTCCTGCGCCGCTACCCGGCGGCGCCGCCGGGCGGCGGGCGGGTGGGCGAGCTCGCGCGCCGGCTGGACGGCTCGGTGCGCTGATCCGGCTCACGTGTCGCCATGGCCGCAGCATCTCCTTGCGATCGGGCCAAGCTCCATTGCAGCGTCATAACGGGGCGATGACCGCTGCTAAGGTCGCGGAACGTGCCCGGATGCGACGGGGTTTCCTCGCCACGTCCCGGGCGAGAAGTCATGGAGGAGGCGCCGTGGCTCGTTCCCTGGTCGTGCGTGTCGGCCTT
Source organism: Candidatus Limnocylindrales bacterium (assembly GCA_035699445.1). Classification (GTDB taxonomy): domain Bacteria; phylum Chloroflexota; class Limnocylindria; order Limnocylindrales; family CSP1-4; genus DASSPX01. Next base: position 55,518 of record DASSPX010000132.1, on the reverse strand, counting down.
GCGCTGACCGCGCTCGTCCTCGCAGCGTGCGAGACGACCACACCCCCGTCGGCCCCGCCAGCGGGCTCGGCCAGCCCGTCGGCGATCGCATCGCCGTCGGCCGCCGAATCGCCCGCCGAGTCGGCTGCGGCAACCCCGGCACCGCCCGTCGCAGGCGGTAGGCTGGCTGCCGTCCAGGGTCGCGGGCAGCTGGTCTGCGGCGTCAACGGCGGTCTGCCCGGCTTCAGCGTCCTCGACGAGGGCTCCGGCCAGTTCTCGGGCTTCGACGTGGACTTCTGTCGCGCGATCGCGGCAGCGGCGCTCGGCGATGCCGATGCGGTCGAGTTCCGGCCGCTGACCGCGGACCAGCGCGGGCCGGCCCTCCAGGCGGGCGAGATCGACGTCCTCATCCGCAACACGACGTGGACCGTCACCCGCGACACGACGTGGGGCCTGTTCGCGCCGACGACCTTCTATGACGGTCAGGGCATGATGGTCACCGCCGAGACGGGCGCCCAGCGCCTCGAGGACCTCGGCGGCGCCACGATCTGCGTCCAGTCGGGCACCACGACGGAGCTGAACCTCACCGACCAGATGCGCGCGCTCGGCGTCCAGTTCGAGCCGCTCGTGTTCTCGGAGATCGACGCGACCTACCAGGCCTACGAGCAGGGCCGCTGCGACGCCGTGACGAGCGACCGCTCACAGCTGGTCGCCCGCCGGACGACGTTCGCGAACCCCGACGACCACGTCATCCTCGACGTGGTGATGTCGAAGGAGCCGCTGGGACCGGTGGCCCCGCTGGGAGACGACCAGTGGTTCAACGTCGTGAAGTGGACGGTCTTCGCCACGATCGAGGCGGAGGAGCTCGGCCTGACCTCGGCGAACGTGCAGCAGGAGGCGAGCGCCAGCCAGAACCCGGTCGTGCGCCGGCTGCTGGGCGCCGAGGGCGAGCTGGGCGCCACGCTTGGCCTCAGCAACGACTGGGTGGTCGACGTCATCTCGGCGGTCGGCAACTACGGTGAGATCTACGACCGGAACCTCGGTCCGGACACGCCGTTCGCGCTCGATCGCGGGCTCAACCAGCTGTGGACGGACGGCGGGCTCCTGTACGCCCCGCCGTACCGGTAGGCACCCCGGCGGCGCCCCCGTCCGGTGACGGCCGCGGGCCGCCCCCGCCATCCGGCTCGTCGTTCCCACGCACCGTGACGCCGCCTGCGCCCGCCGGGCATCGCGGCGTGCCGCCGTGGCGGGACGCCCGCGTGCTGGGCATCGCGACCCAGCTCGCGGTCGTCCTCGGCGTCGCGCTGCTCGTCGGGTTCCTCGTCCGGAACCTCCTCGGCGCGATGTCCGAGCGGGGCATGACGCTCAACCTGGGCTTCCTGAACGCGACCGCCGGGTTCGAGATCGCGGAGACGCCGATCGACTATCAGCCCACCGACACGTACGGCCGCGCATTCCTGGCCGGCCTGCTGAACACGCTGTTCGTGAGCGTCTCCGGGATCGTGCTCGCGACCGTGCTCGGGCTGTTCGTCGGGATCGCGCGTCTGTCGTCGAACTGGCTCGTTCGCCAGCTGGCCGGCGCGTACGTCGAGGTGATACGGAACACGCCGCTGCTCGTGCAGCTGTTCCTCCTCTACTTCGCGGTGCTGCTCCAGCTCCCCGCCGTGTCGCAGGCGATCGCGCTGCCGGGCTCGATCTACCTGTCCCAGCGCGGCCTGTTCCTGCCGGCCCCGACCCCGTCGCCGACGCTCGTGCCGTGGCTCGGTCTCGTCCTGGTCGCCCTGATCGTTGCGCTCGCTGTACGCGCCGTCGCCCGCCGGCGGGAGGCGCGCGGTCGCCCGGTGCGGCGGCTCGGCACGGCCGGCGCCCTGGTCGCGATCGCCATCGTCGCCATCGGCTGGGTCGCGCTGGAGCGGCGACCGATCCTGCTCGACCTGCCCCTCCCGCAGCGGTTCAACTTCGTGGGCGGGATGGCTCTCTCGCCCGAGTTCACGGCGCTGCTCGTGGGCCTCGTGCTGTACACGGCGGCGTTCATCGGCGAGATCGTGCGGGGCGGCATCCTCGCGGTCCGGCGGGGCCAGGTCGAGGCCGCCCGCGCCCTGGGCCTGTCCGAGGGCCACACGCTGCGGCTGGTCGTCCTGCCGCAGGCGCTTCGGGTGATCGTCCCGCCGATGACGAGCCAGTACCTCAACCTGGCGAAGAACTCGAGCCTCGCGATCGCGATCGGCTACCCGGACCTGTTCAACGTGAGCGCCACGATCGCGAGCCAGACAGGCCAGCCGGTGTCGGTCGTGGCGCTCGTGATGGGGACGTACCTGGCGATCAGCCTGGTCACGTCCGGGCTGCTCAACCTGTACAACCGGCACGTCCAGGTCATGGAGCGCTGACGTGACGGTGATTCACGACACGCTCCCGCCGCCGTCGACGCGGCTCGGGCCCGCCGCGTGGGCCCGCCGCAACCTGTTCGCGACCTGGTACGACGCCGTCCTGACGATCGTCGTCGGGGTGCTCCTCGCATGGGTCACCGTGCGGATCGCCGCGTGGGCGACCACGGACGCCCGCTGGGGAGTGATCACCTCCAACCTGCGCCTGTTCCTGGTGGGCCAGTATCCGTTCGACCAGGCGTGGCGGATCTGGCTCTCCCTCGTGCTGGTCGGGCTGCTGCTCGGCGTCTCGGCGGGCCGCCATGGCGGCGCCGTTCGCACACTCGGATCGGCGCTCGTCGCCTTCGTCCTGCTGCTCGCCGGCCTTGCGGCAGTCTCCGGCATGGGCCCGGGCGTCGTCGTCGCGCTCCTCGCGGTGGCCGTGATCGCGATCGCGGCGTTCGCTGCCGGGCCGCGGCTGCCCGTCGGCAACCGCGTCCTCGGCTGGGCATGGCTCGCCTCGGCGCCGATCGTCCTCGTCCTGCTCTACGGGCTGCCGGGGCTGCCGCTGCCGATCGTGGGCACGAACTTCTGGGGCGGTCTCATGCTCACGTTCCTGATTGCGACCTTCGGGATCGTGCTGTCGTTCCCGTTCGGCGTGGTCCTCGCGCTCGGCCGGCGGAGCTCGCTGCCCGCGATCCGCCTGCTGTCGACGGCCTACATCGAGCTCATCCGCGGCGTGCCCCTGATCACGGTCATCTTCATGGCCGACCTGCTGCTGCCGCTGTTCCTGCCCGGCGACGTCCGGATCGACCGGCTCGCGCGCGCGATCGGCGGCATCACGCTGTTCTCCGCGGCATACGTCGCGGAGAACGTGCGCGGCGGCCTGCAGGCGATCCCGAGCGGCCAGATCGAGGCCGCCCACGCACTCGGCCTCGGGTCGATCCAGACGACGCGGCTGATCGTCCTCCCCCAGGCCCTTCGGGCGGTCATCCCTGCCAACGTCGGGCTGTTCATCAGCCTGCTCAAGGACACGACGCTGGTGGTGATCGTCGGGCTGCTCGAGCTGCTGGGCATCGGGCGCGCGGTGCTCGCCCAGCCGGACTGGTTCGGTGCGCAGCTGGAGGTGTACGTGTTCGTGGCCGCCGTGTTCTTCGTGCTCTGCGCCGCGCTCTCGAGCGCGAGCTACCGGCTGGAGGCCAGCCTCGGGGTGGGAACGCGATGACGCAGGTGCCGCCTGTTCCGGGGCGGGACGACCCGCCGGACGCTCCCGATGCCGCCCCGATCATCACCTGCCGCGACGTCCACAAGTGGTTCGGGCAGCTGCACGTGCTGCGCGGGATCGACCTCGACGTCCGAGCCGGCGAGGTGGTCGTGATCTTCGGTGCGTCGGGCTCCGGAAAGTCGACGCTCATCCGGACGATCAACCGGCTCGAGAAGCACCAGCGCGGCACGATCGTCGTGGACGGGATCGAGCTCACCGATGACGTCCGCAACATCGCCGCGGTCCGGCGGGAGATCGGGATGGTGTTCCAGCAGTTCAACCTGTTCCCGCACCTCACGGCGCTCGAGAACATCACCCTGGCGCCGCGTCACGTCCGGGGCTGGACCCGACCGCAGGCGGACGAGGTCGCGATGGAGCTGCTCGAGCGGGTGGGAATCCCCGAGCAGGCGCACAAGTACCCCGCGCAGCTGTCGGGCGGGCAGCAGCAGCGGGTGGCGATCGCGCGTGCGCTTGCCATGCAGCCGAAGATCATGCTGTTCGACGAGCCGACGTCCGCCCTGGACCCCGAGATGATCAAGGAGGTCCTCGACGTGATGCACGAGCTGGCGGGCTCGGGCATGACGATGCTGTGCGTGACGCACGAGATGGGGTTCGCGCGCGCGGTGGCCAACCGGATGGTGTTCATGGACCACGGGGCGATCGTGGAGGAGGGCCCGCCGCACCGCATCTTCGAGGCGCCCGAGCAGGAGCGGACGCGACGGTTCCTGGCCCAGATCCTCCACTGACCTTCCGGGGGCCGTCGCGCCCGGGACCGGCCGTCAGAGCGCCGTGCCCAGCCAGATCAGCCAGACGACGATGCCCGCCATCGGCACGAAGAACGCGGTCATCAGGCGCGGGTCGGGCTCCGCCGCCCCCGTGAGCACGCCGGGTGTGGCGAGAATGAGCCCGACGAGGGCGGTGCCGACGGCGATGGCGGCCAGCCCGAGCCAGCCGAGAGTCGCCAGCTGGACCGAGTCGATGAGGAGCAGCGACACGCCGCCGACCCAGGCGAGGAACGCGAGGAAGCCGGCCGTGATCACCGCGGAGACGCGCCGGAAGTCCACGAGCCGGAGTGCCACCGCCAGCTCGCCGACACCGATGACCGCGACGCCGGTCACGCCGATCGCGGTCAGCGCCGTCGCGGGCACGCCGCCCGCCAGCAGCGGCCCCACCGTGAGCATCGTGAGGATCGCGGCGACGGCAAAGGCAACGAACGCCCACTCCGAGACGCGGTCGAAGCGCTCGTTCCGGGTTGCGAAGAACGCCGCGAGCGCCCCGATCGAGATCCCGAACAGCACGCCGGCCGCACCAGCCGCCAGGCCCATCACTCGACCCTCCTTCGGGCGTGATTCGTCCCGCCCGGCTATCACGATCGATCAGGACCGTCCCGGCACGCGCGGGACCGGCGTCCCGAATCGGGCGTGGGACCATCGCGCGATGGCGCCCACCGGCCCGGACCCTACAGTGCGCCGTATGGCCAGACGCCTCCGGACGGTCGCCGCCGGCTCGCTCGCGCTGGCCCTCGCGCTCACCGCCTGTTCGCCCGCGCCGGCGGCGACGCCCGCCGCGACCACCCCCACTCCGGCGACCCCATCACCGAGCGTGAGCCCCGCCGTCGACCCCACGGCGCTCATGGACGGCCTGCGGGCGTTCGCGGAGGACGAGGCGCGCACGTACCACCTCGACATCGAGGGCCGGCTCTCGGTGCGGCCCGTGGATGGGCACATCGACGGGGCGATCGACGCGTCCGGTGACGACGCGGAGATGTCGATGAGCCTCGACTTCAACCTGTTCACGCTCCGGATGGACCTCGTTGTCGTGGACGACACGGCCTGGGTCCGCATCGACCACGGCGCGTGGACGAGCGTCGAGCGGACCGAGCTGGAGGAGGACTTCGATCCGATGGCCGAGCTCCTCGCCGCCGAGGACGTGCGATACCGGGGCACGGTGCGCAGGGCGGGCGCCACCGTCCACCATCTCCAGCTGGCGAACGTCGACGTGCTGGACCCGCGCTCGCTGAGCGCCGAGGTGGAGGACATCCACGTGCGCGCCCAGACGTTCGACGTCTACGTCGACGGCGTCGGCACGCCGGTCGAGGCCCGCTACCAGCTGGACGGCACCGCGACGCTGGCCTCCGGTCGCACGGTCCCGATGTTCATGGACATCACGTACCGGTTCTCCGAGATCGGCGAGCCGCACGAGGTCGAGCCGCCCGTCTGACGGGTCCGGACATGGAACGGCCCGCCGCAGGAGCGATCGCCGCGCGGCGGGCGCCGTCGAGTCCGGGATGTCCCTTCGCGTCAGACGCGGTTGGAGGGGACGGGGCCCCGGCTGCCCGGGGTTCCGCGTGCCTCGGACTCTGGGTCGGTAGCCTACTCCCCCCGCCGCCATCCGCCCAGTCCTTCGGTCACATCCTGCGGGTCCGAACGGCGGTCGCGGGCCCGATGGGGTGTGCTACGCTGCCGCGCCCCGCGGAGCCGGGAGTTCGCGGAGACCGAGGGAGGCCACCAACCGCATGGCCGGTCCGAGCCAGCGACGGGGGACGTCGGCGTCGGCGCAGCTCGCGCTCGAGCTGCCCGTCAGCCTGCCCGGGATCGCGATTGCCCCGGAATGGAAGGCCCAGCCGCGGCTATGGGGCCACAGCTTCCACCCGATGTGCTCGTATCTCGCGAGCTTTCCGGCCGCGCTCGCGCACGCGTTCATCGCCCGCTACAGCCGGCCGGGCGACATCGTCCTGGATCCGTTCTCGGGTCGCGGGACGACGCCCCTCCAGGCCGCCGCCGAGGGCCGGATCGGCGTCGGGAACGACCTCAACCCATTCGCGCACCTGCTGACCGCGGCGAAGGTGGATCCGCCCACCCGCGCGGCCGCGACGGCGCGGCTGACCCGCCTGCAGCTCGCCTGGTCCGCCGACGCGGCGACCTGGACGGCCCTGGCCGCTGCGGCGGAGGCCGATCCTGGGGTGCTCGTGCCGCTGCGCGGATCCGGCGCGTCGGCCTCCGGCGCGTCGGCCTCCGGCGGCGACCCGGGCGAGCCGCTCCCCCGCGAGGTCGCGCTCGCGTTCCATCCCCGCACGCTCGGTCAGCTGCTCGCCGTCCGGTCCTCACTCGACCTCGACGACCGCACCGACCGGTTCCTCGCTGCTGCGATCACCGGCATCCTCCACGGCAAGTCCGCGAGCTACCTCTCCCCGCTCATGCCGAACACGTTCTCCATGGCACCGCGCTACGTGCGCGAGTTCGCTCGCCGGACCGCGTTTGCCAGCCCCGAGCGCGACCTGTTCGCCGGCCTGGCGGCGAAGCTGGATCGCCTGTTCCGCCAGCCGCCACCGTCGGGGAGCGGTGTCGCGCTGCTGGGCGACGCGCGCGATGCGTCCGCCCGGATCCGGGCCGCGCTGCGCGATCGCGCGCTGCCCGATCGCGCCCGGCTCGTCGTCACGAGCCCGCCGTACCTGCGGGTCGTGAAGTACGGCTACTACAACTGGCTCCGGACGTGGTTCCTGGGGTTCGACGCGCGGGCAATCGACGCGGCGCTCGACGACGCGCACCACCGCGAGCCATACCTCGCCTTCCTCGCCGAGGTCCTCGCCGACCTGCGACGGATCCTCACCGACGACGCCGTGGTCGTGCTCGTCATCGGCGACGTGGAGACCGATCGGGGCAAGCGAATCCGGCACGGCACCGGGCTCGCGGAGCGGGTCTGGGAGCAGGCCGCGCTGCCCGCCGGGTACCGCCTCGCCGGGGTTGCCCGCGACGACGTTGTCGCACACCGGAAGATGACCCGGCTGTGGGGCGACGAGGCCGGGCGTGCGACGAAGACCGACGCGATCCTCGTCCTCGGCGCGTCCGAAACGGGACGGCGCCGGGCGCTCGCCGGGGCCGCCGTCGAGATCGACTGGATCTGGCCACCGAGGCGGCTGCGCGCGATCTGAGCTCGACCCCGGCGCACGAACCGTCCGGGTCCGGGCGAGGTGCAGCCTCGGCGTGATGCCCGATCGGGCCATCCGGCACCGGGCACGAACCCCGGCCGCCGGTAGGATGGGGTCGTCCCATGTCCATCCGATCGCTGGCGCCATCCCCGATCGCCCGGCGCGCGCGGCGGGCCGTCCCGGCCGCGGCGCTCGCACTCGCCATGTTCGTCGGCACCGCGGGCGCCCAGAACTCGCTGCCGGAGCTCGACGACGTCGTGACCGACGTGGCCGACCTGTTCGACGCCGCCGCCGAGGAGCGCCTGGAGGCAAAGCTCGCGTCCATCGCCGCGGAGGACGGCGTCCAGCTGTGGGCGGTCTTCGTCCTCACCACCGGCATCGAGGATCCGGTCGAGTTCGCGACCGAGACGGCGGCCGAGAACGGCCTGGGCACGAACGATGCGCTGCTCATGGTCGCGGAGGAGGACCGGACGTACGCCCTGTGGGTCGCCGACGGCCTGGCGGGCGTGACCGATGCGGAGATCGACGCGATCCTCGGCGACCTGGTCGAGCCGCGCCTCGTCGAGGGCGACTGGGGCGGCGCGGCGACCGCCGCCGCGGAGGGGGTGGCGGCAGCGGCCGAGTCCACCCCACCGACGGCGGACCCCGGCCTGCCCGAGGGACCCGATGACGGCGGGGCGCCGGGTGGCGGCACCGACGGCGGCCCGGACGGGTCGGACCGGGGCGGTCTCGATCTCACTCCCATCCTCGCGGTCGTCGTCCTCGGCGCGGGCGCGTTCCTCGTGCTGCGCAGCGTGCTGACGCGGCGCCAGGTGGAGCGTGCCGATCGGGCGGAGCACGACCGCCTCGCGCGCGAGGCGAACGCCGCGCTGCTCGCGCTCGACGAGCGGCTGCGGGACGCGGAGCACGAGCTGGGCTTCGCGGAGGCGCAGTGGGGCGCCGACGAGGCCGCGCGGTTCCGAACGGCGATCCTCGAGGCGACCGGTCACGCCAGGGCCGCGTTCGCGATCCGCCAGCAGCTCGACGACCGTGAGCCCGAGACACCCGCCCAGCGGCGCACGATGCTCGCCCAGATCGTCGAGCGCACCGCTGCCGCCGGACGGCTCATCGACGAGCAGCTCGCCGAGCTGGACCGGCTGCGCGACCTGGAGCGGACCGCACCCGAGCAGCTGCGCGCGCTCGGTCCTCGGATCGAGGAGCTGCGGCAACGCCTGGACGCCACGGAGGGGACGCTGGCGCGGCTGTCGCACGCGTACGCGCCGGACGTCGTGCGACCGGTGAGCGGCAACCTCGTCGAGGCGCGCAAGGCGCTCGAGGGCAGCCGGGCGGAGGCCGAGCGGGGGCTTGCCTCGGTCGACCGGAGCGACGCGCGAGCGGCTGCCGTCGCCGTCCGGCGGGCCGAGGAAGGCGTCGCGCGCGCGGGCGAGCTGATCGCCGCGGTCGAGCGGCTCGCCGGCGACGTCGAGACCGCCCGCCAGCGCGTCGAGGCGCTGCTCGCCGAGGTCGAGACCGACGTGGCGACCGCCAGGCGGGCGATCTTCGACGAGGACCTTCGAGCGACGGACCCGGGTCTGCCCGATCGCCTGGCGATCGCGGAGCGGCTGCTCGGCGACGCCCGGCGGGCAGCGGCCGCCGGCGACGCCGATCCCCTCGGCGCGCTGGCGAAGGCGGAGGCCGCGGACCAGTCGATCGACGACGTGCTGGCCGGGGTCCAGAAGGCGGAGGATGCCGAGCGCCGGCTGGCGGCCACCCTGCAGGCGAAGCTCGCAGCGACCCGGACGCGCGTGGATCAGGCGACCGACTACATCACCACCCGCCGGCATGGCGTGGGCGAGCGCGCGCGGACCCGTGCCGCAGAAGCCGAGCGCCACCTGGCCGAGGCCGAGGCGCTCGCCGACCGCGACCCCCGGGCCGCGCTCACCGCGGCGAAGCGCGCGGAGATGCTCGCGGACGAGGCGTACCGTCTCGCCGCCCAGCAGTTCGGCGGCTGGGATGCCCGGCGCGGTCCCCGCCACGGACCGTACGCCACGTCGGGCGGCGATCTCGCCGGCGCGATCCTGGGCGGGATCATCGGCGGGATCCTGTCGGGGGGCGGGCGCGGATCCGGCTGGGGCGGCTCGACCTGGGGCAACCCGACGATCCCGTCGGGCGGCTCGTCCGGGGGCTTCGGGCTGCCGCCCGGACCGTTCGGCGGAGGCGGCGGTCATGGCCGCGGCGGCAGCTTCGGGGGCTTCGGCGGGTTCGGTGGTGGCGGAGGCCATGCCCGCGGCGGTCGCTGGTAGCGACACATCGGGGGTCGACGGCGTCGCCGGGTGACCCGACCATGGACGAGGCAAGGACAAGCGGAGGACCAGGCGATGGCACAGAGCTCGATCCTCGGCCGGATGGGCCAGCTCATCCGGGCGAACATCAACGCGCTGCTTGACAGCGCCGAGGACCCGGAAAAGATGCTCGACCAGATGATCCGGGACTTCACGAACAACATCGCCGACGCCGAGGAGGCGGTCGCCCAGACGGTCGGCAATCTGCGGCTGCTCGAGGACGACGCGCGTGAAGCCGCCGAGGCGGCGGCCGAGTGGCGCTCGAAGGCGCAGGCCGCGTCGGATCGCGCGGACGCGCTCCGGGCGCAGCAGGCCGCCGAGGCCGACCGGTTCGATCAGCTCGCCCGGATCGCGATCAAGCGCGAGCTGTCGTACGAGGAGCAGGCGAAGGCGCTCGGCACCCAGGTTGCCGCGCAGACCGAGCTCGCCGATCGGCTCAAGGACGGGCTGAACAAGCTGCGCGTCAAGCGCGAGGAGCTCGTCCAGAAGCGCGACGAGCTCGTGGCGCGGGCGAAGATGGCGCAGGCGCAGGTCCAGGTGCAGGAGACGCTCTCGAACGTGTCCGTGCTCGACCCGACGTCGGAGCTGAACCGCTTCGAGGAGCGCATCCGGCGAATCGAGGCCCGGGCACGAGGCATGGAGGAGGTCGGGGCGTCGTCGCTCGAGGACCAGTTCGCCCAGCTCGAGACCGCCGAGGAGGAGCTCGAAGTCGAGGCCCGGCTGGCCGAGCTCAAGGGCTCGCCGCGGGTGTCCGCGCCGCAGACGGCGTCGCTCCCGTCGGGTCAGGGCTGACCATCCGGCGGGGTCGGGCGTTCCGGTAGCATCTCGCGCGATGAAGCAGATGTACCACCCGGCCGACCTCGCCGCGATGGACCCGCTCGTGCTGATGAAGAACCTGGACCACGTCCGGATGACCAGCCGGCGGCTGTCCTACATCCTCCAGCAGCAGGTGCACCTGTACACGCCCGAGGCGAACGAGCTCCGCGAGCGAATCGACCGCTATGTCGAGGCCGAGCGCCAGATCGAGGGCGAGATGGCGAGGCGCAAGATCCGGGACGAGTAGGTCGTCCGTCTCCGCCGCGCCGAACGATGAACCCCCGCCGGGATCCCGGCGGGGGTTCTCCGTGTGCGCGGATACCCGCGCGACGAGGGCGTCAGGCGCCCGCGGAGACCGCGAGCACGAGCGGTGGCGTGGCCGAGGGCTCCTCGGCGGGGGCGGCGGGCGGCGCGGGTACCCGGGACACCGGCACGGCCGTCGGTTCGGGCGCCGACTCGGCCGGGCGAACGAGGCGGATGCCGGCGCGCAGCCGCGCGCGCTCGGCCTGCTCCTCTGCCACGACGCGCGTCACCAGGTCCGCGAGCTGCCGGGTGTCGAACAGGCTGAACCCGATCCCAAGCTCCGCCAGCTCCGCGTGGCCCATGCCCCGGAATGCGCCGCGGGTCGCCACGTGGCACATCTCGTCATACAGCTCCGGCCACCCCACGCGGCGGCGGCGGTAGCAGAACCGGACGAAGTCCTCCGCATCGGGTGATGGCGTGGATGGCGCGGCGGGTTGGGCGCGGTCCATCGATTGCGATCCCTCCTCTCGGCCTCACGGGCACCCACGACCGGGGGCGAAGACGACGACCGGCCGCCAGGGACGGGCGGCGGAGTCCGGTCGGGCACCAAGGGTCGATGCGTGCGGTTTGGGCGGTGTACCCCCGGTGCCGAAACCCCTCCCAGGCGATGCGGCGACCGGGCAGGCGGACATCGTAGGCAGCCGCGCGACGCCGCGGAAGTGACTTTTGCACCAACCGCCGTCCCAGTTCGTCCACAGTCCGGGGTCATCGTGTGGACAAGGTCCGCGTCGGCGTCGGGGCGGTCAGCGTGCGCGGTGGATGCCGAGCCCGGGCGCGTCCGCGAGCGCCCACCGCTTGTCCTCGCCGAGGGTGAGCCCGGCGTACGGATCGTCCGCCAGGAGGAGGTTGCCGTCGAGATCGACCCACTCGGCGAGTGAGGCGACGGCCGCCGACGCGGCGATCCCCACCGACGTCTCCTCCATGCAGCCGAGAAACGTCCGGAACCCGAGCTCGCGTGCCCGCGTGAGCATCCGGAACGCCGGCCCGACGCCGCCGCACTTCGCGAGCTTCACGTTCACGCCGTCGACGACACCGGCGAGCGCGTCGAGATCGTCGATCGTCACCGCGCTCTCGTCGGCCACGATGGGCAGCGGCGACTCGGCCTGGAGCGTTCGCAGGAGATCGAGACGGCGGGCAGGAAACGGCTGCTCGATCAGCTCGACGCCGAGGCGGGTGAGAGCCGGCAGCAGGGCGCGGGCGTCGTCGAGCGACCAGCCGGTGTTCGCGTCCACCCGGAGCGGACCGCCATAGACGGCGCGGACCGCCTCGAGCGTTGCCATGTCCGCCGCCCCGCCGACCTTGATCTTCAGCGCCGGGAAGTCGCCGGCCCGGCGGGCGCGCTCGGCCACGACCGCGGGCTCGTCGATGCCCAGCGTGAAATCGGTGGGCGGGATCGGCCCCGACACGCCCAGCAGCTCGCGGATCGGCAGGCCCAGCCGCTTGCCGACGAGGTCGTGGAGCGCGATGTCCACGGCGCACTTCGCGGCACCATGGTGGCTGATCGCGGCGCGCATCAGGCCGTCGGCTTCCTCGAGCGCGGCGCGCGCGGTGTCGGCGTCGCCACGCAGGCCCGCGGCGACGGGCCCGATCGCCTCGACCAGGAAGGGCAGGACGGCCGCCATCGTGGACGGCGTCTCGCCGTAGTAGCGGTCCGGAAACCCCTCCCCGATGCCCACCGGCCCCGCCGGCCCGTCGGCCTCGTCGCGAAGCTCCACGATGACCGTCGTGGACGTCGCGCCCGTGCCGTGGGACGCCCGGGCGATCCGGAAGGGGTCCCGAAGCGGCAGGACGAGGACCTCCTCGCGAAGCGTGAACGTCACGCGCGTGCCTCGGCGCCGGCTTCGGTGCGGGCCTCGCCGGGCCCGCTGGCGGGCGCCGGCGGGACCCAGGGCAGCGCCTCCACGCGTGTCTCGATCTGCGCCCACAGGCGGTCGCCACCGAAGCGCACCGGGTCGTCGGTGGGCAGGCCGGTCTCGGCCGCCGTCGCCTCGATCACGCGGCGGGCCGCGGCCTCGTCGGGGATGAGCGACGTGTTGAGCGCCACGGCAACCACCCGTGATGGTGCGACGGTGCCGGCGATGCGCTCGTGCAGGTCGATGAAGGGAGGCAGTGACGCGATCGGGAACGAGGCGTCGGGCAGGTGATCGAAGTCGTGCTCCACGAGGCCGGGCTTGTGGACGAGCACCATCGCATGCGGCGTCGCGCCGTGGATCAGGGCGAGCGTCACCGACGAGTACGCCGGGTGATCGAGCGAGCCCTGCCCCTCGACGATCACCCAGTCGCCGCGCGCCTCGCCCTGCTCGACCAGCCACTCGACCGTGCCCTGGGCGAAGTCGCTGATCAGCCGATCCACGGCCACGCCCCAGCCCTCGATCATCATCCCCGTCTGGCCGGTGGCGACGAAGCTCGCCGACCGGCCCGCGGCGAGCGCGGCCCGGCGCAGCTCCAGGGCAACCGACATCTTGCCGATCGCGCAGTCCGTGCCCACGGTGAGGATCACTCGCGACCCGGGACGGTGCTTCCGGCCGACGGCGGTCTCGAAGCGATCCGGCGGGCGCCGGTAGTCGATCAGCCGCACGCCCGCGCGAGCAGCCGCCTCGGCGAACTCCGGATCGTCCGCAAGAAACGTGTGCAGTCCCGAGTGGATGTCGAGGCCGGCGCGGATCGCGGTCAGGATCGCCGCCCGCCAGTCATCGGGGAGCTTCCCGCCCGTGGGAGCGATCCCGATGAGCAGCCCGTTCGCCCGGGGCACGAACCCGAGCGCATCGTCGATCGAGGCCACGATCGGGATGTCGAAGCGCCCCGAGTCGCCCAGCCACTCCCGGACGTTGCGGCCGGCCTGGGTCGAGTCGATGACCGCGACGATGTCGTCGCGCCCGTAGCGGATGACGCCCATCGCCGTCTTGCCGTGGTGGAAGCCGAAGTTGCCCTCGGCGAGGATGACCAGCCGGCGCTCGGCGGATGGGCGCATGGAACCTCCCCTGTCGCGGCCCCCCGGCGGAGTCTAGACAGGAAGAACGCCCCCGGGGCGCGGTCCGGGGGCGTGGGGGAAGGCGCGAGGTGCGAGCAAGGATAGCGAACGCCGCGTGCGGACCCGACCGGCTCGTCCGGCCGTCGGCCGTGCACATGGTGCACCACCTGTCCGGTCGAAGCGACAGAACGTGTGCGTGGCGCGCATCGGATTCCGGAGCGGGCGTGCGAGCGCCCTCCAGGGGCAGGATGTGCACCGGGTGCACGGCTGGTCCGGCCAAGGCGACCACTGGTGCATGGCGCGCACGCGGGCGGCTGCCTGAGCGGCACGGCCGACCGCCCGCGTCGCTCGTCAGCCCTCGCTGGTCCTGCCGCCGGCCTCCGCCGATGTGGCGAGGCGGTAGGTCGTCATGCTGCCTGGGCCACGCGCTGATACAGGACGACCCGCCACGCGGGGATCCCGCCTTCGTGGACGTTCCGGTACCTCGCTGCCGTCATCCATCGCTCGAGGTCCGCGTGCCGGTGGACGAAGTAGCGCGATGGGCTGCGCCGGACCGCGTGTACCAGGTTGTAGAGCCGCATGTAGGCGCGCATCCACCACGCGTCACGCGGGTAGGTGATGCCGACCAGACGGGGCCTCCCGCGCGTCGCGGCTGCGAGCAGCGGCTCGAGGAGCGGATTGCAGCAGATCACCGAGTCGAGCGTGACGATGTCGGCTGGCGGCAGCTCATCGGCAAGCTCCACGACGTCACCGTACCGATACTCAATCCGCCCCTGCAGGCCGCGGCGCTCGGCCTCTGCCCGGGCAGTCGCCAGGAACTCGCGCGAGGCGTCAACGTCGACTGCGGCCGCGGCGCCTGACTCGAGCAGTGCCACGTGAACCGCGCCGACGCCGGCACCGATATCGAGCAGTCGCGCTCCCTCGACACCGTGGCGCTGGATGATCTCGATGAGCTCCCGTGTCGGCTGGAAGAGCCGCCCTTCATGCCAGCGCTGGAGGTCGGAGCCGGCGTTGAGCCCGTCGTAACCCAGGCGCGCCAGATCGTCGTCGCAGCAGGACCGACGTCGGGGTGTCGCCACACGCCGATGGTGCCCCACGCGTCAACTGTCAGCAGGGCACGCCTCGGATGGCCCCAGGATCGCCTCTCGTACCGTGGGCGCAGCTCCATGCGCGACGACGCCTCAGGCCGTCGAGCCACCCTCGGCCACGGTGACGACGAGGCTGACGTCGCGGATCGCCTCCGAGAAGACCCGGGGCGGCACGTCCTCGAGCCGGACCGGGATCGCTGTCGCTGCCGGCGCGGCGGGTGCCGCCGCCGGGGCATGGACGAACCGCACGGCGACGAGGCGGACCCGCTCGTGCCGCTCCCCCGTGGCGAGTCGCTCGACCGCCTGATAGTGCAGCTCGGCCCGGAGCCCGTCGTCGAACGCCCGCCACGCCGTCGCCTCCTCGCCCTGGTCCCACGAACCGACGAACGGCGTCGCCCAGCCGCGCTGCCGCAGGATGGCGCGCAGCTTGCCGTGGTCGACGACGCGCCCGGCGAACCGCCGATCCGCGGCGAGCCCGAGATCTGCCTCGAGCGGCCGGAATCGCTCGCGATCGACCTGGCGAACGGGCTGCTGCACCGTGGCCGTCACGAGCTGGCCCTGCCATGCCATGACGTCCGCGGGATCCGCATCGACGGGGTGCCAGAGCCGAACGAGCGTGCCGGACCCACCGGCGGACCGCTGTCCGTCGAGTCCCTGCCACCCGTTGGAGGCCGCCATCGCCGCCTCGTCGGGTCCCCCGGGCGAGCTCACGGTCCAGATGAGCCGGCGCCCGAACAGGCCGCCGATGGGATGGTGGTAGAAGCGGGCGCGCCACGTCGACTCGGGCCAGGCACGCGTGGAGGCCAGCCTGTCCTCCATCCGGCGCCGCTCCTCGACGACAGTGGTCTCGATCTCCCTCACGAGCGTCGCGACCGCCGCCACCGCGCCCGGTTCCGCTGCCGCGAGCTCGGCCGGCGGCACTGCCGCACGGGCCCCGTCCGGCAGCAGCCAGTGCGATCGCACCTCGCCGTCATCCACGACCTCGATCACGGCACGGGCGTCGCCCACCGGGACCTCGACCCGGCGATGCTCGTCGAGGTCGAAGGTCGGCAGCGCGAGCTCGACCACGTCCTCGACCGACATCCCCGACCGGGCTGCCACCTCGTCGAGCGCCCGGTCGACCTGCTTGAGGACGTTGCGGTTCGTGACCCGGACGCGCATGGACCCGAGCGCGGCGGGCGCGGCAGGATCACTCGACGCTCCCAGGAGCGCCGCGCACGTGTTGGCGAGGGCGGTGTCACGGACGACGGCGTCCCTGCGGCCGGACGTGCCCATGCGGAGCCCGACCGCGCCCAGGAGCCCGGCCGGTGCCGGCAGGACCACGGCCGCGAGCCACAGCAGGCCGCGCGCGAGTCGCTGGTTGATCAGCCGCACGCCGCCGACGAGAAGGTCCGGGCGGCTGACGATGTCGGCCCGGACGAGGGCCGCGAGGGTCCGCTGGATCGCGGCCGTCGCCCGGTCGGTCCCGGGATCACCGGGCGGCAATGCGGCGCGGGCGTCCGCGACCCAGCGCGCGGACGGCGCGACAGCCGTTGCCCGGGCGGCCAGGGGGAACAGCCGGCCGAGTGTCTCGCGCAGCTCGGCATCGGTGGCGAGCATCGTCTGCATGTCCGCGCCGAAGGCATCCGCTGGATCGAACGCCCGCAGCGGAAGGCGGCCACGGTCTGCCCGACGCAGCAGCTCGACCAGGCGCACGCGCCGGCCCTGCGCCTCGGGAGCCGTGCCGACCCACGGTCCGCCCAGGAAGTCCACCATCCGCTCGAGCTCCTCGACGAGCGATGGATCCTCGATCGGTCGCTCCGGATCGGACGCCGAATCGACGTGCTCCTCCATCTCGTCCGTGATGCCGTCCAGGAGATGGAGGCGCTGGAGTCGCAGACCCGTGCCATCGGGCTGATCCAGACGCCCCCGGATGTCGGCGAGTCGAGTGGCGAACGAGATGGTCATCCAGCTCTGGACCCCCGTGTCTGCTCAGCCGGTGCGGCGCCGCCAGGGTTCGTGCTCGTGCGCGAGCGTGATGGGCATCGAGGTGGCGGCGGTCATCCTCCGCCGGGCTCAGAACGAAGCCAGCACCGCCTCGACCGCTGCAGCCTCGGCATCGAGGCCGAGCTCCTCGAACAGGGCGTGGGCCCGGCGCAGGATCGGCGAGGCCTCGCTCGACCGCCCCACGGCGTGGAGCACGCCGCCCCACCCGCGGAGCACGCGCGCGAGCGCGGGCCGTGCGCCTTCCTCCTCGAGGATGGACGAGGCTGCCTCGAAGTCCGCAAGTGCCGCCTCGATCTCGCCCCGAGCGGCCGTTGCCTCTCCGCGCTTCGCGAGGATGCCGGCCTCACCGTGACGGTTGTGGATCGAGCGCGCCGTGGCCAGCGCCTCATCCCAGTCGGTGCTCCCGGGTCCTCCCAGCGCGACGGCCGTCGCGCCCAGCCATGCCTGCAGGGTCGGCCGCCACACCTTGCGCTCGACGACCTGCGAGATCTGCGTCCCGCGCTGGAGCGCGTCGCGTGCCTCCGCGAACCTGCCCTGTCGGTGGTAGGCGTCGCCGAGGATCCAGGAGCTGGCCAGGATGCATGCGGTTGCGCCCGACTCCTCCGACTTGGTCACGCACGTCTGGGCAAGGGGCACGGCCGCGTCGAGCTCCCCCTTCTCCGAGCGGACCAGCGACTCGGCGATGAGCGCATCGAGCTTGGCGATCAGGTCACCACTCTCGGCGATCTCGTTGGCTCGACGCACGGCCTCCTCGGCCCTGGCGAACTCGCCGAGACGCGCGAGTCCGATCGCCAGCGCCCCTCGGGTGAACGCCGCGCCGATCGAGTCGTGTCGCTGATCCAGCAGTGGGACCGCCTCCTCCAGCGTCGCCACGCCGTTCCGGATCGAGCCCGCGAAGACGTCGTTCATGCCGACCAGGGCGAGTGGCAGGGCCCGCAACGACGCGTCGCCAATCCGGTCGCCGATCTCGGCGATACGGTCAAGCGATCGGCGGACGGCGGGGTCGGACGGGGAATCGCCTTCCAGCAGCCGGCCGAGAGCGATCAGGGTGTGGACGCGCGCTTCCAGCTCGCGCTCCGAGAGCTGCGCAGCGTCCGGGGCGATCGCCTCGAGTTCGGACAGCGTGTCGGCGGGCGGCCGGAAGCTGTAGCCCGCCTCGGCGCGACCGAGCAGGATCCTCACCCGGCGATGCCGCGTGGCTTCGGTATCGGAGACGGAGGGCGGCGGCAGCAGCGCGGCCGCTCGGTCGAACGCGGAGAAGGCCTCTGCGAAGGCGTTGCGCTGGATGCCGTAGTCCCCCGCGGCAAGGTGGTACTCGATGGCCTTCGCGGTCTCCCCGGCAACCTCGAAATGCATCGCCAGGACCGCGGCGAGCTCCGCCCGCCGCTCCGGGTAGAGGTCCTCGAGCACCTCACCCACCCGGGCGTGCAGGTCGCGTCGCTCCTGCTTGAGCAGGGAGCCGTAGGCCGCGTCCTGCACGAGCCAGTGCCGGAACAGGTACTCGAGCTCGGGCTGGACCGCGGCCAGCCGGACCAAC
The DNA here is from genome assembly GCA_035699445.1 of Candidatus Limnocylindrales bacterium. Classification (GTDB taxonomy): domain Bacteria; phylum Chloroflexota; class Limnocylindria; order Limnocylindrales; family CSP1-4; genus DASSPX01. The sequence goes on along the minus strand of DASSPX010000132.1, from coordinate 36,962 downwards.
CCCTTGGCCTCGAGCGTGTCGATCTGCGTCGCGCTCGGCGCGTCGAGGTTCGAGGTGTCGATTCCGAGCCGCGGCTCGCTCGTCGGCTCGCTCATTCGGGGGCCGCTTCGGTTGCGCTGAGGACGCGGTCGAGCACGCGCAGCGGGAACTGCCGCCCGATCACGGCGGCGACACGGAGACTTCGCTTGGCCGAGACAGGCAGCTGGTCGATGCGGGCCAGGAGCAGGCCGTGCAGCGTCTCCGGGATCTCGACCGTGTCGATGTCGCCGGTGGCAACCCACTGATCACCGCGAGCGACGATGACACCCCGCTCGATCAGCATGCGGACGACCTCCTCCACGAAGAACGGGTTGCCTTCCGCGCGGGACAGGATGAGACCGCGCACGTGGCCGGGCAGCGACTCGATCTCCAGGAGGTTGGCGACCAGCGCCCGGCTCTCCGCCTCCGACAGCGGCTCGAGCCGAAGCTCGACGAGCGCATCACCGAACAGCTCGCGTGCATGGCCGATCAGCGGCCAGCCTGCCGAGTCGGTGTCGGCTCGCAGGGCCGCCAGGAACAGGATCGGGAGCTGCGAGGTGAGCGGCAGAAGCTGCCGGACGACCTCGATCGAGGCGGGATCGGCCCAGTGGAGATCCTCGCAGACCAGGACGACCGGCCCGCGCGCAGCGAGTGCCCGCAGCAGACGGTGCGCGGCCGCGACGTACCGGCCCTGGATCGTCGCACCCTCGAGGTTCGCTCGCTCGGCCTCGTCGGGACGGAGGGGCAGGGCGAGGAGGTGGGCGAGATAGGGCGCCGTGTCGGCGATCCACTCGCGGTCGCCCAGGAGGGACGCCAGCTCGCGGTCGAGCGTTGCCCGGGTCTCTGCCTCGGATGCCACGAACGGGAGGTTGAGCAGCGACCGGACGACATCGATCAGCAGGTGATACGGGAGGTTGCGGCCGTATGAGACGCAACGACCCTCGACCCACGTCACGAGCGCATCCTGGGTGGCCGCCGCCGGCACGCGCCCCTCGGCGCCCCGATCTGCCGGCGCCAGCCGGGCGCGCAGCTCGGCGACAAGTCGGCTCTTGCCGATCCCCGGCTCGCCCACCAGGAACGCCACCCGCCCTCGACGGGTGCGGACGACCTCGAACAGGGCCTCGAGCTGCCTGAGCGGCTCGTCGCGGCCGACCATCGGGCTGTCGAGCCCGACCGCCACGAGCCCGCGCCGCGCGGCCGCGGCGGCCTTGCGCCCGATGACCCGGAACGCATGGACCGGATCGGCCTTGCCCTTGACTTCGATCGCACCGAGGTCCTCGAGCTCGAACGTGTCCCCGGTCAGGCGGCGGGTGGCCTCCGTGATCAGGATCGTTCCCGGCTGTGCCGCGGTCTGCATCCGTGCCGCGACGTTGACCGCGTCGCCGAGGGCCGTGTACTCGTAGCGCAGGTCAGAGCCGACGTTGCCGACCATGACCGGGCCGGTGTTGACGCCGGCCCGGATCCGAAAGTCGATGCCGTGGGTCGCCTTGAGCTGGCGGGCGAATTCGTCGGTCGCAGCGAGCATGTCCAGCGCCGCGAACACGGCGCGTTCGGGATCGTCCTCGTGCGCCACCGGTGCGCCGAAGAAGGCAAGCATCGCATCGCCCTGGAGCTGCGCGATCGTGCCCTCATAGCGGAAGACGGCGCGCGACATGAGGTCGAACGCCTCGTTGATGATGGCCGTCCAGTCCTCGGGGTCCATCTGCTCGGCGAGGGTGGTCGAGCCGACCACGTCGGCGAACAGCGCCGTCATGGGTTTGCGCTCGCCGGTCATCCGCGCTGAACGCATCCGGTCGACGAGTGGCGCAGGCGCCGACGCCCGGAGGCGGGCCTGCACGGTGTCGTCGGCTTCCGGGATCCCTGTCAGTGCCTGGCCGCAGTTCGCGCAGAAGCGCGCGTCCGCCGACACGGATGCCTCGCAGCGAGGGCACGTCTGGGGCGGGGACTGGGCGCTCACCGGGCGACCATCTTACGACCGCGCGGTCGCCAACCCCGAATCGGAAACCCGACGCGCCGTGGGGCGGTGTCAAGAGCAGCGGCTACGGCCGCACCCACGGCGTCGAGGGCCTGCTCGAAATGACGCGGCCGAAGTACATCAATGAGAGCCCGGCCCGCACCCTTCTCGCCGACATGTGGTGCGGCGGTGACGGGCGCGTGGAGGCCCACGTTGCGAGCGGCACGCGGCGATACGGGCCCAGAAGCCCCTCGCCGGACAAGGAGAGGCCCGATCCGGGCGTGGATCGGGCCGATACTGGCGAAGTTGGTACCGCATACCGGATTCGAACCGGTGATCTCCGCCTTGAGAGGGCGGTGTCCTAGGCCTCTAGACGAATGCGGCACGAAGGGTCGTGTGACCGGTCGCGTAGGGTACCAAAGGGCTTCGCGAGGCTGCAACCGGCCCCCTCCCCCGCCGGCGTCCTACAGCCGGTGGGTGTCGAGGAACGCGCGGACGGTCTCCGCGACCTGCTCGTAGCTCTCCTCGCCGGCGATCAGGCCGAAGTGCGAGTGCGCCCCGAACGGCTCGAACTCGGCGCCCAGCCACTCGGCGAGTCGCTCCGTCTCCCCCACCGGCACGTACCGGTCGAGCCCGCCCGCGATCACCAGGCCCGGCACGTCCGGGAGGGCGCCGCGATCGACGCGGACCCCCGTCAGCATCTGCCGTCGCGCGGCGCCCGACTCGCGCGGCTTCTGGCCCAGGAGATGCTGGATCCGGAGGACGTCGGGGAGCGTGAGATCGGGATGGTCGCGCTGGAGCTTCTCCGGCAGGGTGTCCCACCCGAGGACCGATCGGCCATACACGTCGGGCACCTCACGCACCTCGTACGGGCGCGCCGGCTCTCGAATGTCGCGTGGCGACGCGGGCGCGATCAGGACGTAGCCGCCGACGGGCACGCGCTCCATCGCCTTGAGGGCGAGCAGGCCGCCCATGCCGTGGCCGATCACGACCGTGCCCGCCCCCAGCCGCTCGATCGCCGCGACGACGTCCTCCACGTAGCTCTCGAACGAAAGCAACGCGGGGTCCTCGGTCTGCGACCAGAAGTGGTTGCGCAGGTTGAGGGCGTGGCCTTCCCAGCCGCGGGCGGCGAAGTGATGGAGGTACCGCTCCCACAGCCAGGAACCGCTCAACTCGCCATGGACGAACAGCAGCGGTCGCCGCCGCGACCGGCGCTCGGGCAGCCACGCCTCGACGTACAGCCCGCGATCGGACAGCTCGTACTCGTCCTTGCGGACGGGGCGGGTGGTGAGGAACGGCCGGCCGATCATCGAGGCCACCGACGGCGCAGGGTCACGGACTTACCACTCGTGGGGGTTGAGCACGAGGCCGGTCAGCGCCTTGGGATAGAAGTACGTCGACTTCTGCGGCATCGCCTCGCCGGCGTGCGCGACCGCCAGGACGGCGGACACCGGCGTGGGCTCGAGGAGGAACGCGACGTCGCCGCCCTCCGTGCCGCTCGCAACCGCCCGGGCGGCCTCCGCGGCGGACTTCGTGTAGCCAACCCGATCGCCGGCACTGACTGCGGCGGCATCGATGCCGGCCAGCGCCTGGAGCGCCGCACCGAGCCGGATGACGTCCAGCCCGCGGAGCGCGTCGCTGCCCGGGGGGAGGGCATCCGCGAGCGCGTCCGGTCGCCAGCGGAGCGCGTACGCACCGCGGCGTGTGAGCAGGCCGAACCGTCCGCGCCCGCCCGGCGCGTCGACGGCCGCGAACCGCGCCACGAGCTCCTCGGCGGCCGCCGGTTCCACCTGGAACACCGTGTCGAGCGAGGCGACCAGCCTCTCCACGCCCGCGTCGCCCAGCCCCCGCACCACCCGGTGCGTGGGCAACACGGTGAGCGCCTCGTCAGCAGGGAGCAGCAGGGCGAGCACGTAGTCGAACGCCGGGTCCTCCTCGCACGAGCGGGTCATCCTGCGCTCGTCGCGGTAGCGCAGCGCGGTCTCGTAGCGATGGTGCCCGTCGGCAATGACCACGGGGCCCGCTGAGGCCGCGGCGATCAGCGCCTCCGCGGCGCCCGACGGTGCGTCCGCACCGGCGGCGGGCAGGAGCCACAGGCGATGCGTCACACCGTCATCGTCGACGACGGCGACCGCCGGCGCATGGCCGGCTGTCTCCGCGAGGACCCGCGCACCGACCGCCCCGGCATCCTCGAACAGCGCCGCGACCGCGCTCGTGTTCGCGCCGGTGGCCCGGAGGAGCCGGTAGCGATCCTCCTTCGGACCGGTCATCGTGCGCTCGTGCGGCAGCACCCCCGATCCCGGCTCGAGCGGCTCGAGACGCAGGCGGGCGAAGAAGCCGCGCTGCGTCCGCTCCTGGTCGGAGCCCGGGACCCGGTACGTCTGCTCGTAGACGTACACGCTCGGGCGGGGATCCTTGCGCAGCGTGCCGTCCGAACGCCACGTGGCGAACGTGCGCGCCGCACGCCGGTACCGCTCGTCGGCATCCTCGCCGGCCGCCTCGAGCGGCAGGTCGACCCGGACCACGTTCCTGGGGTGCCGGTCCAGCAGGCGCCGCGCGAGATCGGCGTCGATCACGTCGTACGGCGGCGCGACGACGGCGTCCAGCGCACCGACGGTCTCCGGGTCGTACCGGAGCGCACGGAACGGGCGAATGTCGGGCACGCAGTCCTCGATGCGACGCCGAAGGGTTGGGCTCGGCGGAAGGGCGGGCACGCCGGCCCGGGGAACGGGCCGGGAATCGGGCGCATCGTACGATAGGCCCGGACGCCGCGCCCTCGGCCGTCACGCCGGGGCACGCCGAGGGCCGCCCGGGGTCGGCGGCAGGGGCAGAGCACCTCGCGCTGCAACTTTTCGTCCGGGCATCACGTCGTTCCGGCGCCTCACCTCGCACACGGAGTCCCAGTGGTCCGTCAGCCGCGGTTCGCCCGATCGACCGGCCGCCGACCCGACGCATACGCGCGCGCGGCGCTGCTCGCGATCGTCGCGCTCGCCGTCCTCGGCCCGCTCACCGCGCCCGTCGCGGCCGTCGAGGGGCTGACGATGAGCGGCCGGGTACTCCTCGAGGGACACGGCCGGAGCGGTTCCTGGATGGCGGTCGCGGTAGACGTGGCGAACGACGGACCGCCCATCACCGGCGAGCTCCGGCTGGCCGGCGGGGCCACCGGCCGGACGCGCTTCGGCACCGCCGTCGACCTGCCGACCGGATCACGCAAGACGATCCTCCTGTACGGGCAACCGCCGGCGTTCGGGCAGACCGCGGAGGTCGCGCTCGTCGCCGGCGACGAGGCGATCGAGACCGTGGACGTCGCGATCGCACTCCACGAGCCGTCGCAGCTCGTGGTCGGCATCCTCGCCGAGGACGCGGCGCGGATCGTCGCCGACCTCGACCTCCTCCCCGACCCGAACGGCCGCGCGCCCGTCATCGTGCCGCTGAGCGTGGACGATCTTCCCGAGCGCGTCGAGGCGTGGTCCACGCTGGACCGGCTGGTCTGGCAGGACGTCGACAGCGGCACGCTCTCCGGCGCCCAGCTGGCCGCCATGCGCGGCTGGATCGCCGCGGGCGGCCGGCTCGTGATCGCGGGCGGCACGACCGGCATCGACGCCGTGGCCGCGCTCCCCGACGAGATCCTCCCCTACCGGCCGACCGGGACGATCGACGTCGACCCGGCCGTCCTCTCGACGCTCCTGGGCACGATCCCCGACGACGCCACGCCCGTGCCCGCGATGGCTGGCGAGCTGGCGCGGGGGCGGCCGCTCGCGACCTCCGGCGACCGCGTCGTGGCGGCGGAGACGCCGTTCGGCTCGGGGTCGGTCACACTCCTCGGGTTCGACCCTGCGTCCGCGTGGATCGCGGGCAGCGACGAGCTCGCCGGGGACCTGTGGCGGCGCTTCCTGCCGCCGCGTGGCGGCAGCGCCACCCCGGCCCTGTCCGAGGACGGCAGCCTGGTGAGCGCAGTGCAGAACCTGCCCAGCCTCGCCCTGCCGCCGATCGGCGGGCTGCTCGTGCTCCTGCTCGGCTACATCATCCTCGTCGGGCCGGTGAACTACCTCGTGCTGCGCTGGCTCGACCGGCGCGAGTGGGCGTGGGTGACGATCCCGGCCCTGATCGTCGTGTTCACCGTCGGTGCGTTCGGGTTCGGGTCCGTCCTGCGCGGCTCGGATCTCATCGTCCACGAGGTGGCCATCGTGCGTGGGGCCCCCGGCACGTCCGACGCCGTCGCCCAGTCCTACCTCGGGCTGTTCTCGCCCTCACGCGCCACGTACCAGATCGAGGTCCCCGGCGGCGCGCTCCTCTCGGCACCCGTGAGCGGCGACTTCTTCGGTGGCGACACCGCCGGGCCGCTCGACGTGCTCCAGGGCGATCCTGCACGCGTCCGCAACCTCCAGATCGGCTTCGGCTCGCTGCGCACCGTGCGCGCCGAGGCGCCCACGACGGGCCCCGTCATCGAGGCCGACCTCCGGGTCGAGGACGGCCGCCTCGTGGGGGCGGTGCGCAACGAATCCGATCGCACGCTGGATAACCCGGCGGTCGTGCTCGGGGCGTCGGCGGTCGTGCTGCCCGATCTCGCGCCGGGCGCCCAGCAGTCGGTCAACCTGCCCCTCGTCACAAATCCGCTCGCGCAGCCCAGCCTCGTGGAGCGGGTCGTGGGACAGCTCGTGTTCAACAACCCCAACGGCAGCCTCGACGAGGAGGCGCAGCGCCGGCTCGTCCGGCGGGGGATCATCGAGCAGCTCACGTACGACCCGACGTTCGCGATCCAGACGCAACTCAACAACGACAGCGCGGTCCTGCTCGCGTGGGGCACGGATCCGGTGATGCCGTTCGACGTCGTGGAGCAGCGGACGCGACGCGTGGCGAACGTCCTGTACCACGTGCCCCTGCCCATCTCGTTCCGGGGCGAGACCGTGTTCCGGTCCGACCTCCTGCGCAGCTCGGTGATCGAGATCGACGCGGTCCAGTTCTCGAAGGACCCGTGGTCGATGGCGTTCGGGCCGGGCCGGGCTCACCTCGCCTATCGGCCGATCCCGTTCCAGGGCACGTTCGACCCCAGCCGCGTCGTGGTGGGCATGAACTTCGGCGGCGATCTCGGGTTCATCGCGGACGCCCTGCCGCGCCTCGAGCCGGCCCCGCCATGCGAGGGCGACGACTGCGAGGTCGAGCCGCCGCCGGGCATCGGGTTCCTGCCGCGCCTCGAGGTGCGCGACGTGGACACCGGCGAGTGGGTGCGCTTCCAGCCCCTTGACCAGGGGCGCGCCTACGAGCTGCCCGATCCCGACCGCTGGGTGGACCCGGCGACGGGCGAGGTGGACGTGCGGTTCGTGAACGAGGGCAACGATGTGATCGGCTTCGGCTTCGGCCTGCAGATCGAGGGCGCGGTCGCATGAGCGGGATCGTGAGCGCCACCGGCCTCGTGAAGCGCTACGACCGGACCCTCGCGGTCGCCGGACTCGACCTTGACGTGCCCGCCGGCGAGATCTTCGGGCTGGTCGGTCCGAACGGCGCGGGCAAGACGACGACGCTCCGGATCCTTGCCACGCTCCTCGTTCCCGACGGCGGCGACGCGGAGATCGCCGGCGCCAGCGTCCGCCGAAACCCGAACGAGGTCCGGCGCGTCCTCGGGTTCATGCCGGACAGCTTCGGGGTCTACGACGACATGAAGGTCTGGGAATACCTGGACTTCTTCGCCCGCTGTTACGGCATCCCTGCCGCGAAGCGACGTCGGATGATCGGCGACCTGCTCGAGCTCGTGGACCTGGGCGCCAAGCGCGACGCCTACGTCCAGGGGCTCTCCCGCGGCATGCAGCAGAGACTATGCCTCGCCCATACGCTCGTCCACGACCCGGCCGTGCTCCTCCTCGACGAACCGGCGTCGGGCCTCGACCCGCGGGCCCGCGTCGAGCTGCGGGAGCTGCTGCGCGAGCTGCGCGCGCTGGGTAAGACGATCCTCGTGAGCTCGCACATCCTCCCCGAGCTCGAGGAACTGTGCACCTCGGTGGCGATCATCGATCGCGGCCAGGTGCTCGCCCATGGACGGGTCGCGGACATCGAGCGGCGCCTGCGAGTCGGCGCGGTCCTCCGCGTTCGGGTGCTCGCGGAGGGAGACGACCTCGTGGCGGCTCGCGACTGGTTCGCGAGTCAGCCGGACGTGGCTGCCGCCGACATCCTCGAGGACGGCACGATCGAGCTCGGATTCCGGGGCGACGACGAGGCGTCGGCGGCGCTGCTCGCGGCGGCGATCGCCCACGGGCTGCGGGTCGTCACGTTCGCCCGGGCCGCGTCCGACCTCGAGGAGCTGTTCCTGCAGGTGACGGCGCCCGATGACGCCGCCCGCACCGGATCGGAGGCGGCGGCGTGACCGCCGAGCCCATGGCGGTCGCGCCGGGCCGCCCCCGGCGCCGCCCCCTCGCCGCGCTGCGCGACGTGGGCACCGGCATCGCCGCGGTGATGACCAAGGAGCTGCGCGGCCGGATGCGCGGCCGCCGGGCGTTCGTGATCCTCACGATCCATCTGCTGCTGCTCGCCGGCTTCACGTGGATGATGGAGGCCCTCCAGGAGCGCACGACCGGCGCCGGCTTCGGCAGCGCATTCTTCGCCTCCGCGCAGATCGGCCGCGAGCTGTTCATCGCGATCCTCATGCTCCAGACGCTGATCGTGCTCGTGCTCGCGCCGGCCTCGACGGCCGGTTCGATCAGCCTCGAGCGCGAGAAGCAGACCCTCGACCTGCTGGCGACCACGCCGATCAGCTCGCTCGCGATCGTGCTCGGCAAGCTCGTATCCGCGCTCACGTGGGTCTTCCTGCTCATCCTCGCGTCGATCCCGATCACTGCGCTCGTGTTCACGTTCGGCGGCGTGGGCCCGGAGGACGTCGTCCGCGGCTACCTCGTGCTCGTGCTGACCGCCATCGGGTTCGGCTCGATCGGGCTGTTCTTCTCGGCGCTCGTGAAGCGGACGCAGGCGGCCACGGTCCTCAACTTCGTGACGATGCTGGGGGTCACCGGCGGCGCGACGTTCGTGTTCGTGTTCTGGAGCGTGATGACCGGCTGGCAGGTGCAGCCCGGCTTCGCGCGCGACGAGTCCTTCCTCGACTCCCTCCGGCGGCGCCCGCCGGAGGCCCTCCTCTACCTCAACCCGTTCGTCGCCCAGGCGGACGTCATCTGCGGCACGGAGACCGGCTTTGGCACGTACTGCGGGATCATCGGCGCGGTCACGGACCGCCAGCTGGTCGCGCTCGACCGGCCGATCGAGCCCGGCATCGGGATCGCGGAGCCGCAGCAGTTCGGCGTCCAGCGCGATTCGTACTGGCCGCGGAGCATGGCCGCCTGGGTCATCGTCTCGCTCGTCCTGATCGTCCTGTCCGTCCAGCTGGTGACGCCGACCAGGCGCTGGCGCCTCGGGCTGCCACGCCGCCGTCGCCGAGCCACCGGGAGCCCCGCATGAGCCGTCCATCGATCCTCGCCCGCCTTCGCCGTCGATCTCGGGCCGCCGAGCCCGGCGGCCACCGCGCGGTGTACGTCCCCGCCGATCCGGCGACGGTCGTCCAGGGGCCGCTCGACCCGGCGCTCATCTCGCTCCGGGCCGCGCTCGCCCCGCACCGGCGCCGGCTCTGGCTCCGGCGCGCGGTCCGGAGGGCGTGGCTCGTCGGCGCCGCCGTCGTGCTTGTCGTGCTGGGCGTGGCCGTCGCGGCCCGCCTGTTCCCGATCGAGCAGGCCGCGCTCGTTGCGGCGACCATCCCGGTGGCGGGCCTCGCGATCCTGCTGCTGGCCGTTGTTCGCGCCCGACCGACCCTGGGCGAGACCGCCCTCGCGCTCGACGCCGAGGGCGGCACCGGCGACCGCCTCGCGTCCGCGCTCGCGTTCGCTGGACGGCCGGGGGGCGAGGACGGAGGCGATCCGGAGGCGCGGTTCATCGCACGCCAGCGGCGCGATGCCCTCTCGGCGCTCGCCACGCTCCGCCCGGACGTCTTCCGCCCGCGGTTCGCCGGGCGGCCCGCGCTCGCGACATTCGTCGCCGGCGTGCTCCTCGTTCCGGCCGTGCTGCTGCCCAACCCCCAGGACGCGGTCATCGCCCGCGAGCGCCAGATCCGCGAGGAATCCGAGCGCACCGCGGAGCGGATCGACGAGATCGCGGAGGAGCTCGAGGGGCGCGGCGTCGATCCGGACGATCCCCAGACCCGGCTGGCACGCGAGCTCCGCGAGCTGGCGGAGCGCCTCCGGGAGCGGCCGGGCGAGCTCGACGCCAATCTCGCACGGATCAGCTCGATCGAGGGCGAGGTCCGGGCGGAGATCGACCCCTCCAACGAGCAGCGGGCGGCCGCGCTGGCTTCCGCGTCCCGGTCGCTGTCGCGCACGGCGACGGGCAACAACGAGGCGAACCCGGACGGCGACCCGAACGAGGCCGCCGAGGATCTCGAGGCACTCGGCGAACGACTCGACGAGATGACCGATGCCGAGCGACGGGAGCTCGCGCGTGAGCTCGCCGAGCAGCAGGCCACCGTCGGTCAGGCGAGCGGTGCCGCGGGAACGGCGCTCCGCGAGGCCGCCCAGGCCCTTGCCGCGGGCGACACGGAGGGGGCGCAGCAGGCGCTCGGTCGCGCTGGCGAGGCGCTGCGCGGTGCGGCGGGGCAGGTGCGGACAGGTCGCGACCTGAGCCGCGCGGCGTCGCAGCTCCAGGACGCACGCCGGAACCTCGCGAACGCCGGCGGCCAGCAGACGGCCGGCAACCAGAACGGCCAGCAGGGCGGGGGTCAGGGTCGGGGCCAACAAGGGCAGGGCCAGGGTCAGGGTCAGGGCCAGGGCCAGGGTCAGGGCCAGGGCCAGGGTCAGGGCCAGGGCCAGGGGCAAGGTCAGGGTCAGGGCCAGGGCCAGGGTCAGGGCCAAGGCCAGGGGCAAGGTCAGGGCCAGGGCCAGGGTCAGGGCCAGGGGCAAGGTCAGGGCCAGGGCCAGGGCGGCGGATCCCTCGGTGGCGGCGGCTCGAACGCTCAGCACCTCGGCACGGGCTCGTCCGCCGGCGGACGACCGACCGGACCTGTCAACGGCAACCGTCCCGCCGACGTGGGCCCGGAGCTCGGCTCGGTGTTCGCGCCGTTCGACCGGCTCGGCCGGCCCGGTGATCCGAGCTACGTCGCGGGCACGGGCGGCGACGGCCAGACCCAACAGGGCGGCAACGTCGGCCAGGGCTCGAACAACGGCTCGTATGTCCCGTACCAGCAGGTCTTCGGCGACTTCGAGCGGTTCGCGCAGACGACGCTGGACCGCTCGTACGTGCCGCTCTCGATCAAGGACTACGTCCGCGATTACTTCAGCTCGCTCGACCCGACGCGCTGAGACCCGTCTCGTCCCGTCACGCCGGCAGTCCGGAGGAACCATGGACACGACCACCGCTTCCGCGCCCGAGACGCTCACGCCCGACACGTTCGCCGAACGGGCTCACGCCATCGAGCGCGAGGTGGGCCGGGTCATCGTCGGTCAGTCGGAGCTCGTCCGGCTCACGCTCGTCGGCCTGCTCGCCAACAGCCACGTGCTCCTCGAGGGCGTGCCCGGGCTGGGCAAGACGATGCTCGTCCGGACGATCGCCGACGTGATGGACGCATCGTTCAACCGGATCCAGTTCACCCCCGACCTCATGCCCGCGGACATCACCGGCACGAACATCCTCGTCGAGGAGGGCGGCAGCCGCGTGTTCCGGTTCCAGCCGGGGCCGATCTTCGCCAACCTCGTCCTCGCCGACGAGATCAACCGCGCCACCCCGAAGACCCAGAGCTCGCTCCTCGAGGCGATGCAGGAGCACCAGGTCACCGTCGCCCGCAACCGCTACCCGTTGGACCCGCCGTTCTTCGTGCTCGCGACCCAGAACCCGCTCGAGATGGAGGGCACGTACCCGCTGCCCGAGGCGCAGCTCGACCGGTTCCTGCTCAAGGTCATGGTCCCGTTCCCGAGCGAGGAGGACCTCATCGGGATCCTCGAGCGGACGACCGGATCGGACGCTCCTACGACGTCCAAGGTGACGAACGCGGCGGAGATCGTCGCGATGCAGCGCCTCGCACGCGCGGTCCCGATCGCGCCGCACGTGACGGCGTACGCCGTCTCGGTGCTGGCGGCGACCCACCCCGAGAGCCCGCGGGCCCCGGGCCTCGTGCGCCAGTACGTGCGCTACGGCGGCTCGCCGCGGGGCGCGCAGGCGCTCGTGACGGCGGGCAAGATCCTGGCACTCCTCGACGGCCGGTTCAACGTCGCGATCGACGACATCCGCGCCGCTGCGCTGGCGGCGCTGCGGCACCGCGTGATCCTGAACTTCGAGGGCGAGGCGGAGGGCATCACCGCCGAGGCCGTGATCCGCACGATCCTCGACGAGGTCGCGCCGCCGAGCGTGGAGTAGGGTCCGATGACCGAATCGGCCGCCGCGGTCGAGGGTTCAGGCCGGCCTGCGTTCCTGCCCAACGACCTCGACCCGACCGTCTTCGACGAGGCATTCCTGCGCCAGCTCGAGCGGCTGCAGGTGCTGATGAGGCAGCCTGTGCGGGGCGGGCTGAAGGGCGGGCGGCGGAGCGTGAAGCGGGGCCAGTCGGTCGAGTTCGCCGACTACCGGGACTACACCCTGGGCGACGACCTGCGTCAGCTCGACTGGAACGTGTTCGCCCGGCTCGAGCGCCTGTTCGTGAAGCTGTTCGTCGAGGAGGAGGACGTCACCGCGACGTTCCTCATCGATGCCAGCCCGTCGATGGCCTTCGGTCGTCCGGAGAAGCTCCTGTTCGCGAAGCGGGCGGCGGCGGCCCTCGGGTACATCGGGCTCGCCCAGGAGGACCGGGTGGTGGTCGCCGCGCTGGCCGGCCGGCAGGCCCGGCGCCAGCCGGCGCTGCGCGGCTCCGGGCGCGTGTTCCGGCTCCTGTCGCACCTGTCCTCGATCCGGCCGGCCGAGAGCGAGACGGATCTCGTCGCCGCCGCCCGTCATGCCGCCGCGATGGTCACCGGGCGCGGCGTCGTCGTTCTGATCTCGGACCTCCTGGACCCCGACGCGGACCGCGTGATCCGGGAGCTCGCCGCGACCGGATCCGAGCTGATCGTCCTCCACGTCCTGTCGCCCGACGAGCTGGACCCGCGCCTCGAGGGCGATCTGCGGCTGGTCGACATCGAATCGGGCGAGGGCGTGGACGTGACGATCGACCTCGCCGCCCTCGACGAGTACCGCGAGCGCCTGGCAGCGTGGCAGCGCTCGTTCGCCGATCTCGCCCGCAAGCGTCGCGCGTCGTACGTGCCCGTCTCCTCGGACCTGCCGCTCGCCGACCTCGTGTTCGCCGAGCTGCGGCGCCGCCAGGTGATCGGCTAAGGGCGCCGGCGGTGCCGTTCGTCACCCCGCTTGCCCTCGCCGGGCTGCTGTTCGTCCCGCTCGTCCTCGCGTTCTACCTGCTGAAGCTGCGGCGGGACGAGGCGGTCGTGCCCTCGACGCTCCTGTGGCAGCGCCTCGTCGCCGACCTCGAGGCGAACGCGCCATGGCAGAAGCTGCGCCGCAGCCTGCTCCTGCTGCTCCAGCTCCTGCTCGTCGTCCTGCTCGCGCTCCTCGCGGCGCGGCCGTTCCTCGAGCGTCCCGCGGGCCTCGCCCGGGACCTCGTGCTCGTCGTGGACACGTCCGCCTCGATGCAGGCGACCGACGTCCTGCCGTCGCGGCTCGAGGAGGCGAAGCGGCTCGCGTCGGACGCGCTCCGCGACCTCCCGGCAGGCGGCAAGGTGAGCGTGATCGCGGCCGGGCGGACCGCGCGCGTCGTGGCCAACGGCACCGATGATCTCGCGCGCGTGCGGGCGGCGATCGCCTCGATCGAGCCGACGTCCGCGGCGGGCGACCTGGGCGACGCACTGCGGCTGGCGTCGGCGCTCGCGGCCCGCTCGGGTGACGCCGAGATCCTCGTGGCGACCGACGGCGCGCTCGCGACGCCGCCCACAGGGCGGCTCGACGCGCCGGTCCGGGTGCTGTCGGTGGGGCGCGACCCCGGCAACCAGGCGATCGTCGCGCTCGCCGTGCGCGCCTCGCCGTCCGGCCTGACGCACTCGGTGTTCGTCTCGGTCGCCAACCTCGACGTCGAGCCCGCCACGCGCCGGATCGAGATCCACGTGGACGGCGTCCTGCGCGAAGCGCGCGACCTGCTGCTCGACCCGCAGGCGCGCAGCGACGTGGTCGTGGACGACATCGACGACGCGGACACGCCGGCGACGGTCGTCGAGGTCCGGCTGATGTCGTCCGAGCCCGGTTCGACCGTGGCCCCCGACGCGCTCGCCGTCGACGACCGCGCCTGGGCCGTGGTCCCGCCCACGGAGCTCAAGCAGATCCTCCTCGTCTCGGAGGGCGATCCGTACCTCGAGACCGCGCTGTCGTACCTCCCGAACACCGAGCTGTACGGCCGGGACCCCGACGACTGGGACACGCTCACCGGGCTCGAGGCGTTCGAGCTCGTGATCTTCGAGGGCTTCGTGCCCGACGAGCTGCCGGCGAAGCCGGTGCTGCTCATCGCGCCACCGCGGGACTCGCCGCTCGCCGACGTGAGCGGCCTGTTCACGAACCCGGGCATCGGCAGCCTGGACCCCGAGGAGCCGATCCTGCGCTACGTCGACCTGTCCACCACGCACATCGCCGAGGCGCGCAGGCTCGCGCTGCCGTCCTGGGCGCGGGCCGTGATCCCGGGTCCGCGCGGCGCCCCCCTCCTCTACGCGGGCGTCCACGAGGGGCTCCCCGCGGCGGTCCTCGCGTTCGAGCCGAGGCGGTCCGACCTGCCGCTCCAGGTCGCGTTCCCGGTGCTGATGGCGAACCTGACAGGCGAGCTGCTGGGCGGATCGGCGACGCCGGTCGACGCGATCGACCCGGGCTCGCCGGTGACGCTCGCGATCCCGGCCGGCGCACGTGCCGTCCAGGTCACGCGCCCGGACGGCTCGGTCGACGAGCTCGTCGGCGCGGCGGGCGGCGCGCCGGTGGTCACGTTCTCGCGCACCGACCTGCTCGGCGTCTACACGGTGACGCCGGTCTACGAGGAGCCACCCGGCGCGAGCGGCTCGCCGTCGGCGTCGCCGGCCGCGACCCCTGCCGCCTCCGAGGTGCCGGCGCCGGCGGACGGTCCCGTCCGGTTCGCGGTCGACCTGCTGGACGTGGACGAATCCCGCATCGCCCCCGGCGCCCCCGCGGCGATCGAGCGGCTCGGCGAGCCCCGTCCGTCGGCCGGAGCATCGGCACCGCCGGGCGGGCCGTCCGCCGAAGCCCGCCCCGCGGCCCGCGACGAGCTTTGGGTGCCGATCGTGCTCGCGATCCTCGCCTTCCTGGCACTCGAGTGGGCGGTGTACGAGCGGGACACCCTCGTCCGGCTGCGGCGGCTGCTGACGGCCCGGCTGGGCGGCGATCGAGCGGCCCGGAGGATCCCCTAGCGTGCCCGGGCTCGCCTTCGAGACCCCGCTCTGGCTGATCCTGCTCCCGATCGCGCTCGGCTTCGTGGTCCTGCTCCATGCGGGCTCCCGGCGACGCATGGGCACGGGCCGGCGTCGGGCCGCGCTCGCCGTCCGGGCGCTCCTGCTGACCGCGCTCATTGCGGCACTCGCCGGCCTCCAGCTCGTCCTGCCGGTGGATCGCCTTGCGGTCGTGTTCGTGATGGACCTCTCCGATTCGGTGGGCGAGCCTGGTCGCGCGGAGGCCCTCGGCTTCGTACGCGACGCACTCGAGGAGATGCCCGGCGGCGACGTCGCCGGGATCGTCGCGTTCGGGCGGGACGCGCTCGTCGAGCACCTGCCCCAGGACCTCGACGAGATCCCGCGGATCGCGTCCACGCCCGTCCGCGACGCGACCGACATCGGCGCGGCGCTCCGCCTTGCCGCGGCGCTGTTCCCGGACGACGCGCAGAAGCGGATCGTCCTGCTCACCGACGGCAACGACACGACCGGCGCCGGCCAGACCGAGGCCGCGCTCGCGGCGGCGCGGGGCATCCAGGTCGAGACCCGGCTGGTGGGGCTCGACGGCGGGGACGAGGTGCTCGTGGAGCGGCTCGCGGCGCCCTCGACGGCCAGGCTGGGCGAGGAGCTCGAGCTCGGCGCCGAGATCCGGTCCACCGTGGACCAGCCGGCCACCGTACGGCTGTTCGTCGACGGGACGCTGGCGTCCACGCAGCCCGTCACCCTGGAGGCCGGCACGACCCGGGTCGTGTTCCGGTTCGAGCCGTCCGAGGCGGGCTTCCACACGTTCCGGGTGGTGGTCGAGGCCGGCCGGGACACGTTCAACCAGAACGACCGCGCAGACGCCCACACGATCGTGAAGGGCGAGCCCAAGGTGCTCGTCGTCGCGGGCGACACGGAGGCCGCGGCGGAGCTCGTGACCGCACTCCAGACCGAGGGGCAGCAGGTCGACTCGATCGTCCCCGAGGGGCTGCCCTCGGATCTCGCCGGGCTCGCCGACTACGACGCCATCGTTCTCGTCGACGTGCCGCGCACCCGGCTGCCGGCGAACACGATGGAGGCGCTCCAGGTGTACGTCCGCGACCTGGGGCGCGGGCTGGTCGCGATCGGCGGCCCGCGGGCGTACGGCGCCGGCGGCTACGCGAACAGCCCGCTGGAGGAGACGCTGCCGGTCGACATGGGCGTCAAGGACCGCGAGAAGCAGCCTGAGGTCGCGCTCGTGGTCGTGATCGACAAGTCCGGCTCGATGGACGCCTGCCACTGCAACACGTTCGACGGCGGTGCGGGCGGCGGCACGGGCATCGCCGGCACGCGCAAGGTCGACATCGGCAAGGAGGCGATCCTGCGCGCCGCGGCTGCCCTCACCGCGAACGACGAGTTCGGGGTGGTGGCGTTCGACGAATCGGCGCACTGGGTGATCAACACCGCCCCGCTCGGCGGCCTCGACGAGATCCAGGGCGCGATCGCCGGCATCCAGCCCGTGGGCAACACGAACATCTTCGCGGGTCTGGATCAGGCGGTGCAGTCGCTCGAGGGCGCGCGCGCGACCCGACGGCACATCATCCTGCTCACGGACGGCTGGTCGTCGTCGGGCGCGTACGAGGAGATCCTGGGCCGCATGAAGACGGCCGGGATCACGCTGTCCACGGTGGGCGCCGGCGGCGGCTCGAACCCGTTCCTCGAGAACCTCGCGCGCCAGGGCGGCGGCCGCTTCTACGACGCGGCGAACCCCGCCTCGATCCCCGACATCTTCCTCAAGGAGACGCAGCAGGTCTCGGGGCAGCAGATCGTCGAGGAGCCGTTCTTCCCGATCCTGACCGGCTCCTCGCCCATCCTCCGGGGCCTCGAGGACGGGTTGCCGCGGCTGCTGGGCTACAACGGCACGACCGCCAAGTCCGCCGCGCAGACCGTGCTCGTCACGGCGCGCGACGATCCGCTCCTCGCGCAGTGGCAGTACGGCCTGGGACGGGCGGTGGCCTGGACGTCGGACACGACCGGCCGCTGGGCCCGCAACTGGATCGGCTGGGAGGGCTTCACGCGGTTCGCGTCGCAGCTGGTGGCGTGGACGTTCCCGGGCGAGGAGACGGGCGGGATCGAGGCGTCCTTCGTGACCCGCGGGGGCGAGACGACCCTGCGCGTCGAGAGCGTGGCGGCCGACGGCTCGCCGCGTGACTTCTACGCCACCCGGGCGACGGTCGTCGGGCCGGACCTCGAGCCGGTGGACGTCGCGCTGCCGCAGATCGCGCCGGGCGTCTACGAGGTGCCGCTGGGCGAGCTGCCGTCCGGCGCCTACGCCGTGCGGGTCAACCAGGCCCGGCCGGGCACCGCGCCGCTCGGGCGCACCGTCGGGCTCGTGGCGCCGACGCCCGCCGAGTACCGGATGCTGGGCGCGAACGAGCCGCTGCTGGGCGCGATCCGTGCCGCGACGGGCGGCTCCGCCCTCGAGCTGCCCGAGGAGGTCTGGGTGCGGGACCTCGCGGCGACCCGCAGCCTCACCGCCCTGTGGCCGCTCCTGCTCGTCGTCGCGCTGCTCCTGTGGCCGCTCGACGTCGCGCTGCGGCGGGTGTCGCTCGGCCGGCGGGAGCTCGCGGACGCGCGGCGGTGGGTCGGGGACCGGGCCGGCGGGCGGCGCGTCGCGGCGCGACCGGCCGAGGTGTCCGGTTTGATGGCCGCGCGCGAGCGCGCAGGATCGTCGGCGGCCCGGAGCGCGATGCTGCGCGTGAGCGCGGAGGCGGCGCCGGACTTGGACCGCGCCGGAGCGGCGGCCGGGGGCGCGAGGACGAACGCGGCGCCGCCCGCACCACCGACGACGCCGCCGGCGTCGACCGCCGAGCCATCCCCGGCCGCGACCCAAACCCCGGCGCCGCCGGCACCGAAGATCGACGACCGCGGCGAGGACACCCTCACCCGGCTCCGCGAGGCGAAGCGCCGCGCCGGCCGGTAGTCGGGGGCCTATCGCACGTCGTAGCGCTCGATCCGGCTGGGCACCGAGGCGGCGTTGCTGCTCGTGGCGAGGGCCGTCGCTCGCACGTACCAGCTGCCCCGCGTGCCCCATCGCCACGCGAGCGTGGCCACGCCCGACGCGTCCGCGGTCACCGTCCGGCGGGTTGCGAGCCGCCAGGTGCCGTCGACGCGCCGATGGATCGCGAACGAGACCCGCGCCGCGACGCCCGGCGGCGGCAGCGGCCGGACCGTCGCACGGAGGCTCGTGCTCGTGCCGGCACGGACGATGCGCACCGAGCTCGCCGTCGGCCGGAGGACGACCGTCTGGCGCACGGCGACCACGACGGCAGGGCTGGCTCCGCTCGCGAGCGTGAGGCTGCCACGATCGACCGCGCGGTAGCGAGCAGACCGGTCGGCGGCGATCGAGGTCGTCGCCATGCCCGACGCGTCAGTGGTGAGGGTCGACAGCGTCGCCCAGCTGCGCCCATCGAAGGATCGCTGGATCTCGACCGACCGTCCGGCGATGGGATCGGTGCTCCCGACCGGGAGGATCAGCTGCGCCGACACCGACACGCTGCCGGGTTGGGCGAGAAGCGCGGATCCGGCCGTGAGCGTCAGGCCCGCCGCCGGCGCCCCGGCGGGGGCCACGGGGAACGCGGTCGCGACGCTCGGGAGGCCGGTCGCGCTCGCCGTGAGCGCGATCGATCCGCCGGTCGCCACCATGCAGTCGGCGAACACCGCGACGCCGCCGACGGCCGGCTGGGTCAGCCCGGCGGGGCAAAGCAGCTCTCCGCCTGCCGTCGAGAGCGTGACGGCGAGCGTGGCCCCGGGCCCGCTGGCGGCCGTGCGGCCGCTCGCGTCGGTGACGCGCACGGCCGGGCTGATCGTGAACGCCCGACCGGCCACCTCGTAGGACGGTACGTCGAGGAACTCGAGCGCGACCGGCACCGACCCCGGGGCCGTTCCGAGGGCAAGGCGACCCCAGCCGAAGGTCGGGTTCGGTACGGGCGACCCAAGCGAGGTCGTAAGCGCTCGCAGCCGCTGTGCGAGGGCCGTCGCCGAGAGCGTTGCGTCGGCATGCAGGAGGAGTGCAGCGGCACCGACCACGTACGGCGTGGCCTGGCTCGTGCCACAGAATCGCGGTTGGAGCGACGTGGCGGCGCAGTCTGCTGCGACGAGATCCGGCTTGATCCGACCGTCGATGGTCGGGCCGCGCGAGCTGTACGGCTCGATCACGTCCGGCGTGCTGTAGCGGACGGCCCCGATCGAGAGCATGCCGGGGTTGCTCGAATCAGCGGGTGCGGCCAGCGTTCCCGCAGTCACGTGGTGCTCGAGGGCGTCCTCGAGGCCGTACACGAGCAGCTGTGCTCGCGAGCTCGGTGGGCCCGCGTAGTGGTCGATCCCGATCTCGTACCGACCCGGCGCGAGCGACGCTGTCAACAGCTCCATCGGGTAGCCGACGCCGCTCTGACCGGCGTCCGAGAGCTCGACCGCGGTCGTCCCTCCTTCCTCGTACAGATAGAGGTCGTAGTCCGTCGTGGGACTGCCCCACGAATCTGCCCACCGGAGCCCAACGGTCACCGTGCCCGACTGGGTCAGCTCGAAGCCCGCGAATTCGTCACCGGGAGCGAACTCCAGCCACCGATCGCCGTCGGCATCGGCGTACGACCCGGTCCATCCCGAATCGCCCGTGTTGCCGGCTGCGTTGACCCACAGCGCGCCGCCCGCCACGGCCCGGTTAAGGACCGCGTAGCTGGAGTCGGCGAACGGGCTCGTGCCGTCGCCCGGGCCCTCGAACAGGTAGCCCGACCCGTAGGACGCGTTGATGATCCGGACGCCGTTCGAGATCAGCCAGTCAACGGCCTGGATCTCCTCGAGCGGCGTCGCCGGATCGACGACGTAGATCGTGGCCCCCGGGGCCATGTCGGCGATCGTCTCAACCACCGCGGTGCCGTGGGTCTCGGCCTCGTTGGCGCAATCGGCCAGGTTCGAGGTGAACTGTCCGATCGACGTGTAGCAGCGGGCCACGATCGTGGCCGGCACCTCGATGCCCACGAGCCCACCCAGCCCGGCGAACCCCCCATCGATGACGCCGAGCCGGACGCCGCTGCCGTCATAGCCGGCCTGGTGCCACGCGGTCGCACCGTGAAGCGCGACGCCCGGCGACACGTACGCGGCCGATGCCCGCGGGAGGATAGGCCACACCGACTCCACACCCGGAATCTGGGCCAGCGCACCCAGCCGGTCGACCGGCAGGTATGCCTCCACCGCGGTCGCCGACGCCAGCCGCGGCTCGCCGCCGAGCGCCTCGATCGCGGCGCCGACCTCGCGCGAGCTCCCGTCCACGCGCACGTGAATCGCCACCTCCGGCCCGGACGCCGTGTCCCGGCCGCGGACGCCGGCGGGAAGCCCGCCACGGTGGTCGGCGAGCGCGGACAGCCCGGCCTGGAGCTCCGGGTGCAGGTCGCGCGCGGCCTTCCCCGTCGAGGGATCGCGCGTCGCATGGGCCGATGAGACCACCGGGGCCATCGCGAGCGACAGCGTCAGCCCGAGGAGCAGCGCACCTCGCAGCCCGCGCAGCCTCGTGCGTCCCACAGCGCCCCTCCAGTTCGTCTCCGCCCGTGTCCGTGCTCGTGAGACGCCGAGCGAGGATAGGCGTTGCACGTCATCGGCGCGCCCCTGCTAGCCTCCCGGCGTGCCTCCGGACCTTCGTACCGTCGCCTCGCGCGGCGGGCGGGCGGCAGGAGCGATCGCGCTGGGCTGGGTCGTCGCCGCGTGCGGGGCGATCACGATGACGGCGCCGCCGGCCACGCCCACCGACTTCCCGGGCCTCGCGGGTCGCCTGAACGCCGCCGGCATCCGGGTCGCGGACTACGTGTCGGGCGATGCCGGGTGCGACGACCCCGACCTCATCCCGACCGCGATCCGCTTCGACGCGACCGGGCTCGACCAGACGGCGCCCGCCACGCTCTACCTCTACATCTTCCGCAACCGTGACGCGTTCGAGCGGCACCGCGCCGAGATCGGGCCGTGCGCGGCCGCGTTCGTGGACAATCCGGACGCGTTCGAGCAGATCGAGCAGTCGCCGTACGTGATCGCGTCGCAGGGTCCCTGGGCGCCGGAGTTCGAGGCGGCCCTCCGCGACGTGCTCGAGGCGGCGGCCGGAACCGGCGGCTGAGGGGTCGGAGCAGGGCCGGCTGGAGTCCCGATCAGCCCGGGATGACCACGTGGCGGTCAACGAGGCCGCGACGGGCTCAGACCACCCGCAGGCGGAGGATCCGGCGCGCGATCACCAGCCGCTGCACCTGGCTGGTCCCCTCCCCGATCTCGGTCAGCTTCGCGTCGCGCAGGAACCGCTCGACCTTGTACTCCTCGACGTAGCCGTACCCGCCGTGGACCTGGATCGCGGCGTTCGTCACGCGGCTCGATACCTCGGACGCGAACAGCTTCGCCTGGGCCGCCGCGAGCGCGTAGTCGCGGCCCTGGTCCTTGAGCCATGCGGCGCGGTACACGAGCGCCCGGGCCGCCTCGATCTCGGTCGCCATGTCCGCGATCATGAACGCCACACCCTGGAAGCTGCCGATCGGCCGGCCGAACTGCTCGCGCGTCTGCGCGTACGGGATCGCCGCGTCGAGGGCGGCCTGCGCGAGTCCGAGCGCAAGCGCGCCGATCGAGATCCGGCCGCCGTCGAGGATCTTCAGGAAGGTCCGGAACCCGTCGCCGCGGGCGCCCAGGAGGTTCTCCGCGGGAACGCGCGCGCCGTCGAACCGCAGCTCGCCGGTCGCGCTCGCGTGGAGGCCCATCTTCTCCTCGAGGCGACCGACGGAGAAGCCGGGCGTCTCGGCGGGGACGATGAACGCGGAGATCTCCGCGTCGCCCTTGTCGGTCGTCCCGGTCCGGGCGGTGACGATGTACGTGCCGGCCTGGCCCGCATTGGTGATGAACCGCTTGCCGCCGTCGATCGCCCAGCAGCCGTCCGACTCGTCGAGCCGCGCGGTCGTTCGCGTGCCGCCGGCGTCGCTGCCGGCGCCCGGCTCGGTGAGCCCGTACGCCCCGAGGACGCGGCCGCTCGCCATCGGCGCGAGGAAGCGCTCCTTCTGCTCGTCAGTGCCGGCGAGCAGGAGCGGCCCGCAGCCGAGGCTCGTGTGCGCCGCGACGATCAGGCCCAGCGACCCCCAGACGCGCCCGATCTCCTCCACGGCAATCGCGTAGGACAGCGTGTCCATCCCGGCGCCGCCCCATCGCTCGGGGACGGGGATGCCCAGCCAGCCCATCGCGCCCAGGCGCGCGACGACCTCGGAGGGGAAGCGGCGGGCGCGCTCGTGCTCGTCGACGAGTGGCGCCACTTCCTCGGTCATGAACTCGCGAACGGTGTCGCGGAGGAGGATGTGCTCGGGCGCGAGGTCGAGGTCCATCGACACCGAGGCTAGCACCGCGCGATGCTCGTCCGATGCGGAACGGTTTGACCGATCGCCGGCGACCGACGTGCGCTCGAAGCGCAGCAGACGGCCGGACACCGACGGCGAGCCGTGCGGCTGGTAGCGTTCCCGGATCGTGACCAGCGACGGGCCTGACTCCGCCGGTTCGGCGCCGCTCCTCAGCCGTGGCGAATGGGCGACCATCGCAACGGCTGCTGACCGCACCGCACGCTCGATGCTGTGGCTCGTCGTGTTCGCCGCCCTCGGGATCGGCGGAACCGCGCTCGGCTTCGGTGCGGGCGACGAGTGGGTCCCGCTCGTCGGGGTCGCCGTCGTCCTCGTCGGCGTCGTGGGCTACCTGTGGATGACCGGGCGGTGTCCGCGCTGCGGCGCCCGTCCACTGCTGTTCCGTCGCTCCCTGCCCCCACGCTGTCCGCGGTGCGGGGTCTCGTTCGAGGAGCCGCCCCGGAAGGCGTGAGGCCTCAGGCCTCCTCGCGCTCGACGACGTCGCGCGGCGCGGGCTGACGGCGCGGCAGCGGCACCTCGGACACGTTCGGGACGAACGAAGCAGCCAGCGACGTCGCGGCGACCTGCTGCTGTTCCTCGAGCGACAGGATGCCCAGCCGCCCAAGCGTCGCGAGCTCGTCGCGGATGTACGTCTTCAGCATCTCCGGCCCGTCGGTGCTGATCGTGAACCGGACGCCGTTTCGCCGGAACTGGTCGAGGATCCAGCGCATCTCGTCCCAGCCCGACACCACCCCGGTGTTCAGATTGGAGGTGGGACAGATCTCGAGCACGATCCCGCGCTCGGCAAGCATCTCCATCGCGCGCGGGTCGTACGCGCTCTTCACCCCGTGCCCGATCCGGTCCGGCTCGAGCAGCTCGATGACCCGCGCAACCTCGTCGACGGGGCCGGCCTCGCCCGTGTGCACCGTGATCCCCAGCCCGAACTGCCGCGCACGCCGGAACAGCCGGCGGTAGTCCGCGACCCGGAAGGTGGCCGATTCGGGGCCTGCGATGTCGACGCCCACTACGCCTCGGTCCCGCCAGGCGATCGCCTTCTCGGCGATGATCTCGTTCAGCTCGTACGGGAACGCGCGGTCGAGGCAGAAGATCAGGCCGGGCTTCACCGGGTACTCAAGCGTGGCGCGGTCCATCCCGCGCACGGCGGCCGCGATGATGTGGTCGAGATCCTGCTCGCCACCCCGGTTCCGCTTCATCGGGTTGAAGCGGAGCTCCATGGTCGTGACGTTGTTCTTTCGGTACGCCCCGCCGACCACCTCGTAGACGGCGCGCTCGATCGCGATCGGGCTGGACTGGATGAGCTCGGTCCAGTGGAACAGCTGGAGGTAGCCGTCGAAGCTCTTCGGGCGGCGGGGGTGGACCGTGATCAGGTCCCGGAACTCCCAGTAGTCCCGCGTGGGGAGCTTGATCCCCTGGGCGTGGGCGATGCTCCACATGATTGCCGGGGTGACCGCCGCGCCGAGGTGACAGTGCAGCTCGGCGAGGGGAACCTTCCGGGAGAGCTGGGCCATCCTCGCCCGAGTCTAGCGGGAGCCGGCCCCCGTCGGGACGTGCGTTGCGTCGGTGTCGGCGTCGTCACGGCCGGCGCGTGGCGTGGGCCGGGCGGTCCGATCCGCGAACCGCCGGCGCTGGCCGCTCGCGGTGTCGCCGGTGCGCCGGTCGAGCGCAGCGGCGACGGCGCGCGGGAACGCGGTCAGCCACTCCGTGCCGACCGGCGGTTCGAGATCGCGAATCTCCTCGATCAGGCGGTCGATGCGGGTCGCGGCATCCTCGCCGACGACCCATTCCTGGGCCCCCGCCCAGACGAGCAGCCAGCGCTCACCCGAGGCGAAGGCGCGGTCGTCGGCCGCCTCGGGGTCGAGCGCCCCCAGTCGGTGGTGGAGGGCCCGGTACTGCGTCAGGGCCGCGAGCGCGAGCGTCCGTGAGGTTCGGCTGCTCCGCTCGGCGCCCGGCAGTCGGGACGGGAGGGTCGTCGCATCGGCGGTCATGTCGACACCTCGCTGCAGGCCGGGAGCCCCACCGCAGTGTGCAGGCCGCGGGCGGGTCGCCGACACCGCGCATGGCCCCCATCGCGCGGGCCGATTGTCACACGCCGGGCGCCCGGATGAACACCGTCGTCGTCGGATCGAACCGCAGCCCGTCGCCCGTGGCGTCGAGGTCCCCGGCCCCGACGCAGGCGAGGAAGGTGACCGAGCGAAGTCCCTGCGCGTCGGGCTCGGCGAAGCGCACGTTGATCCTGTAGGCCCCGGGCTCCCAGCCGGCTCCCGGGGACGCAACGATGGCAAGCCCCTCCGCCGCGCGGGGCACGAGACCCGCTCGCAACGGGATCCGGTAGCCGTTCTCGAACAGGCGGGCCACGGTCACCTGATCGACGCGCCGCTCGCCGAGTCCCGTTAGCCCGAGTCCGGTCGTCGACGCCTCGAGAAGCCGCCGTCGACCGCACGCGTCGGCGGGTCGGGCCAGGGCTCCCCCATCGAACACGTCGGCGGGACCGAGGACGCGCTCGGCGACGCTCTCCGGGTCGCGGATCCAGCCCCGGGCGAGCCGGGCCAGCGCGTTGCCCAACGGCCGGTCTCGCGCCGGCACGAGGTCGAGGTGCCAGGCGACCCGGCCCACGCTTCCATCGGCACGGACCCACGATGCCTGGACGCGGTACACGCCGTGCGGCCACGCACGGCCGGTCGCCCAGCGCAGGAGGACGACCTCGCGCGGGGTCGCCCCGCCCATGTGAACCCGATCGTCAACGAGGGTGAACCGACGCTCGATCGGCGCCAGCATGTCGACCCGTGCGCCGAGGATGGTCGCCTGCGGCTCCGGCAACCACGCGATCGCCGTCGGGGCGGCCGCGACGATCCGCGTCGGTCGGAGCCAGCGAGCTTCCGGATCGGCCGGGTCGATCCAGCTCGTGAGTTCGTCCGCCGGTCGGCTGGTGGCCGTCGGCAGCGCCGTGGCGCCGCCGTCGTGGAGCAGCGCCGCGCCCGTCCGACCGGCGCCGGCGGCCCCGAGCATCCCGAGCGCGACCTCGTCCGGCTCACCGGGGAGCAGGGGCCGCGCTCCGTCGTCCGCGATGGCACCGGGGATGCGGATGACGAGGCGGCGGATCGCGACGCCGTCGAGCACGTCGATCCGGTAGGTCCCAGGCCGCCAGCGGTCGAGGCGCGACCCGGCGCCGTCGCGCGCAAGCCAGATCGGACGCCCGGGATCGGCCGGCACCGATTCCGGCACGGTGAGCTCCGGGACGGCGCCCGGCACGAGCCGCCAGATGCGGGTCGCGAGCGGGACGTCGAGGTCGGGGCCCGTCAGGCCGAGGCCGACCACGGGTCGATCGCCGGTCACGAGCTCGAGCACGCCGCGACCGCCGGGGCGCCAGGCCTGCCGGTCCATGGGGACGTCCGGGCCGGTGGCCGGCGTCCAGACCTCGCGCAGTTCCCGGGACGGAAGGGCACCCGTCGGGTCGGCGGGCACGAGCACCCGGACGCCCCAGGCCATGTGCGGGCGGATCGCCGCCGCCACGGCCGCGGGGCTCGGTCGGGCGGCCGCGGGCGACACGGCGATCGGGGCGAGCGAGCCGGTCGTCGCTGTCGGACGTGCGGCGGGGGTCGGCCCCGTTGCGGGAACCGGGACCGGCGCGGTGGGTGTCGCCCATGGCTTCGCGATCAGCAGGACGAGGACACCCGCCGTCGCCGCCACCGCTCCCCTCGCCCGGCGTGACGAGCCTGCGTGCCCGCGGACCCGCACGGCCTGGACGAGGAGCTCCTCGCTACCCATCGCCGGCGGATCGATCGCGCGCCAGCCGAGGACGTCCGGGGCTGCCGCTCAGCCGGACGTCGTGGCCGGATCGAACACCAGCCGCTCGCCGTCGATGACCCCGGCGCAGACGAGGAACGTCATCGCCGGTCGAGCATGGAGGCCGCCGGCAAACCGGAGCACGATCCGGTAGGCGCCGGGCTGCCAGCCCTGAACCGGCGTCATGACGAGCGCGAGGTCCGGCGCCGCATCCGGGACGAGGCCGGACGCGATCGGGATGCGCGTCCCGCCGTCGAACACGCGATACACCTGGAACGTCGAGATGTTCTCGCCGTCGAGGCCGCGGATGCCCAGCGGGCCGCCTTCGGGGCTGATCAGGCGCCGGTCCGCGCATGCCTCGCCGGGCTTCGACGCCGAGAGTCCGGATTCGGCGTCGCCGGAGTCGAGCAGCGGCACGGTGTCGTAGATCACCGGATCGAACTCCGCCGACGCGGTGAGCGACGCCTCCTTTTCGCGCCAGACGCGGGCGAGGTCCGCCTGCGAGCCGCCGGGCACCTCGACGATGGCGGGCGTGAGGTCCACGTGCCACGAGGCGTAGGCAACGCCGCCGCCGTGTTCCTGCCAGGATGCCTCCAGCCGGTAGACCGCCGCCGGCCAGCGCGCCCCGGCGACGGGCCGAACGAGTACGGCGTCGGCGAAGCTCGAGCCCCGGGCCACCCGCAGCGCGGTCGTCTGGACGCGGAGCTCCTCCTCGCGCGGCGCGAGCATCCACAGGTCGGTCTGGAGGGCCTCGGCGCCGGCGGGGAGGATCCAGCCGATCGCCGTCGCGGACGTGCCCACGACGATCGAGCCGAACCGCGCCCGCTCGGCAAAGCCTCGCCCCCGGCCGGGCAGCACCGGATCGAGCCACGACGTCAGCTCGTCCCGTGCCCGGTCGGTCGCACGGGGCAGCGGGTTGACCTCGCCACCGGTGACGACGAAGCCGGTGAACGACTCGTTGACCAGCTTCTGCTCGAGTCCCTTGATGATGTCCTCGTCCGGCATCGTGGCGAGGCGCGGATCGGGCGCCGGCTCGCTGCCGACGCGACGCTCGGTCTCCTCCACACCCGGCACCCGGAGGCTGACGCGCACGATCCGGCGGGCCACGATCAGGTCGATCCGGTAGAGCCCCGGCGGCCAGGCGGAGAGCGTCTCGCCCTGTGGCGTGGTCGGCAGCCAGATCGTGCGGCCGGGCTCGGCCGCCATCACCTTGGGCACGATCCGCTGGGGAAGGTCGCCGCCCTCGACGCGCCAGACGCGCGCGTCGAGCGGGACCTTCCGGTCCGGGCTCGTGATCCCGATGGCGAGCACCGGCCTGTCACCGGTCTGGAACGTCAGCGGACCCGGAAGGGTGGTGACCGGCCCCTCGTCGGCAACGCCGGCGGCGTCCAGCCACGGGATCATCGTCCAGAACTCCTGGAGCATGGCCGGGCTCTCGGCGGTGGCCGGCGGGCTGTCGTCGGCGATGGTGAGGGCCCGGATCCCCCAGCCGTCCCGGTAGCGGATGCCGGTGGCCACCCGAACGGGATGGAGCAACGGAGTGTCGGCAGCGACCGAGGACACCGCCGACGGCACGGGGCCCCCTGATGCGGCCGGAGCAGCCGTAGCGCCCGAAGGGGACGGACCGAGCGGTCCGAGCGGCAGCGCGACGGCCGCCGCGACCATCGCCAGCACGGCGATGCCGGTCGCGCCGCCGGCGACCCGACGGGGCGTGGCGTGCCGGCGCCAGCCCGCTGCCATCCGGTGGTCCTCCACGGAGCCCAAGACCGCACCCCCCAACTTCCATGCCCGAGCGGCCGATTGTCGCACGCCCGGGTTGCGCCATGTTCAGGCGTGCCCGGGACGGCGGCCCGCAGCTCCCCCTACCTGGTCGAACCCCTACGCGGCGGGGCCGGGCACCACCCGCCCGGTCGCGTCGACGGCCGCCTGACGGCGGGCGCTGCCGACGGCGCCCGGAACCTGGTCGCGGGCGTGGTACGAGGACCGCACGAGCGGCCCCGATTCCACGTGCCGGAAGCCGAGCGCGAGCGCCTCGGCCTTCATGTCCGCGAACTCGTCCGGGTGGTAGTAGCGGACGAGCGGGAGATGGCGCTCGGTGGGGCGGAGGTACTGGCCGATCGTCAGGATGTCGCACTCGACCTCGCGCAGCGCGACGAACGCCTCGGTCAGCTCGTCGCGCGTCTCGCCCAGCCCCACCATGAGCGAGCTCTTCGTGTGAACGGCGTGGCCGTACTCGGCCGCATACCGGCGCGCGCGCTCGAGCACGCCCAGCGTCCGATCCCAGCGCGCGCGCTTGCGGACCGGCTTCTGGAGGCGCTTCACGGTCTCGAGGTTGTGGTTCAGGATGTCCGGGCCGGCCTCCATGACCGTGCGCAGCGGCGCCTCCTCCCCGTTGAAGTCCGGGATCAGCACCTCCACGCCCATGCCCGGCCGGCGTGCGCGGAGCTCCCGGATCGTGGCCGCGAACGCGCCCGCCCCGCCGTCGGGGAGGTCGTCGCGCGCGACCGAGGTGATCACGACGTGGTCGAGCGCGAGATGGCTGAGTGCTTCGGCGACCCGGCGGGGCTCGTCGTCGTCGAACCAGGTGGGGCGGCCGGTCTTCACCGCGCAGAAGCCGCACGCCCGGGTGCAGGTGTCACCCAGGATCATCACCGTCGCCGTGCGCTGATCCCAGCACTCGCCGATGTTCGGGCAGCGCGCCTCCTCGCACACCGTGTTCAGGTTGAGCCCCGCGAGCAGCCGCTTGAGGTCGTGGTAGTTGTCCCCGCTCGGCATCCGCGCCCGGATCCAGTCCGGGTGGCGGCGAAGCGGCGTCGGCGCGCCGCCCATCGCGATGCTGATGGCCTGGGGATCGGTGGGGTGATGCGCGGCGTGACCGCCGGCAGCCGGTTCGAACATCGGGAGCTCGCGCGCCATGGGCCGGAGTCTACGCGCGGGTGCGCCGGAGAGCGGGCCGGCGGACCGCGGACGTGCTTGCGGCCCTAGCTGCAGCTGTCGAGCCGGCGGTACAGCTGCCCTGCGGGCGCCTCGCCGTTGCGGACGATCAACCGGGACCCCATCGGCCCGAGCCCCTGGACGCGAACCTCGAACAGCCGCAGGTCGCCCAGCGCGTAGGGCGTCGGGACGTAGGAGGTGCCGATGTTCGATTCGCCCATCGGCAGCCCGACCTCGGTCAGCTGGAAGACATCGCCGCGGTACCGGATCCAGTTCGGAAGGACGGCGTCGTTCAGCCGGGCGAGCCCGGGGCATCCCTCGAGACGCTGGCCGGACTGGACGGTCCCGTCCGGACCGGACCACGTGTCCACTCGCCCGTCCCGGAGCCAGCCGGTGACCGCGGTGAGCAGCAGATAGAGCGCGACGGCGATGGCGATCGCGAGGAGCAGGCGGCCGGCGATCGGGTGCCAGTCGAGGGCCTCGAGCCGGTCCCGCCAGCCTCGTGGCGGCTGGATCGCGATCTCCTGCCCGGCACGCAGGTGACGCAGGAGGCTCTCGTACCGGTCCCGGTCGGCCGCGTCCAGCTCCGAGCGTCGCCGGGCACGCTCCTCGATGGACGGGCGCGGCGGACGCGGGATCCCGGTGTCGGTCGGCGGGGCCTGGTCGGTCATGGCGGCGCTGACGGTACGCCGTCGATGCCCTCCGTTACCAGAGGGGCAGGTCGGCCGGCACGTTCTCCAGCCAGGCCTTGATCTCCTTGAGGAAGGCCGCGGCCTGGGCGCCGTCGTTCGCGCGATGGTCGATCGCGAGCACCATGTTCATGATCGGGCGGATGGCGATGACGTCACCGTCGGGTGTTTCGCGCACGACGGGCCGCTTCGTGATCGCCTCCATCGTGAGGATGGCGACCTCGGGGACGTTGATGATCGGCATCGTCAGGTTCGACCCGAACCAGCCGGTGTTGTCGATCGTGAACGTCCCGCCGCCGAAGTCGTCGATCCGCAGCCTGCCGGCGCGAGCGCGCGCCGCGACGTCGGCGATCGCGCGGTTGATGCCCGCGACACTCAGCGCGTCGACGTCCCGGACGACCGGGACGAGGAGGCCGTCGTCCACGGCGACCGCCACGCCCATGTTGATCCGCCGCTTCGCGAGGATCCCCTGGTCCGTCCAGTGGGCGTTGAATGCCGGGTGGTTCTTGAGCGCCTCGACGATTGCCTTGATCACGAGGGGGACGTAGCTGAGGCTCACCCCCTCCTTGGCCTGGAAGTCCTTCCTCGCCGTCTCGCGCAGGCGGACGAGGTTCGTCGCGTCGACCTCCATGTGCACGTATGCGTGAGGGACCTGGAGCGCGCGGGTCATCTGCGCCGCGATGCCCTTGCGCATCTGGGTCATCGGCAGCAGGACCTCGTCGGCTCCGGCTGGGAACAGCACGGCCGCAGCCGTGGTCGCCGGCGCGGGCGCCGGGGCGGGTGTCGCGGGCTGAGCGGGCGCGGGCGCCGCAGCGGGCGGGACCGTGGCACTGGGGGTGGCGGCTGCCGGGGCGGGGGTCGCGGCTGCCGGGGCGGCCGTCGACGTAGCACCCGCTGCCCCCGCGGGCTGCTGGGCGCCGACCGGCTTGCCGGTGCGCTGGGCCTCGACGAAGTCGGTCACGTCCTCGCGGGTGATCCGGCCGCCGCCACCGGTGCCGACGATCTGCGCGGCGGTGAGCCCGTGCTCGCGGAGCAGCCGGCGCACGGCGGGCGTCATGCGCGCGTTCGGGTCGCCCGGCTGTGCAGCGCCGCGGCCATTCGAGTCCGGAGCGGAGACAGTGGGTGCGGCCGCGGCCGCCATCGCGGCCGGGCGCTCGGCGGCGGGTGCCGAGGACGGTGCGGACGTTGCGGGCGTGGCGGGCGTTGCCGGAGCCTCGGCCGCGGGCCGCTCGTCCGACCCGGCCGGACCGTGTGCTGCCACGGCGGGCTGGCGGGGCTCGACGCCCGACGAGCCGTCCACCTCGGACGGCGCCGCCTCCTTCTCGAGCGCCACCGGAGGCGGCGCGTCGGCGCCCGCTTCGTCCGCGGTCTCGATGATCGCGATCTCCGCGTTGTTGGGGACCGTCGCCCCCTCCTCGACGAGGATCTCCTTCAGCACGCCGGCGAACGGCGACGGGACCTCGGCGTTGACCTTGTCGGTGATGACCTCGAGCAGGGGCTCGTACTGGGCAACGGTGTCACCGGGCTGCTTCAGCCAGCGACCGATGGTCCCCTCGGCCACGCTCTCGCCGAGCTGGGGCATCGTCACCTTCGCCACGCTCGTACCTCCAGGCAGGGCTCGGCGCTGGCGGCACCGGCCGGTTGGTGGTCGTCCGGCCCCCTAGTGTCGCCCATTCCGCGCAGGACCGCGACGGCCGGGCCGGCGCGTACCCTTCGCGCGCGGCCCGCACCGCCTACGCGCCCGTGCGTGCAATCCGCAGCACCCGGCCGTCCGCGCACCGCCGACGTACGCGCCGGCCACCCGTCAGTACGCGGCGAGCCGCCGGATCCCGTCCGCGATCTTCTCCGGGCTGACCATGAACCAGTCCTCGAGCACGTGGTTGTACGGCACGCCCGGCACGTCGGGCCCCGCCACCCGGCTCACCGGCCCGTCGAGGAAGTCGAACGCCTCCTCGGCGACGATCGCGCAGATCTCCGCGCCGTAGCCGCCGAACCGGTTGTCCTCGTACGCGACCAGGCACTTGCCCGTCTTGCGGACCGAATCGAGGATCGTGACCTTGTCGAGTGGCCGCAGGGTGCGGACATCCACGACCTCGACGCTGATCCCCTCGTCCGCCACGCGGTCGGCCGCCTCGAGCGCGTAATGCGCCATGAGCCCGTACGCAACCACCGTGACGCGCGACCCCGGGTGGGTCACTTGCGCCGAGCCGAGCGGCACCGTGTAGTCCGCGTCGGGCACGTTGCCGCGCACCGAGCGGTACATCTTCTTGTGCTCGAAGAACAGCACCGGGTCCTCGTCGCGGATCGCCGTCTTGAGGAGCCCCTTCGCGTCATGCGGCGTCGACGGGACGACGACCTTCAGCCCTGGCACGTGCGTGAAGAACGCCTCCACCGACTGCGAGTGGTAGAGCGCGCCGTGCACGCCACCGCCGTACGGCGCCCGGACAACCATCGGCACGCCGTAGCCGTTGTTCGAGCGGTAGCGCATCCGCGCCGCCTCGGACACGAGCTGGTTGAACGCGGGGTGGATGAAGTCCGCGAACTGGATCTCCGCGACCGGCCGCAGCCCGTTCACGGCAGCGCCGATCGAGGTGCCGATGATCATCGACTCGGTGAGCGGAGTGTCGATGACTCGGTCGTCGCCGAACTCCGCCCACAACCCGTCCGTGGCGAGGAACACGCCGCCTTTCTTCCCCACGTCCTCGCCCAGGACGATCACCGACTCGTCGCGGCGCATCTCCTCCGCGAGCCCTTCGCGGATCGCCTCGATGAACGTCTTCGTGGCCATCAGTGCGCCCCGCTCCCGCCGGCCCTGCCCACGCCCGGCTCGCCGAATCCCCACGGCGGCGGCGTCTCCCCCGGCCAGTCCTCGGCGTAGACCCAGCGCATCGCGGTCGATGGATCCGGGTCCGGCTCGGCCTCGGCGAACTTCGTGGCATCGTCCACCGCGGCCGAGATCTCGGCCGTCAGTCGCTCCTCGATCTCCGGCGTGAGCACGCCCGCGCCCACGAGCTGCTCCCGGAACTTCGGCAGCGGGTCGTTCGCCCGCCCCGCTGCCAGCTCCTCCTCGGAGCGGTACTTCGTCTGCTGGTCGTCCGAGCTGTGGGCGGTGAGCCGGGTGACCTTCGCCTCGATGAGGGTCGGCCCGTCGCCCCGACGTGCCCGCTCCACCGCGTCGCGCGCCGCCGCATAGCAGGCCAGCACGTCCGTCCCGTCCACCACCACGCCCGGCATCCCGTACCCGGCTGCGCGGACGGCTACGTCCTCGACCGAGAGCTCCTTCGACGCCGGCACGCTGATCGCGTACCCGTTGTTCTCGACCACGAAGATGAACGGCAGCCGGTGGATCGCCGCGAAGTTCAGGCCCTCGTGGACGTCGCCCTGGTTGCTGCTCCCCTCGCCCATGATCGTCATCGCCACCTGGCCGGTGCGGCGGATCTTCGCCGCCAGCGCGATGCCCACCGCGTGGAGCAGCTGCGTGGCGACCGGCGACGAGACCGATACGAGGTTGTGCTCGCGCGACCCGTAGTGGCCGGGCATCTGGCGCCCGCCGCTCGACGGATCGTTCGCGGTCGCGTACTGGGCGGTCATGATGTCGCGGGCGCTCATGCCGAACGCGAGACAGGTCGCGATGGAGCGGTAGAAGGGCGCGATCCAGTCGTGGTGGGGCGTCAGCGCGCTCGCGATCCCCACCTGCGCTCCCTCGTGGCCCTGGCCCGAGATCACGAACGGGATCCGGCCCGCGCGGTTCAGGATCCACATCCGCTCGTCGACGGCCCGAGCGAGCGCCACGAGCCGGTACATCTCCACGAGCTGCGCATCGGACAGTCCGACCGACGCGCCGAGGCCACCGGAGCCGCCGGTCCGCTCGGTCACGGTCATCAGAAGTTGATCGAGCGCTTGTCGACCGCCATCGCGGCCTCGCCGAGGATCTCGGACAGCGTGGGGTGCGGGTGGGTCGCCCCGCCGATCTCCCAGGGCGTCGCCTGGAGCTCCAGCGCCACCGACGCCTCCGCGATCAGGTCGGTCGCATGCGGCCCGACGAGGTGGATGCCGAGCGTGTCGTCCGTCTCCGCGTTCGCGATCACCTTCGCGAAGCCCTCGTACTCGCCGCCGATGAGCGCCTTCGCCACCGCCTGGAAGGGCACCTTGCCGATCTTCACCTTGAGACCGCGCTCCTCGCACTGCTGCTCGGTGAGGCCGATCGAGGCGACCTCCGGTCGGCAGTACGTCGCCCGCGGCTGGAGGACGTAGTCCACGCCGTGGACGTCCGCGTCGCCGGCGATCGCGTGCGCCGCCGTCAGGCCCTCATGCGCGGCCGTGTGCGCGAGCATGAGCCCGCCGATCACGTCGCCGATCGCGTACAGGTGCGGCTCGCGGGTCCGCATCCGCCCGTCGACCTTCACGAAGCCCCGCTCCAGCTCCGCCTTCGTCGTGTCGAGACCCACGTCCTCGACGTTCGGCGCGCGACCGGTCGCCACGAGCAGCATCTCGGCGCGCAGCTCCTGCGGCTCCCTGCCCTCCGGTCCGACCATGAGGCACACGTCCCTGTCCGAAGCGGTCACGGACGCGGGGTCGAACCGCGCGCTGGTCATCACGGTGATGCCGCGCCGGCTGAACGACCGCTCGACCTCCTTGCTCGCATCGCGGTCCTCGGCGGGCAGGATCGAGGGCAGGTACTCGAGCAGGGTCACCTTCGTGCCCAGGTCGTGGAACAGGCTCGCGAACTCGCAGCCGACGGCGCCCGCGCCGACGACGATCAGGCTCTCGGGGACGCGGTCCAGCCTGAGGATCTCGTCCGAGGTGACGACGCGCCGCCCGTCGACCTCGAGACCCGGCAGGCTCTTCACGCGCGAGCCGGTCGCGAGGATGACGTCCGTGGCCTGGAGGATCCGCTCGCCGCCGCCGCCCGGCGTGCCGTCCTCACCGCGCTGGCTGACCCGGACACGCGTGCCGCCGTCGAGCCGGCCACGCCCCTCGACCCACGTCACCTTGTTCTTCGTGACCAGGCTGCCGAGCCCCTTCCACATCCGGGTCACGACCCGGTCGCGGCGGGCGCCCATCTGCGCGTAGTCGATCGTGAACTCGCCGGCCAGCTCGACGCCGAAGTCCTTCGCCTCCCGGAGGCGCGCGACGTAGCCCGCGGACTCGAGCAGCGCCTTGGTCGGGATGCAGCCCCGGTGCAGGCACGTGCCGCCGATCCGGTCCTCGTCCACGAGCGCGACCTTCAGGCCGAGCTGGGCCGCGCGGAACGCCGCGCTGTAGCCACCCGTGCCCGCACCGAGCACGACGAGATCGAAGTCGTTGGACGAACCGACGGCCATGGGTCAGGGAGCCTCGTTGGGGATGCGGGGCCGGACACGCATTCGATGGCGGTCGCGCCGCCGCGCGGAGGACATCAGGAAGTCCATCGTACCCCGGCCCGTCGCCGGCTACGCGGGCCGCACAGGGGGGTAGACTCGCCATCCGCTGGAGGTGCCCGCGAGCGTGGACTGGAGCTTCGCCGCTTTGGCCGCCGCGCTCGTCGTCGCGGCGTACGTCGTGGGGTCGATCCCGTTCGGCGTCATCGTCGCGCGGTGGTCGGGCGGGCCCGATCCGCGGACGATCGGCAGCGGTCGCACGGGCGGCACGAACGCCCTCCGTGCGCTGGGCAGGAAGCTCGCGCTGCTGGTCGTGACCGGGGACGTCCTGAAGGGCGCGCTGCCCGTGCTCGCCGCCCGGCTCCTGACCGGCGAGGCCGCGGTGGAGGTGGCCTGCGGGATCGCGGCCGTGGTCGGGGCATCCCGGTCGATGTTCGTGGGGTTCAAGGGCGGGCGCGGGGTGGGTACCGGCGTGGGGACGATGCTCATCATCCAGCCGCTCGCCGTGGCGATCGCCGCGCCGGTATTCGTCGCCGTGATCGCGATCACGCGCTACGTGTCGCTGGGATCGCTGCTCGGGTCGGCCGCGATGGTGCTCGTCGTGGGGATCTGGTGGCTGGCGGCGAACGGGACGGTGCCCTGGGAGTACCCGGTGTACGCGACGGTCGGGGCGGCCCTCGTGTGGCTCGCCCACGCGGACAACATCGAGCGGCTGATCCGTGGCACGGAGCGCAAGTTCGACCTGGAGCTGCTCGCCCGCGACGACCCCGCGGGCTGACGGGGCTGGAATCGAAACGACCCCGGCGCGCTGCCGGGGTCGTCGGTCCGTATCGAGGCGAGGCGTCAGGCGCCGCGCATCGTCCGGAAGCAGTCCGAGCAGTACACGGGCTTGCCGTTCGTCGGGCGGAACGGGACACGAGCCTCGTTGCCGCAGTTCGAGCAGGTCGCCGTGAACATCTCCCGGGGCGGACGCGGGTTGCCGAAGCCACCCCCGCCGTAGCCGCCGCCACCGCCGTAGCCGCCACCGCCGCCACCGCCGTAGCCGCCGCCACCGCGGCTGCCATAGTCGCCTCCGGCCGAATACCCGCCACCTGCGGAATACCCGCCATACGTGCTCCCGCCGTAGCCCCCGGAATCCGAGCCGCGGGCAGCCTTGCGGCTGGCCCGGCAGGACGGACACCGGCGGGGCTCGGAGAAGCCCTTCTCGGCGTAGAAGGCCTGTTCCCGCTCGGTGAAGACGTACTCCATCCCGCAGTCGGAACAGGTAAGGGTCTTGTCGGCCACGTGCCGATCTCCTCTTGTGTCGCCGCCTCGGCCCGGGTTCCTGCTTGCGAGGTGCGAGAGGAGACCGTGTGCGAACGTGCGATCCGTACCGTGACGCAGGCGTTCCCGCGTCGCGGGGAGTGTACGCGGTG
>DASSPX010000131.1:0-13044 GCA_035699445.1 Candidatus Limnocylindrales bacterium | reverse complement strand
CGCCCGATGCGTGGTGCCGAGAGCCAGATTCGAACTGGCGACACCGCGATTTTCAGTCGCGTGCTCTACCAACTGAGCTATCTCGGCCCGAGCCGCTGGAGCCCCCGAGAGGGTCATCGGCGGGCCGCAGGATAGCACGGGCTTTCGAACGGCTTCAAGGCAGCGCCCCCGCCCCGCGATGCGCCCGCAGGCGACCTCCGGCATCCTCCCGGCATGGACGCCGACGCCGACGAATCGGACCTCCGGAGCCGCCTCGCGATCGTCCAGGAGCGACTCGACCGATACACGCTGCGATTCACCGCCGGCTACGGCAGCGACGGCGATCGGGCCCACTGGCTCGGATGGCTGCGCCAGCTGCGGGCCCAGCGCGACGAGCTCGAGCGGACCCTCGCGGCGGTCCAGGATCGCGCCGGCGACGATCTCGCCGCGGGAGGCGGGTCGGGCTAGGAGCGGAGCGCCTGGGCGATGTCAGTCAGCGGGGATTGGCCGCCCAGCGCGCGCAGGCGGTTGATCCGCTCGAGCGTGGGCGGATGCGTCGAGAACAGCGCCGACGTGCCGCCGAGCTTCTTCATCGGGTTCTCGAAGTACAGGTGCTGCGTCGCGCGGTTGGCGACCTCGAGCGGCTCCGGGTCGAGCGCGATCTTCGCGAGCGCCCGCTGGAGCCCGTACGGGTTGCGGGTGAGCTCCACGCCCGCCGCGTCGGCGAGGTACTCCCGCTCGCGGCTCACGGCCATCTGCACAAGCCGGGCGACGATGGGGGCAAGAATGGCGAGCAGGATCGCCACGATGAGCACGATCACCTGGAGGCCTCCCCCACCGCCCCGGTCCCGGTTCCGGCTCCCGCCGCCCCCGCCCCAGAACGTGAACCGGAGGAAGAAATCCGCGAGCATCGCGATCGATCCGACGAGCACCCCGACCATCACCGAG
The DNA here is from genome assembly GCA_035699445.1 of Candidatus Limnocylindrales bacterium. Taxonomy (GTDB): domain Bacteria; phylum Chloroflexota; class Limnocylindria; order Limnocylindrales; family CSP1-4; genus DASSPX01. The sequence goes on along the minus strand of DASSPX010000131.1, from coordinate 12,117 downwards.
AACCGGATGTCGAAGTTGCGCACGTGGCTGAGCTCGTGCGCCATCACCCCCTGGAGCTCCTCGCGGTCGAGCTTCTGGAGCAGCCCGGTCGTGATCGCGAGCGACGCGTGCTTCGGGTCGCGCCCGGTGGCGAACGCGTTGGGCGCGGTGTCGTCGATCAGGTAGACCTTCGGCATCGGGACGTTCGCCGCGATCGTCATCTCGCGCACGACGTTCATGAGCTGCGGCGCCGACTGCTCGTCGACCTCGCGGGCGCCCGAGACGCGCAGGACGAGCGAACTGCCGGCGTAGTACGAGACCAGGGAGGCGATCGTCCCCACCACGACCGCCAGCACCATCGACGGGATGGCAGCCGCCGGATCCCCCGCCACCGCCCAGCCGATGAACAGGCCCAGCATCCCGAGCAGGCCGACGACGACCAGCGCGAGCAGGATCGAGTTGCGCCGGTTCTCGGCGATCCGGTCGTAGAACGTGGCCATGGACGGGCGAGGATGCCGACCGCGTCAGGCGAACGCGGCGCTCAGCCCAGGCTGAGATCCACCGACGGCACGGCCTCCGCCTCGGGCGGGGCGTCGAAGAACTCGCGGCGGGTGAACCCGAAGGGCCCGGCGATGAATACCGACGGCACGGTCTGGATCGACGTGTTGTAGTCGTTGACGGTGGCGTTGTAGTGCTGCCGCGAGAACGAGATCTGGTTCTCGGTCGTCGTCAGCTCCTCCTGGAGCTGGAGCACGTTCTGGTTGGCCTTCAGCTCAGGGTAGTTCTCGACGACGGCGAACAGGCTCCGCAGCGCGCCGGTGAGCATGTTCTCGGCCTGGGCCTGCTGCTGCGGGCCCTGCGCGCCCGCCGACACGGCATTCGCGCGCGCCTCGGTGACCCGAGTGAGCACGTCCTGTTCGAAGCCCATGTAGCCCTTCACGGCCTGGACCAGGTTCGGGATGAGGTCGTGCCGCCGCTTGAGCTGGACCTCGATCTGCGCCCACGCCTCGTCGACGCGGTTGCGCTTCGTGACCAGCCCGTTGTAGAGGAGGACGAGTCCGCCCACAACGACCGCGATGATGACGAGGATGACGATGAGTTCCATCCGAGCCTCCGTGACGGGATACCGCGAGCATAGCGCCGGGCCGTGACCTCCGGTCGTGCCGGATGGCATGGGGCCTGCAACACTTGGAGTCGGTCTATCCCCCGGCGGAAGATCGTCGCACCGCCAACGGAGGTACACCGATGCGAGCGCTCGATTGCGTGCATCCCGCCCACGAGGACGCGCACGTCAAGGCAGCCGGGATCGTCCGCCAAGGCGCCTACGAGGAGTAGGCGAGTGACCGTCAGGGACGCGTGATGCGCGCCATCTACCTCGAGGCTGAGACCGCCTTCCTGCGGTGGGTCGAGGTTCCGGGAGACGGCCCGGCGCTCGTGTGGATCCACGGGATCTGGTGCTCATCGACCGGAGAGCTCATCGCGGCGGCCGTGCAGCCGCCGCTGCGAGGTCGACGTTCGCTGCTCGTCGATCTGCTGGGCTACGGCTACAGCGACCGGCCCACGGACTTCCCGTACACCGTCGAGGCACACGCGCGGACGGTGGTGACGCTTCTCGACAGCCTCGGGCTCGACCGGTGCGTGCTGTTCGGGCACAGCATGGGTGGAACGATCGCGACGCACGTGGCCGCGGCCCGGCCGGGCGTCGTCCGGGCGCTCGTGCTGGCGGAATCCACCATCGAAGCGGGGGGCGGGTTCATCAGCGGGCCGATCGCAGGCCGCGACGAGGGTGAGTTCGTGGCAGGCGGCTTCCAGAGCATGCTCGCCGAGCAGCGGCGACAGGCGGTGGACAGCGGCGGCATTCAGGCCGCGCACCTCGGGATCACGAGCCTCGTCAGCGGAGTGGCGCTCCATCATGCGGCGGTGTCGCTGTCGCGAGACACCGATCCGCCGACACGGGCGGTCCTGGCAGGCCTGCCCATGCCCCGCTACTACCTGAACGGCGAGCTGAGCACCGCGTCCGCCCTGCAGCCTCAGGAGGACCTGATCGCCGCGGGGGTGGAGTGGCGGACCGTGCCTGCCACCGGGCACCCGATGGCCCTGCAGAACCCGCTCGGCCTGGCCGAAATCCTGGCCGACATCGTGGCTCGGAGCGAGCGGGCACCACACGGCGATGGTGGGCGGTGAGGGACTCGAACCCCCGACATCCTCGGTGTAAGCGAGGCGCTCTGACCAGCTGAGCTAACCGCCCGGGCAAACGATAAACGGGCGGCCCGTCGGCCGCCCGTCTTGTTCAGGGGAGTGGTGCCCAGGCCGGGACTTGAACCCGGATGAGTTGCCTCATACGCCCCTCAAACGTACGCGTATACCAATTCCGCCACCTGGGCACGAGCGCCTGGATCGAGGTCACCGAGGGGTGGTACCGAGGACGGGATTTGAACCCATACGCCCTTGCGGGCACTAGCTCCTGAGGCTAGCGCGTCTGCCAATTCCGCCACCTCGGCATGATCCGAAACGGACTGGCTCGCCGAAACTCACCGGTCCGAGGCGAGGCGCCATGATAGCACGTCACTGAATCGGTCCCCGACGTCGACGATGAGCCGGGGGAGCACGCCATCGATCCCCTGGACCGCGATCGAGTCGTCGCGCCACGCGAGCGGCAGCACCGGCACATCGGCCGCCAGCTTCGTCAGGAGGGCCTCCACGGCCGCTCGCCTCGCGACCGCGCCTCGGGCGCTGCGGGCCTCGGCAAGCAGCACGTCCAGGCCCGGGTCCTGGTACCGCGTCACGTTGCCACCGCCGGTCTTGGACTGGCTCGATGCGAGCAGCGGATACAGGTCGAGGTCGGCGCCCAGCCGGATATCGACGACGGTCGCACCGAACGTCCCGTCCTCGAGCCGGGTGCCGAGCTGGATCGGGTCGAGCTCGACCACGTCCACGCCGATGCCGAACGACGTCCAGGCCGCGGCGATCGCGGTTGCCACCGCGTGCACGCTGGGGTTGACCTCCGCCGTCGGTGTCAGCAGCTCGATGCGGTACGGGTCGGTCCTGCCCGGTGCGATCCAGCCCCCCTCCCCCTTCGTCCACGCGGCCTCGGTCAGGAGCTTCGTCGCGGCCTCGACGTCGAACGCGACGCGGGTGACGACATCGGGGTCGTAGTGGGGCGCGGTGGGCGGATACGGGACGTCCGCGCGCAGCCCGCCACCCCCCAGCGGCCCGAGGATGAGCGCGTCGCGGTCGAGGGCACCCAGCAGCGCGCGCCGGACCCGCGCGTCCCGCAGCTCGGCGTGCGTGGGTCGTTGGTCGAGCAGGACCGCAGTGAGCGTCGTGGACGGGTACCGGATGACCTGCCCGTCGTCCACGTCCGCGGCAAGCGCTGCGGCGTCGCCCGTCGGGAGACCGCTGGCCACGTGCACCTCGCCCGCCCGGAACGCGTCCTCCAGCGCGACCGGATCCTCGAAGAAATGGAGCTCGATGCGCGGCAGGTATGGCACCGCGACGTCCGACACGGAGCCCGGCGCGACGGTCGCGAGGCCGTTGCCTTCGGCCGATGGCGACGGCTGGACCGGCGGATGGAGGGCGGTCGACTCGAGGTACGCGACGTCGACGTCGAGCGCCTCCAGGGTGTACGGCCCGGTGCCGATCGGATGCTCGTTGAACGGATCGTCCGCCAGCTCCGCCACCGGCACGTCGGCGAGCAGGTGTGCGGGCAGCAGCGGCTGTGAGGCCGCCTCGGGCACGGCGCTCAGGGGGTTGGTGAGCGTGAACCGCACCGTCAGGTCGTCGACGGCGCGCGCGGTCACCTCGGCCCACGAGGCGGCCGCCGGTCCGGGCGCGTCCGGGTCCTTGAGCGCCGAGACCGTGTACACGACATCGGCGGCGGTGACCGGCGTCCCGTCATGCCACGTGACGTCGGGACGGATGCGAAACGTCCAGACCTTGCCGCCCTCGGACGACGACCACGTTGCCGCGAGGTCCGGGCGCGGCAGGCCGTCGGGGCCGATCCGCGTCAGCCCCGAGAACAGCAGCCCGACCAGCGTCCGCTCGGCTCGAGTGCGCGCGGTCAGCGGCGTGACGGTGACGGGCCGGCCGAGGATGCCCTCGCGGTAGGTCGGGACCTCGACCGTCGGGAGGGGCGTGGACTCGGGTGCGGAGACGACGGGCGCCGGGACCGGCTGGGCGATCACCGTGCCGACCGCGACGAGCGCGAGCACGAGGGCGCCGACGATCGCCTGGTCGCGACGGGTGATCACGGGTTCGGGGCGGGGCGGCGGGACGACGTCGCCGCGACGGACCTCAGGCCTGGAGGAACGCCGCCAGGGCGAACACGACGTACAGCGCGATCAGCAGGATCGTGAACTGCCACAGGCGCTTCTCGATGCCGCGGCGGCTGCGGTAGACGGCCGAATCGCCGCCGAACGTGCCGGACAGGCCAGTGCCGCGCGCCTGGAGCAGGATCGCCGCGACCATGGCAGCGCTCACGAGGATCTGGCCGATGGCCAGGATCGGATCCAAGGTGGAAGACCTCCGGGTTGGTGACCGGCCGGGATCGTACCAGAGGACTCCCGCCTCAGTGGCGGACGAGCAGCGACGTCCCCGAGATGCCGGGCCACGGCGGGACCCCGACCAGGTCGAGCAGCGTCGGCGCGACGTCGGCCAGCACGCCGTCCCGGAGCCGACAGCCGGCGGCCGAGCGGCCCACGAGCACCAGGGGCACCGGGTTGAGCGAGTGCGCCGTCACCGGGCTCCCTTCGTCGTCGCGCATCTCGTCGGCGTTCCCGTGGTCGGCGGTGATCGCGAGCAGCGCCCCCGGTCCATCCGGATCCCGCGCCTCGGCGGCCTCAATCGCGGCGACGACCCCACCCAGACAGGCGTCGATCGTCTCCAGGGCGCGGACCGTCGCGTCCCAGACCCCGGTGTGGCCCACCATGTCGGGGTTGGCGTAGTTCGCGACGATGAAGTCGAAGCGATCGGACGCGATCGCGTCCACGAGCGCATCGGTGACCCCCGGCGCGCTCATCTCCGGCTGGAGGTCGTACGTCGCGACCTTCGGGCTGGGCACGAGCAGCCGCTCCTCGCCCGGCCAGGGCGTCTCACGCCCGCCGTTGAAGAAGTACGTCACGTGCGCGTACTTCTCCGTCTCGGCCACGTGGAACTGGCGCCAGCCGAGGGCGGAGAACGCCTTCGCGAGCGACGGCTCCTCCTCCGGGCCGAACGCGACCTCGACCGGCAGGGCGGCCTCGTACTCGGTCATCGTGAACACCCGCAGCGCGGCCGGGGCCGGCTCGCCGTTCGGGCCCGTCCGGTCGAAGTCGGCGAATGCGGGATCGGCGAGCGCGTGCGTCAGCTGCCGCGCACGATCGGCGCGGAAGTTGCCGTGGACGATCGGCTCGCCGTCGTGGAGCCCGCCGTCCACGCCGTCGATCACCGTCGGCCGCACGAATTCATCGGTCTCGCCGCGCGCATAGGCGGCCTGGATCGCCTCGGCTGCGGAGCCCGCGCGCTCGCCCGTCGCGTGGACCATCGCGTCGTAGCCCAGCTTGGTGCGCTCCCAGCGGCGGTCGCGGTCCATCGCGTAGTAGCGGCCGCCGATCGATGCGATCCGCGCGTCGGGGTGGAGTCCGGCGAGGCGCGTCTCGAGGTCCGTGACGAACCCGAGCGCGGAGGACGGCGGCGTGTCCCGGCCATCGAGCAGGGCGTGGATCCGGACATGCGGCACGCGCTCCCGCCGGGCGAGCTCGACGAGCGCGAGCAGGTGCCGGTCGTGGGCGTGGACGCCGCCCGGGCCGATCAGCTGGACGATATGGAGCCGCCCCCTCCCCTCGCGGGCGATGCCGCAGGCCTCGAGCAGGACCGGGCGTTCGAAGAACGAGCCGTCCGCGATCGCGGCGTCGATCCGCGGCAGGTCCTGGAGCACGGGCTTGCCGGCGCCGAGGTTCAGGTGGCCGACCTCCGAGTTGCCCATCTGCCCCGGCGGCAGGCCGACGGCGTCCTCCGAGGCCCGTAGCACCGCGTGCGGCCAGCGCTCGAGCAGGCCCCGCCAGACCGGCATCCGCGCGGCCGCGATCGCGTCGGCCGCCGGGTCGCGCCCGATGCCGAAGCCGTCGATGACGACGAGGACGATGGGGCGAGGGCGGCGCGAGTCGGCAGCCTTCGGTCCCGGCGTGGCCTCGGCGGTCACGCGAGGCCCCGCGCGCGTGCCGTCAGCCCGGCCCGCGCGACGATCCCCGCCATCTCGTCCGGCTTGAGCGAGGCGCCACCCACGAGCGCGCCGTCGATCTCGGGCTCCGCGACGAACTCGTCGATGTTCGCCGACGTGACGCTCCCCCCGTACAGCACAGGCACGTCGTTCGCACCGCCGGGCCATCCGACCCCGGCGAGGCTCGCCCGGATGGCGGACGCCATCGCCGAGGCGTCGGCCCCTCGGGCGTTGCGCCCCGTTCCGATCGCCCACACCGGCTCGTAGGCGATCACGAGCCCGGCTGCGGCGAGCTTTCCGGGGTCCCGGCCGCCGAACGCGCCCCGAACCTGCTCGTCGACCACCGCCTCGGCCCGTCCGGCCTCCCGCTCTGCGAGCTGCTCGCCCACGCAGACGATCGGACGCAATCCAGCCTCCACCGCCCGGTCGAGCTTGCGCCCGATGAGCTCGTCGGTCTCGCCCGCGTCCCGGCGGCGTTCCGAGTGGCCGAGGATCACCCACGATGCCAGGCCGGCCAGCATCGGCCCCGAGATCTCGCCCGTGTACGCGCCGGCAAGCTCGTGGTGGATGTTCTGGGCACCCACGGCGACGTCCTCGCCGGCGAGCGCGTCACGGACCGCCGCGAGGGCGACGAACGGCGGGCAGATGACGCGGGTGACGCCGGCCTCCCGGGTCCGCCCGGCGATGGTCCGGGCGAGGTCGCCCGCGTCGGCGGGCGTCGTGTGCATCTTCCAGTTGGCGGCGATGACGATCGGGCGCATGGCCCGAGGTTAGGGCAGCGGCGGTCCCCACGCCGGACCGGCGCGGCCCGCCGGCTCCGGTCGCACCGCGCGGGCGGCCGCGCCACGGGTGGCTCCCGAACCCCGGGCGGAACTTCGTCTCCGCGCCGTCCGCCGGCCGATCCCGGCGTCGTCGTGGAGCGCCAGCCGCTCGAGGCGCTCGAGCGCCCGTTGCACCGCCGAGCGCGTGAGGTTGAGGCGCGCCGCGATGTCGGCGAGCGATGCCTCCGGGGTCTGGCGCCGGGCATCGGCCACGAGGCGGACCGTGTACGGCTGCTGCTCGAGACGCCCGTCGGATGCGAGCTGCTCGATCGCGCCCAGCTGGCGCCCGGCGGCCGCCACGGATCGCGCCAGGTTGGCCGATTCCGCGTTCAGGACCCGGTTCAGCTCGCCGCGCAGCGCCCGAGCCACGGCGCGCGCCTCCACCTCGAGCAGTGCCGCACCGGCGCCGATCCGACGCAGGAACGTGCCCACGCTCTCCGAGCCCTTCCAGGTCACGACGCCCTGCCCACGACGAACCCGCCACGATGCCGGCAGGCCGACGTCCGCGAGCCGCCGGGCCAGCCGGGGTGCGTCCTCCACGGGCACGACGAACTCGAGGTGCGTTCGCCCGCCCGAGAGGCTGAGGGAGCCTCGCGCGAGGAACCGGCCCCGCAGCCAGGCCGTTCGGCAGTGGTCGGCAGCGGCCGGCCAGTCGAGCTCGGTCACGACGTGCGGCTCGAAGGCGAATCGGCGGGTCAGGCGGCTCGAGGGATTCGTCGGGACGGGCGTCGCGCCGAGGCGGACCGCGAGCCGGGCGATGGTGGACTCCCTGGTGACGACCACCGGCCCGAGACCGGCCGCCTCGGCGGCGCGGTCGCACGGACGGGCCGGGTCCACCGCGGCGATCTCGGCACGGACCGCGGCGACGAGGTCCCGGTCGGAGGGCGCCACGCGACCGTCAGGCCGAGCGCGCGGCGCCGACCCGCCGCCGCCCGCCCTCGCGTTCCCAGATCCGGAGGATGGCCGCGGCCAGCCGGACGGGGTCGTGATGATGGGCGTTCTCCGGGTCGACGATGTCGTCGAGGACGAGCCGCGGGGCGCGCGTATGGGCGCGCGCCGGCGGCCAGCGGAGGCGCACCGGCTGCGCGTGCCATGTCTCCGGCGGCCGCGCATCGAAGCGGTTATTCGCGAGCACCAGATCCACGGCGTCCGTGCCGAGGTGGCGCTCGAGCGTCGCGACGTGGTCGGCGAGGTCGAAGCCGCTCGTCTCACCGGACTGGGTCGCGACGTTGCACACGTACACGCGGTGCGCACCCGTCGTCGCCAGCGCCTCGCGGATGCCGGGAACGAGCAGCGCCGGCAACACGCTCGTGAACAGGCTGCCCGGTCCGAGGACGACGAGATCCGCTTCGCCGATCGCGTGCACGGCGTCCTCGGTCGCACGGACATCGGCGGGGCTGATCCACACGCGCTCGACGCCGGTCGTCCGCGTGATGACGCTCTGACCCTCCACATCGGCGCCGTCGGCGAGGCGAGCCTTGAGTACGAGCGGCATCGCGGTCGCCGGCACCACCCGCCCGCGCACCGCGAGGACGCGGTTCATCTCCCGGACCGCCTCCTCGAAGTCGCCGTCCTCCACGGCGCACAGCGCCGCGAGCAGCAGGTTGCCGACGGCATGACCGGCCAGGCCGGCATCGGGCGTGTCCGCGCGGGCCTCCGGCGCTCCGGGGCCGCTCGTGTCGTCGGCGCCCGGGAACCGGTACTGGAGGAGGCGGCCCATGAGCGGCTCCGCATCGGCCAGGGCGACGATGCAGTTCCGGATGTCGCCCACCGCCGGGATCCCGAGCTGCTCCCGGAGCTTCCCGGACGAGCCGCCGTCGTCCGCCACCGTCACGACCGCGGTGAGGTTCGACGTGTGCTCCTTGAGGCCGCGCAGGAGCGTCGAGAGCCCCGTGCCGCCGCCGATGGCCACGATCCGCGGGCCGCGGGCGAGGAACCGCTTCTGGTAGATCACCTCGACGAGGGGCTGGTCCCGGTCCCATGGCTCGAACGGCGCGAGGAGCGCACGCACGGCCCGGTACGCACCGAACCCGGCGAGCGCGACGCCTGCCGCGATCACGACCACGCCGCGCAGCTCGAGCGGCAGCGCGCGCAGCGTGAGGGTGTCGATCACGACCTGGAGCGGGCCGCCCGGCTCGAGATCCTTCGTCATCTGCCGAAGGACGTGTGCCACGCCGAGCGCGAGCACGAGCAGCCCGGCGAACGCGACGAGCAGCCACCGCTTGACCCCGATCCCCGGCGTCAGCCAGCGGCGGAGGTTCACGTCACGACCGCTCGAGCTCGCGGTGGAACACGGCGACCGGCCCGAAGTCGTGCTCCCGCAGCCACGCGGCGAGCGCCTCCGTGAGCGCGATCGAGCGGTGATAACCGCCGGTGCAGCCGATCCCGATCGTGAGCCGGGTCTTCCCCTCCGAGACGTACGCCGGGATCAGCAGCTCGAGGAACCCCTGGAGCTGCTCGAGGAACGCCCGTGCGATCGGCTGGGCGAGGACGTAGTCCTTGACGGGATCGGTGAGACCCGACAGGTGGCGCAGCCCCTCGACGTAGTACGGGTTCTGCATGAAGCGGACGTCAAACACGAGGTCGGCCTCGAGCGGCACGCCGTACTTGAAGCCGAAGCTGATGAGCTGGATCGCCAGCCGGTCCGGCTCCGGCGTGTCGGCGAGATGGCTGAAGATCCGCTCCCGAAGCTCGCGCAGCGACAGGTCCGAGGTGTCGAGGACGACATCGGCCTGGGCCCGGATCGCGTCGAGGAGGCGGCGCTCGGTCGCAATCGAGCTCGCGATGCCCCGCTGGTCGGCGAGCGGGTGGCGGTGGCGGGTCTCCGAGAATCGCCGGATGAGCACCTCGTCGCGAGCCTCGAGAAAGAACACCTGGGGGCGAATGTCCCGCCCCTCGAGCGCGCCGCGGACCGCCCCGAACGCCACCGTTGCATCCCCGGCCCGAACGTCGAGGACGATCGCGACCTTCGCGAACCGGCGCGGATCCTCGCTCACGAGCTCGGCGAGCTCGGGCAGCAGCTCGCCCGGGAGGTTGTCGACGACGGTGTAGCCGAGGTCCTCGAACAGCTTCGCGGCCGCCGTCTTGCCGCCCCCGGACAGCCCGGTGACGATCACGACGTGCTGGCGGTCCGACGCCCTGAGGGGGGCGGCCGCGCCGGCATCTTCCGCGTCGGTGGCCGCGCCGGTGGCCTCGGTGGTCACGTCGGTCCCGGCGCTCAGCGGCCGCTTCGCCGCACGAAGAAGATCGTCGCCTCGTACAGGACGTACATCGTGCCGCCCATCACGAGCGGGCTGACCAGGTCGCCGCCGGGCGTGACCGACGCCGCGAAGATCGCGATCGCGAGGACCGCGAACCGGCGCCAGTCGCGCAGGCGCTGGGACGTCACGACGCCGACGCGCGAGAGGCCGTAGAGCACGATCGGGAACTCGAGCACGAGCCCGAACGCGAGGAACATCGTGGTCACAAAGTCGAAGTACGGGCCCGCAGCAAGGTTCGCGACGAGGATCTCGTCGGTGAAGCTGAGCAGGAAGCCTGCGGCGAATGGCAGCACGAGGTACGCGATCGAGACGCCCAGCGCGAAGAAGAAGAGCGCCAGCGGGATCCACGGCCGGACCGCTCGTCGCTCGGCCGCCGTGAGGCCCGGTGAGACGAACGCCCAGACCTGGTAGAGCAGGACCGGCATCGCGAGGATGATCCCGGTCACGAGCGAGATCCGGAGCGCGATCACGAATGCGTCGCCGGGCCCGAGCACCTGGACGGTTCCGGTAGGCAGTGGCGCGATGAGGATGTTCCGGATGTCCTTCCAGAACCAGAACCCGACGACGCTGCCGACGGCGATCGCGAGCACGGAGCGGACGATCCGGTCGCGCAGCTCCGACAGGTGATCCACGAGGGTCATCACCTTCTCGTCGCCGGGGGCGGCCGGGACGGGGGCGGGCGGCGTCACCGGGGGTGTGGAGCGGCCGGGATCGCCGGGGACCGTGATCGGTCGGCCGGCGTCACGCAGGGCGTCGGCGTCGGCCATGGACGTCGGACGGGACGCGGATCCCGCCTAGGCTCCGCGGTCGGGCGCCGGGTCGCCGGCAGGCGCCTCGGGCGCGCCGCCAGCTGCCGCCGGGACGGGTTCCTCCGCCGGGGCCGGCGTCACCGGCGCCAGGGGGGCGGCAGGCGGCGCAGCGACTGCGGCCGGAGCCGGCGGCGCGGCGACTGGGGCCGGAGCCGGCGGCGCGGCGGTAGCCGTACTCGAGGCGCTCGCGCTGCTCGACGCCGGTGCGGCGTCCAGCCGGGTCGTCTCCTTCACGTCGGTCGCGGCCTTGCGGAACTCGCGGATGCTCTTGCCCAGCGCCGAGCCCACGTCGGGCAGCTTGCCCGGCCCGATCACGATCAGCGCGATGATCAGGATCAGGATCAGCTCGGGTCCCTGGATGTTGAACGGCATGGGAACGTGTCGACCTTCAGTCCCGTGACGCGCTGAAGAGGCGCCGTTTTCGGGCGGTCAGCGTACCACAGGGAGTCGGCCCGCCCAGTCACGGGCGGCCGCCGCGATGCGGTCCGACAGGTCGCGCGAACCGCTCGCCACCCCGCCTCCCGCCGGTTCCAGGGCGGCGTGCGCGATCCCCCGCGACACGTTGACGACCAGGCCGCCGCCGGGGCGTCCGCCCGCCGGCGGCGCGATCGCCGGGCCCGCGACGAGGACGCGGTCGATGTCCCCGCCCTGCGCCCCGACACCAGGCACGAGGAACCCGAGGCCCGGGGCGATCCCGCGCGCGACGACGAGCTCCTCGGGGGCGGTCGCCCCGACCACGAGCCCGACGGTGCCGCCCGGCCCCCAGGCGGCCGCACGCCGCGCGACGCGCGCCCACAGCGGCTCCGCCGGCGCCCCGGTGGAGGGATCGGCTGCCACCTCGAGCGCCTGGAGCTCGGCGGCGCCCGGGTTCGAGGTCCGGCACAGGACGTACGTGAACCGGTCCGGGCGCTCGAGCAGCGGCCGGATCGCCTCCTCGCCGAGGTACGGGCTGGCCGTGACGGCGTCCGCACCGAGGATGTCGAACAGCGCCACGGCCTGGCGCTCGGCCGTGGAGCCGATGTCGCCCCGCTTCGCATCGATGATCACGGGCA
>DASSPX010000130.1:0-2004 GCA_035699445.1 Candidatus Limnocylindrales bacterium | reverse complement strand
CCCTCGAGGTACTTCGTGAGCACGTCGTCGTCCGCCTCGGCGGCCGCCTCGAGGAGCTGGTCGCGGCGGCGCGCGATCTCTCCCTCGAGCTCCGCCGGCACCGGGATCTCGACCTCCTTGCCGCCCTCGAACCGGTACGCCTTCCGGTGGACCAGGTCCACGAAGCCGGTGAACGTGTCCGCAGCGCCGATCGCGAGATGGAGCGGCGCGATCTTGTTGCCGAACGCCTCGCGCAGCGCATCGAGGGCGGCGTTCGGGTCCGCGTTCTCGCGATCGCACTTGTTGATGAGGAAGCAGGCCGCCGTCCGCGTGGCCCGCCCGGTCGCGACCGCCTGTTCGAGGCCGGCCTCGACCCCGCCCGACGCGTCCATCACGAACAGCGCCGCGTCGGCGGCGTGGAAGCCCGAGATCTGCTCGGCGACGAAGTCCGGGTAGCCCGGCGTGTCCACGAGCGTGATCCGGTAGGCGTCGCGCTCGAACGTCGCGACCGCGAGGCTGAGCGACTCGCGCCGCTTGTGCTCCTCGGGCTCGAAGTCGAGGTGCGCGGTCCCGTCGTCGACCTTGCCCAGGCGCGGGATCGCGCCCGCGCGAAAGAGCAGCTGCTCGGCGAGCGTCGTCTTGCCGGCGCCGGCGTGGCCGGCCAGGACGACGCTCCGAAGGTGGGGGAGGTCGACGCTCTTCATCGTCATCGCGTGGTTTCCCTCTCGCGGAGTCACGGCGAGCGGTCAACGCAACCGCTGCCGATCGGGGGCCTGGCGGAACGCGACGGAGGGTCGCAGGCTCGCCGACGCGCGTGCACGCCGGGCCCGGGACCTCGGGTTCGGACAAGGATAGTCGGTATACTCCGCCGCGATGTCCGGACACTCCAAGTGGTCCACGATCAAGCGTCAGAAGGGTGCGAACGACGCGAAGCGTGGGGCCATCTTCACCAAGGTCGCCCGCGAGATCACGGTAGCGGCGCGCCAGGGTGGCGGAGACCCGGACGCGAACTACCGGCTCCGGCTCGCCGTGGAGAAGGCGCGCTCGGTGAACATGCCGGCGGAGAACATCAAGCGGGCGATCGAGAAGGCGGCCGGCGGCAGCGACGCGGAGCAGTACGAGGAGATCGTCTACGAGGGCTACGGGCCGGGTGGGGTGGCGGTCCTCGTGGAGGCGGCCACGGACAACCGGAACCGCACGGCCGCCGAGGTGCGCTCGATGTTCTCGAAGACCGGCGGGCAGCTTGCCGGGACGGGCGCCGTCGCCTGGCAGTTCGAGCCGCGCGGGATCGTGACCGTGGGCCGGGCAGGCGTGGACCCGGACGAGGTCGCGCTGGCGGCGATCGACGCGGGCGCGGTGGACGTGGACACGGACGCCGACCCGATCGAGATCTACACGGAGCCGGCGGCGCTCGAATCGGTGCGCAAGGCGCTCGAGGCGGCGGGCATGCCGATCGAGGGTGCGGAGTCGACGATGGTCGCCAAGCAGACGGTCCAGCTGGAGCCGGACAAGGCGCGCCAGGCGCTCCGGCTCGTGGACCTGCTCGAGGACCTCGACGACGTCCAGCGCGTGACCGCGAACTTCGACATCCCCGAGGACGTGTTCGCCGAGGTCGCGGGTTGATCGTCCTGGGCATCGACCCCGGAACCGCATCCCTCGGGTACGGCATCGTCGAACGGACGGGCGCCCGCTTGCGCGAGGTCGACCACGGGGTGGTGTCCACGTCGCCGGACCTGTCGCTCGGCGAGCGGCTGGCCGAGATCCATGCCGTCGTCACGGACCTGCTGGAGCTCCACCGGCCGCACGTCGTGGCGGTGGAGCGGCTGTTCTTCTCCCGCAACGCCCAGACCGCGTTCGCGGTGGGGCAGGCGCGCGGCGTCGTGCTGCTGGCGGCGGCCCAGGCGTCGGTGCCCGTCCGCGAGGCCACGCCGAACGAGGTCAAGGTCGCCGTCACGGGCTACGGCGCTGCGGACAAGGAGCAGGTCGGCCGGATGGTCGCCGTGGTGCTGGGTCTGGCGGAGCCGC
>DASSPX010000129.1:0-9969 GCA_035699445.1 Candidatus Limnocylindrales bacterium | reverse complement strand
AGCACGTGCACGAGGCCGAAGCCCAGGACCACGGCGCGGATGGGGAGCAGCACGCCCACGGCCGCTCCCAGCGCGGCGCCCGAGGCCGTGCCCAGCACGTACGGGTCCGCAAGCGGGTTGCGCAGGAGGCCCTGGAGCGTCGCGCCTGCGACCGACAGCCCGGTCCCCACGACCATCGCCGTGAGGACGCGCGGGACGCGGAGGTCCCACACGATCGCCTCGGTGGCGGGCGACCACGTCAACCCGAGCTCGATGCCGAGGGCCCGGCGCGCGATGATCGCGACCGTCTCGAGCGGCGACACGGCCACCGATCCCACGGCGACACCCGCGACGAGCGCGCCGCCGGCGACCGCCATGCCAAGGAGGGCCAGGACGCCGGCCCGACCGGTGGCGCGCGGCCAGGCGCGCACGGAAAGCGCGACGCCGGCCAGAACGCCACCCTGGGCTCCCACGCTCAGGGCACCGCCGGGATCGGCTCGGAGGACGGGATGTCCACGTCGGGGTGGATCGTCCGGGCCAGGAGCTGGAGTCCGAGGAACAGCCGCGGCCCGGGACGGGTGACCGTCTGGTCGTCGATCGGCCGGATGGCACCTTCGGTCCTTACCGCGGTCATCACGTCCCAGCCCGGTCGCTCCCGGACCTGCTCGGGCGTGACCCCGAACGGCGCGTCGGCAAGCAGGATGAGCTCGGGATCGGCCTCGATCAGGCGCTCGAGCGGGATCTCGTACGCGTCCGGGGAGCCTGTCGTGATCGGCTCGCCGCCGGCCAGCTCGATCATCTCTGCGAGGAACGAGTCGTCCGCCGGGCCGTAGATCGCGCCGGTCGCGTCGAGCTCGTAGAACACCCGCGGGCGGGGTGCCTCGGCGACGGCGGCCTTCACGGAGGCGAACTCTGCGCGGATCCGCTCCGCGATCGCCTCGGCCTCCTCGGCGCGACCGACCGCCTCCCCGATCAACTCGAGGTCGTGGAACACGGTCGCGACGTCGGGCGCGTAGAGGACGATCACGTCGAGGCCCAGCTCCCGCAGCCGCTCGATCGCGTCCGGCGGCGTGAAGAAGTTCCCACCCGCGAACACGACGTCAGGCTCGAGGGACACGATCCGCTCGACGTCCACGCCGTCGAAGCGGGCGACGTCGGGGATCGCGGCGGCCTCGGGCGGATAGAGGAACACGTCCTCACCCTTGCCCGCGATCCGGTCGCCCACGCCCAGGGCGAACAGGGTCTCGGTGGTCGCCGGGGTGAGCGAGACGACGACCTCGGGCTCGGCCTCGAGGGTGACCTCCGTTCCCTCGTCATCGGTGATGGTGACCGGGAACTCGGCGGCCTCGGTGGCGCCGGGGGCGGCGGAGGGTACGGCGGTCGGGATCGGCGGTGTCGTCGGCGTCGGGTCGGGAGCGGCGGTCGAGCCGCCCGTCGTGCAGCCGGCGATGACGGCGAACGTGAGCGCGAGCAGCGCGGCGTGCAGCCCGCGCGGGCGGACGACGAGCGAGGAGGATGCGTCCAAGGGAGGGGCTCCGAGACGAGGGGAAGCAGGGCCCGGACACGAAACGACCCCCGGTCCGGGATGGGGACGAGGGGTCTAGGTGATCGGACGCATCGTGCCAACCCTTTCGCGCGAAGGTGTGGAACACGTCCGCGGGATCGGCGACCGGACTTCCCCGACGAGGCGGGGTCACCGTAGCGGGACTGTGCCGGATTTCCACCGGCTTCGCGATCCAGCGGCCCTATCGTTTGTGCGGCCGCGAGACTAGCACAAGGGAGGTGCAACGACGGACGCGCGAGGCGCGTGGGGACCGCTCTGGCCGATCGGCGAAGCGATCCGGTTCCTCACACTGATCCCGCTTCCCGGGCTGCCCCCGATGAGCGTCGAGCGGATCGGGCGGGCGACTGCGTGGTTCCCGCTCGTGGGCCTGCTCGTGGCTGGCGTCGGGGTCGCGATCGGCTGGCCGGCGGGCGCGCTGTGGGGTGCGGACGTGCGCGCGGTTGCGGTCGTGACCGCCTGGGCGGTCGTGACGGCGGGGCTGCACCTCGACGGGCTGGCGGACACGTTCGACGGGCTGCTGTCGTGGCGTCCCCGGGAGCAGAAGCTGGAGATCATGCGCGACAGCAGGATCGGCACCATGGGCGCGATCGCGCTGTTCGCGATCCTGGCGCTCAAGGTGGCGCTGCTCGCTTCGGCGGACGGCGCGTGGCTCGTGGCCGCGCTCGTGGCGCCCGTCCTCGGCCGCTGGGCCGACGTCGTCGCGATCTTCGCGTTCCCGCCCGCACGCGAGGGCGGCCTGGGCCGCACGTTCCGCGAGACGAGCGGCCGGACAGCACCGCTGGTTGCGGGCGTCACCGCCGCCGCCGTGGCGGGTCTGGGGGCGGGCGCTTCCGGCATCGTCGCCCTGGTCGTGGTCACCGGCATCGCGCTGGGGCTCGGCGCGTGGTGGGTTCGCTCGCTCGGCGGCCTGACCGGCGACACGTACGGCGCCGCGTCCGAGATGGGCGAGGTCGTCGCGCTCGCGGTGCTCACCGCGTCGCTCGGGGTGTCCGCCTGACCTGCCGATAACCGGGCGATAAGCACCCGCGCCGACACTCCCGTCCTCGCCTCCTTCCGCCAGATCCCGCCCGTGATCCCGCCGGAGGAGGAACCGGATGGTGTCTCGTGGTCGTGCCTGGCTTGGTCCCCCGATCGTGGCGCTCGCCATCGCCGGCGGTTTCGCGGGCGGCTTCGGGGGAGGGCTCCGGACGACGGATGCCGCCCCGGCGGGCTGGGATGCGCCGCCATGCCCGCCGGCAATGCCCGGTGACGGCGCCGATCGCGGGGTGGGGTGGTTCCGTCTCGAGCCCGTGCTTGACGCCGAGGGCTGGCTCGTCGCGCAGGAGATCCAGCTCGGCGTGATGGGCGGCGCAACGCACGTGGCGCTCCTCGATGCGGAGTCGTTTGCCTCCGGCCCGCGGGGCGGCCGGATCG
Organism: Candidatus Limnocylindrales bacterium; assembly: GCA_035699445.1. Classification (GTDB taxonomy): domain Bacteria; phylum Chloroflexota; class Limnocylindria; order Limnocylindrales; family CSP1-4; genus DASSPX01. The sequence goes on along the minus strand of DASSPX010000129.1, from coordinate 7,013 downwards.
TCATCGGCACCGACGACGGCAAGCGGTCGCGGGTGCACGTGGTGGACGCCGCGGCCGGCTGCGCGGTCGAGGCCGGAACGCGTCGGGATGTCGTCCGGAGCGCGATCCTCAGCGCGGACGGGACCCGGCTGATCGAGCACCGCGTCGATCGCCGATCCCGGGCAGACCTCGGCGTCTGGGAGGTCTCGCTCGCCGGTGGGCATGAGGTCCGCCTGCTGGCCGGGCTTCCCGCCGACGAGGCGCACGGACCCACGTTCTCCACGGTCCTCGTCGACGGATCGGAGGGCGAGCTCGCGGCCGTGTCCTGCGGCGAGGCAGCGTGTCGGGCGCGCGTGCTCGACGGATCGGGCGGCGTGCGGCTAACACCCGGAATCGGCGACCCGATCGGCCTGGCCCGGGGCGCGCTGGTTGTCTACGCCCCGTGCCCGTCCCTGCCCTGCGGAATCGAACGCATCGACGCGAACGGGACGCGCACCGAGCTCATGGCCGGTGCCGGCCACGCCGTCCTCGCCGGCGGCGATGACCCGAGCCTGGTCGTCGAGCAGCCGGAGGATCCGGGCGGCCACCTGACGGTCGTGGCCCTGGATTCCGGCGCGGTGCGCGCCATCGCCGGCCCGCCTGGGCTGCGGCTGCAGCCGGCCGCGCACCGCGCGTTCGCCGCGGCCGAGACGCCGGCGGCGTCCGTGCTCCTGGCGCGTGACGGCCGCGTCGGTGGCGACATCGCGGCTTCCCGCCTGCTGGACGTCGCGACGGGTCGGATCTCGGTCCCCGGAGAGGAGGAGTGATGCCTCGACGCGCGTCCGCCGTCATGCTCGCCCTGGCGCTGGCGACGATCCCGTCCGCCGCCTCGGCGCACGGTCCGGATCCGTTCTTCGGCGACGGACCGATGCCCAAGGATCACCCGCTGACGTTCCAGTGGCGAAGCGGCCGCGTGCCGCCGGCCTGGATGCAGCCCGCGATCCACGCGGGAGCGTCGGATTCGGACGCGTCCCGTGCGTCGCGCGCACCCACGTTCCGATACGCGTCGTCGTCGTCGAGCTGGATCATGTACGGGTCGGACGCCGGGTGCGGTCCGGGCGGCATCGCCTGCTTCACGCGCTCCGTCCCCACCACCAGCTTCACGATGTCGTTCCGACCGCAGGGCCACCGCTTCGACTGGGGCGCCCTCCGCTGGTGCCAGGCGTACTCGTCATGGCCGGACGGGTGCTACGACGTGGAGAACGTCGCGCTCGACGAGTTCGGCCACGTGACCGGGCTCGCACACCATGTCAACCTCGAGCCGCCGACCGACTACCTTGACGCGGTCGTGCAGACCGTGTCGCGGACGAAGCCTCGCGCCGGGTGGAACGCGCACGCGTACGGCCGCTGCGACGTGGCACGGCTCCAACAGCGCTATGACGTCCCATCGTTCGCCACCCGGATCTCGACCTGCATCTCGCTCGTCACCGGGCTGACGCTGTCGGCACCCACGAGCGCGACGTTCGGCATCACCGTCACGTTCACCGCCAGGCTGTCGATCACCACGACGTCGGGCTCGTACGAGCTGGGCGGCAACTGGCTGGACGGCCGGGTCGTCGTGCTCCAGCGTCGTCTGAGCGGCGGCGGCTGGACCGACATCACGACGATGACGCCGGGTGCATCGGGAACCTACACGGCACGGGTCACGATGAACAACACGGCGGACTGGCAGGCCGTCTTCCGCGCGCCGGCGGACGAAGGCCTGAAGGCATCCGCGTCCAGCGTGATTCGCGTCACGGTCAACGGGGCCGTGCTCTGACGGCCGGCGGATCGAGGAGGAGCGGCAACGTGCAACGGGCTCGATGGCGCCTGATGCGGCTCCACGCGCTGGCGGCCCTGGCCGTCGCCGTCGTCGGGGCCTGCAGCGGCTCACCGGCGAGCGCGGACACGGCGCCGCCCTCCTCCCCGCCGACACCCGCCGCGACCGTGACGCCCGTCGCCTCGCCGACCCCCGCGGCAACCGCGACGCCCTCGCCTGTCGCGACGCAGCCCGCCCAGCCGAGCCCCGAGCCGACGCTTCCATCCGGACCACCCGCGGCGGTCCTGACCGTCAACGGGCGGACGATCACCGGCGACCCGGGCTCGTTCACGTGGTCGCAGGCAGGAATGGAGTTCGGCTCGGACGGCCCGTGGCTGCCCGGCGAGGACGCCGGAGCCGTCGCGGCGGGCGCGCGGGTGGAGGTCGCCTTCGAGCCGGATCTCCGCGTCCGGTCGTGGTCGATCCGCGCGGCGCCCGCGAACCAGCAGGGGGAGCCCGCCACGCCCCTGGCGTCCGGGTCCGGTGCGCCCGTGACCGTCGAGATCGCGCTCGAGGACGGATCCTGGGAGCTCCAGCTCGAGGTCGAGCTGGGCTCAACCGCGGATGACCGCGGCCGGGGAAGCGCGACCTACTACTGGCGCCTGGACGTCGGCTGACGAACGAGAGAGACCGGAGATCCCGGCGGGCCTCCGGTCCCGATCGCGTGGGTGGCGAAGCTCAGGCGGGAACCGGCGGTGCGGCCGTGAAGACGGTCGCGATCTGCGCCTCCTCGGGGAGCATCACACCGAGGATCTTCTGGACCGTGAGCGTGTGGACGCATGCGCCCCAGCTCTCGAAGTAATGGCAGGTGCAGTGCCACTGACCGGCGTCGAGACTGACGTGGTGGGTGTCGTTGTCACCGCGGAACGTCAGGGACAGGCGCTCGAAGGTGAGCCGATCGAGCTCACGGGCGTAGCGATTGGCCTTCTCGACCTTGCCGATCAGGGAGCTGTGCATCGCCAGTCCACCTCCGCGCCCCTCGGCGGGCGCTGCATCGGTGCCGCCGTCCGGCCGACCGACGACCGGTGGTGGCGGTCGATGCCGACAGACTACACCCGATGGGGCCGTCGGTCAGGACCCAATCGTCGACCCCGGGGCAGGACTCTCGCGGCGTCCTCCGGCACCGTCTGCGGGCTGTCGGCGCGAACGCCGGACGGCGACGGTCAGGGGGCGCTCGTGCCCTCGCGTCCGAAGTCGTCCTCGATCCGCACGACGTCGTCGAGCTCCGGCGTCGAGACCTCGAGGAGCTCGGTCCGGTCGATCGCCTCGTAGCGGTGGGTGCGTCCCACCGGGACCCGTCGCGCATCCCCCGGGCCGAGCTCCTCGGTCCGGACGATGCCGTCGTCCCCGGCGAGGTACAGGCGCATCCGGCCCGACAGCACGAGGATCGATTCGTCCTTGCGCTCGTGGTACTGGAGCGACAGCCGGCGACCGGCCTCGATCACCAGCAGCTTGCCGCAGTAGCGCTCCGTGAGTGCCCAGATCAGCTCGTGACCCCACGGCTTCGGGACCCGGCGCGGCTCCCGCGCCGTCTCGACCGGCCCGCCGTCGGTCATGCGCCGCGGACCAGGGCCTCGCCGGCCGCGAGCATCGCGTCGCGGGCGTCGGCGGAGGTCGCCTCCGCGTACACGCGCACGAGCGGCTCGGTGCCGGAGGCCCGGATGATCAGCCACGACCCGTCTGGGGCAAAGAACTTGAACCCGTCGGCCGTCGTCAGCGGCACCGTCCGCTCGAGCGGCTCGCCGGCGAGCGCCGTCGGGGGCTGCTCGCGGAGTCCCACGAGCACGCGCTGCCGGACGCCGTCGTAGGCGGCCCGGTCGACGTGGACGTCGATCCGGCGGTAGAACGACGGCCCGGCGAGCTCGTGGAACCGCTCGAGGATCCGGGACACCGGCCACGCGCCCCGGCCGCGCTCGCGCAGGAACAGGTCGAGCAGCAGCAGGTCCGCGTAGATCCCGTCCCGCTCCGGCAGGTGCATCCCGAACCCGTAGCCGCCGGATTCCTCGGCGCCCATCATCGCGCCGGTCTCGATCATCTTCGGGCCGATGAACTTGAAGCCCACCGGCACCTCGTGGGTGGCGATCCCGTAGTGGCGTCCCAGCCGCTCCGCCATCGAGGTGTTGTTGACGCTCACCACGACCGGCTCGCGGAGCCCGCGATGCTCGGCGAGGTAGTACATGAGCAGGCCCGTGACCTGGAGCTGGTGGATGAACGTGCCACGCTCGTCGGCCGCACCCGCCCGGTCCGCGTCACCATCGAGCAGCAGCGCCAGGTCGAACGAGCCGGACACGACCCGCGCAAGCGCCTCGTCGATGTGCGGGCGGATCGGCTCCGGGTTCACGCCGCCGAAGAACGGGTTCCGCTCCCCGTGGATCTCGGTCACCCGGATCCGGCCGCCGGCCAGCAGGCGCGGCAGCCAGCCCGACCCGGCCCCGTAGAGCGGGTCCACGAGGACCGATACGTCGGCCGCGCGCAGCGCATCAAGATCCACCGTGCGCCGGACGTACGCCTCGTAGTCCGGGTACGGGTCGAATCGCTCGACGAGGCCGGCCGCCTCGGCGTCGGCGAACGGGCGGCGATCGACCGGCCGGCCGCCGTTCTCCGCGAGGCGCGCCTCGATGGTCGCCAGGATCTCGTGGCCGGCCGCGGCACCCGTGGGCGCCTTGACCTTGAAGCCGTTGTCGGTCCACGGGTTGTGCGACGCGGTGATCACGACGCCTGCCGCGGCACCCCGCCGGATCACCTCGTACGAGCTCATCTGGGTGGGCACCGCGGTCGTCGCGAACGAGACCGGGATGTCGTGCGCGAGGAGGACCTCCGCGGCCGCCGCCGCGAAGTGCTCGGACGCGAACCGGCGGTCGTACGCGACGACCACGCCGCGCGCGGCCGCGCCCGCGTCCGTGACGTAGTGCGCCACGCCGTCGGCGCACCGGCGCACGTTCTCGAACGTGTAGTCGTCCGCGATCCGTGCGCGCCAGCCGTCGGTGCCGAACACGATCCGCGTCGGCCCCGGGGCCGCGGTCTCGGTCACCTGGCCTCCTCCCATCGGGCACACCGTTCCAGCAGCGCCTCGACCCGTGCCGCATCGGCGCCCTGCAGCACGGCGATCGGCTGCGTGGCGGTCATGCTACCCGCCTCGAGCGGCCGGACCACCCGGGCCTCGCCCGAGGCCGTGCGACGGACGACGAGGTCGCCCGCGGCCACGGTCACCGTCTCGCCCGGCTGCACGACGCGCCCCGTGCCCCCGGCCCCGATCGCGGCGAGCAGCGCCGTCCAGCTGCCGACGTCCGACCAGCCGACGTCCATCGAGGCCATCACGACCTGTCCGTCCCGCGCCGCGCTCTCCATGACCGCGTAGTCGATCGAGACCGGCCGGAGCTGCTCGTAGGCGTGCTCGAGGAGCGACGGGGAGTGGCGCACGGGCTCCAGCAGCTGGATGAGCGCCGTGTACCGCTCGAGCGCGGCGCGGATCGCCCGCCGCCGCCAGAGGAACATGCCCGCGTTCCAGGCGACCCCGACGTCCCGCGCGAGCTCCTCCGCCCGTGCCGCGGGCGGCTTCTCCTCGAACGCAAGGAGCGGATAGGCGTCCACCCGGCCGACCCGCATCTTCTCCCCGGTCCTGGGCAGCAGGTAACCGTACTCGGTCGACGGGTGGGCGACCTGCACGCCGAGCGTGACGAGCGGGTCGTCGATCCCGAACCGGCGCCCGGTGGCAAGCTCGGTCGCGGCCGTCATGAGCACGTCGTGGAACATCCCCTCGCGCGCGTGGTCGACGACGTGGTCGGCGGGCAGGACGACCATCACCTCGTCTTCGGGCCGGTCGATCGCGACCGTGGCGAGGGCGATCGCCGCGGCGGTGTTCCGCGCCGCGGGCTCGAGCACGATCCCGGCATCGGGCAGCTGGTCGCGCACGAGGCGCTCGTACCGTCGGTCGGTGACGACGGTGACATCCGCACCCAGGTCCTCGCCCAGCCGCGCGACGGTGCGCTGCAGCAGGGACGTGTCGTCCAGCAGCGGCAGGAAGGGCTTCGGCCGGTCGGGGCGTGACAACGGCCACAGGCGAGTGCCCCCGCCGCCCGCCATGATGACGACGTACATCGGTGCGAGGATTCTACGGGCGGGGCCGGCCTCTCCGGGGCTCAGAAGCTCGGCGGGGTATTGCAGAACAGGATGACCGTGGGCGCATCGCTCCGGTTCATGTTCCAGTGCGGGAGGTGGGGATCGAACGTGATCGCATCACCCTCTCGCAGGACGTAGTGCTCGTCGCCGACCCACAGGTCGAGCACCCCCTCGAGGACCATCACGAACTCCTCGTCCGAGGCGTGCGTGTACGGCTCCTCGCCCGTCCCGCCGCCGGGCTCGATCTCGGACCGGATCACCTGCAGGCGGCCGGCCGGGTTCGCGGTCAGGAACTCGTCCACTGAGCGAAGGCCGGGGTACGCGACGCGCCGCCGCGCCTCCCGCCGGACAACCCGCCCGCTGCTCGGCTCCTCCGCGAACAGCTGCGCGATCGACAGGTCGAGTGCGCGTGCGATCCGCTGCACCGTCGCGATCGAGGGGCTGGCGGCCTCCCGCTCCACCTGCGACAGGAAACTCTCCGTCACCCCGGCGCGCGCGGCCACTTCGCGCAGCGTCAGGCGGCGTGCCTGGCGGAGCGACCGGATCCGCGCGCCCAGCTCGAGCTCCGTCACGCCTCGACCACGGCCTCCCCGCCCCGTCGCTTCAGCCGCCTGAAGCGCGGCTTCAGTGCATCCTCCCATGCACCGGCGGACCTCGCAACCACGGGCGCATCGACGGTTCGAGATTCGCACCACCGGGACGGCGACGTCGCGTTGACGCTCATGGGTCCGCTCCGTACGATGCGCGCACCCTGTAGCGCTGCTACAGCGTTCCCGTCTGCTCGAGGTTCGACGGCTTGACCGCATCGCTGACCCCGAAGGAGCAGCGCGCCGCCGCCGGTGTCGTCGAGGACGAAACGGCGGCACCGGGCGTCACGTCCGGCGCGCCGAATGGACCCGTCGCCGCCGTGACGGGCGCCCGGGCGGACGTCGAGATCGTGGGCGTGACGAAGCGCTTCGGCGACGTCGTCGCGGTCGACGACCTGTCGCTTGCGATCGGCCACGGGGCGTTCTACAGCCTCCTCGGGCCGTCCGGCTGCGGCAAGACGACCACGCTCCGGATGATCGCCGGCTTCGAG
>DASSPX010000128.1:0-13979 GCA_035699445.1 Candidatus Limnocylindrales bacterium | reverse complement strand
CCGCGAGGGCCGACAGCCGGCCCAGCCCGACAGCTCACCTCGCAGGCCTCGCTGAACCACGCGAGGTCCTGCCATGCCGTCCGACCACCGAACCATCCGCAGCCAGCTGCGTCGCAATGCCGCGCTGGACCTCGTGGCGGGGGTCGGTCTCGGCATCACGATGGCGGTCGCCGGTGCGCTCGTGCCCACGGTCGCCCGGCAGCACGGCCTTGCGCCGATGGGCGTCGCGCTGCTCGCGGCGGCGCCGTTCCTGGGCAACCTCCTGAGCGCCTTCGCCGGCCGGGTGGGCCCGCGCAGCCCCCGGCAGCTCGCGCTCGCGAGGTTCCTCGGGGCTACGGCGCTGGCGAGCCTGGCGCTGGGTTCCTACCCCGCGGTGGCGATCGTGGCCGCATTCGCCTTCTGGCTGACGGCCGCCTTCTCGTCACCGCTCCAGGTCCGCCTCTGGAGCGCGATGTATCCGGCCGAGCTGCGCGGCCGCCTGATCGGTGTGATCGGCACCGGGCGGGCCGCCGCCGGTGGGATCGCGGCGGTGACCGTCGGCGTGCTCGCCGACCGGGCCGGTGTCCCGGTCGCCGTGCTGGTCGCTGCGGGCGTCGGCGGCATCTGCGCGCTGGCGAGCGCGGGCCTCCGGACGTCGCGGCCGCTCGAGGACCAGCGGTACTCCGCGCGTCACGCGGTCGGCGTGCTATCGCGATCGCCGGAGCTGCGCTCGCTCGTGATCGCACAGGCATTCTTCGGCGGCGGGATGATCGCGGCGTCGGCGCTCTACCCGCTCGTGCACGTCGATCGCCTCGCCCTGTCGCTCGCCGACGTGGGGCTGATCGCCGTCATCGGCTCGGCTGCGACCACGCTGTCGTTCCTTGCCTGGGGCGCGTTCGTCGACCGCCGGGGCGGACGGGCGGTCCTGCGCGTCGCCTCGCTCCTCGGACTGGCCGCGCTCGTGCTCTACGCGCTTGCGCCCGCGGTCGAGGTGCTGTGGGCCGCCGCGCTCGTCGGCGGGCTGTCGTCGTCGGGGATCGACATCGGGATCCAGGGCGGGATCGCGGCGACCACCCGCAGCAAGGACCGGGCGGCCGCGATGGCCGGCTGGAACGCGGTGACCGGCACCCGCGGGCTGGTCGCTCCGCTCCTCTCAAGCGTCCTCGTCCAGGCGGACGTGGTCGGGTTGACGGGCGGCCTGCTGCTGTGCGCGGTGCCTGCCGCGATCGGGGTGGCGCTGTACGCCGGTCTCCGTCTGCCATGGCGCCTGCCGTCGCGTGTGCGCGTCCCGGCCAGCCTCCCCGTGCGCCGCCCCGTCTGACGTTCTTCTCATCTGCTCGATTCGTGATGCGTTCGCCATGGATCGGGCCGCAGTGGGCGCCCAGTGGGGCAACGGGATAGCCGTATTCGGCTAACTCTACGCCGCTATGACGCTCCTCATGGCCGTTCGCACGGCGATCCATCCGCGAACGCGCGAGTGGCGAGCATTCGAGAAGAACTGGGTTCCTGCCTGGGGCGCGGTCATCCGTGCGCCCGCCGATCGCGTACCCAATCCGTCGACACTGCGGCACGCGAGGGACTTCGATGCACCACACCGTCCGCGCGATCGCCGCCCTGACGGCCGTCGCGCTGCTGAGCGCCTGCGGCGGGAACACGCCCACGACTGTGCCTTCGGACGGTGCGACACCCGGCCCGACGATCGCGCCACGCGCCACCCCGGACATGCCGCCACCCGCTGCCCAGGTCCAGCGCCTGGCCGCCGCCCAGGCCCGGCGGCTCGCCGCCGATGCGGCCGAGCGGCCGAACGATGCCTCCGTCCGCCGCGACCTCGGCTTCGTGCTCCTCCAGCTCGTCCGCGACACCGGGGATGCCGGCGGATACGCCCGGGCGGAGGCCGCCTTCCGCGAGGCCATGGACCTCGATCCGCAGGACCCGCTCGTCCTGGTCGGAATCGGAGCCGTCCAGCTCGGGCGCCACGAGTTCGACGCCGCCCTCGACACCGGTCGGCAGGCCACCGCCCTCGACCCCGAGCTGCCCGCGGCGCACGGCGTGGTCGTCGATGCCCTGGTCGAGCTCGGCCGCTACGACGAGGCGGTCGAGGCGCTCCAGGTGATGGTGGACCTGCGCGCGGACCTGGCCTCCCTGGCCCGGGTCTCCTATTTGCGCGAGCTTCACGGCGACCTGCCGGGCGCGCTCGACGCGATGCTCGAGGCCGCGCGGGCCGGGTCGACCGAGCCCGAGGGACAGGCGTACGTCACGTCGCTTCTCGGCACGCTGTTCGTGTGGAACGGGCGTCCGGAGGAGGCACGCGCCGCCTGGGAACAGTCGCTGGCGCTCGTGCCCGGCTACGCGCCGGCGGTCGCCGGGATCGGGCGTCTTGCGACCGGCGAGGGCGACCACGAGGCGGCCGTCGAGGCGTTTCGCGCGGCGAGCGACGCCCTGCCCCTGCCGGAGTACGTGATCGCGCTCGGCGAGTCGTCGCTCGTGGCCGGGGACGATCGAGGGGCAGCCGAGGCGTTCGACCTCGCACGACTCCAGACGCAGCTGCTCCAGGCCGCCGGTGTCGGTACCGAACTCGAGCTCGCGCTGTTCGAGGCGGATCACGGCGACCCTGCCAGCGCGGTCGCGCTGGCCACGCGCGCATACGAGGAGCGGCGGACGATCCGCACCGCGGACGCCCTCGCCTGGGCACTCCACCGCAACGGGCGCTCCCGCGATGCCGTCGCGCTCGTGGACGAGGCGCTGCGGCTTGGGACCCGTGACCCGCTGCTGCGCTATCACGCCGGCGCCATCGCCGCGGTCATGGGAGACGACGACCGTGCGCGCGATGACCTGGCGCTCGCGCTCGACGTGGATCCCGGCTTCTCAGCCACCGGGGCGCGCGAGGCGCGGGCGCTGCTGGCATCGCTCGGCGGCTGACCGCCCGGGGCCGGCTCGATTCATCCAGCCGCCGTGCCGTCGCGTAGGCCTGGCGAGCGCCGGTCCCAGGACGTCCGCCGGCGGCCACCACCTCCACCCTTGCATGAGGAGAAGCAGACCGTGTCCCATCGCGCACGCGTCACCGGCGTTGCCGGGGCGTTGCTCATCGCCCTCTCGTCCGTGGGGACGGCCGGGGCGGCCAGCCACCGCGAGGCGCCGCTGATCGCGAACGATCCGGCGGCCGACAACACCGACCTGTATGCCTGGGTGGACGGCGCCCAGCCGGGCATGGTCAACATCGTCGCGAGCTATTCGCCGATGCAGGACCCGGCGGGCGGTCCGAACTTCTGGCGGTTCGACCCGTCCGTCCGCTACGCAATCCACGTCGACAACGACCGCGACGCCCGGGCGGACGTGAGCTACACGTTCACGTTCGAGTCGATCGTCGAGAACCCGAACTCGTTCCTGTACACCAACGGACCCGTCACCTCGCTGGGTGACGAGAACCTGAACGTGAAGCAGGTATACCGGCTGACGCGAGCCGCCGATGGCGGCCACGCGTATCTCGGCAGCGGCCGGACCCTGCCGGCGAACGTGGGCCCGCGGTCGAACCCTGACTACGCCGCGCTCGCCAACAGCGCGGTCAAGACATTCGGGGCGACGAAGGTCTTCGCCGGCCAGACCGACGACGCGTTCTTCGTCGACCTCGGCTCGATCTTCGACCTGGGTGGCCTCCGGCCGTTCAACTCGCTCCACGCGCTGCCGCTGGCCGACTCGGCCGGCATCGACGACCTCGAAGGGCTCAACGTGCTGACCGTCGCGCTCCAGGTGCCGATCACCGAGCTCACGAGCGACGGCGATGCTCACGCTGCGACCGACCCGCGGGCGACCCTCGGCATCTGGGCCGCGAACTACCGCCGCCAGACGACGGTGATCACCGGCAGTGGCTCGCGCACGGGCGCCGGGCCATGGGTCCAGGTCTCGCGTCTGGGCAATCCGCTCGTGAACGAGGTGATCATCCCCCTCGGGCAGAAGGACCGCTGGAATCGCCGCGCTCCGCACGGCGATTCGGCCTTCGCCAGCTACTACCGGAGCTCCGAGCTCGCCGCGGTCGCGAACGCGCTCTACGGGGCCCTGGATGATCCGGCCTCCACGGGCCGTGCCGACCTCGAGTTGATCCTCCTGAACGGGCTGCCGGGCCTGAACAGCACCGGGTCGGTGAAGGCGGACATGCTGCGGCTCAACACGGGCATCGCCCCGTGCACGGCCGATGCCGCGGATGACGACGTCGGGCAGTGCCGCCGGCTCGGCGCGTTCTACGACGACGCCGCGGACCTTGCCGCGTGGCCGAACGGCCGCCGGCTCACCGACGACGTCACCGACATCGCCCTCCGGGCGGTGCTCGAGGGGTACGGCGCCCAGCTCGCGACGCTCTACGGCGTCCCGAACCGGACCCCGAACAACCTGATCGGGGACGGCGTCAGCCGCAACGACCTGGCGTTCATGAGCTCGTTCCCGTACGTGGGCGTGTCCCACCAGGGATACGACCACAGCCACCACCTGTAGTCCGGGCGGATCCCCGCCGCGGGACCATGACCCCGGCGCCTGGGGGCGCCGGGGTCATGCCCGTTTCCAGCGCCCCCGCCACGAACTCTGTCGGAACCGTTCACGTCCCGGTCGACCCCGGCCGGGATGCCGCCGTGCCCGGCAGCAGGTAGAGCGCCAGGACGAGAGGCGTCCGGGCGCGGACGGCGTGGACCGTCCCCGCAGCCATCCGGAGCCAGCTCCCCGGTCCCGCCTCGTACCTCTCACCGCCCACGGAGAGTGTCGCCTCGCCGTGCAGGATGTGGACGATCGCGGGCCGGGCGGCCGTGTGTTCGGATAACTCCTCGCCGGCGGCGAACGCGAACAGCACGAGACGGACATCGTCCTCGTCGGACAGCGTCCGGCTCAGGATCCCCCGTGCCGGGATCGGTGCCTCGGCGAGCAGGTCCTGGATGAGCGCATGGTCCGCCCCGGATCGGGAGCTGCGGCTTCGGGTCACCGCCAGAGGTTCCCGTACGCGTGCTCGCCCACCAGCAGCCGGCCCTCGGCGAACCGGGCCAGGCCATAGGTCGAGATGTCGACGGTGGTGGCCCGCCCATCGAGGATGAGCTCCGCGAGGCATGCTCCGACGGCGGGCGCGGTCTTGAAGCCGGTACCGGAGAACCCGCACGCGAGGTAGAAGCCGTCCGGCCCGGCGCGCCCCAGGATTGGCCGCTGGTCCGCGGTGGTGATCCCGTCCTGGCCACCGTGGTCGGCGCGCAACGTGCCGTCGGCGAGCCACGGAACGCGGGCGCAGGCACGCGTGATCATCGCCTCGATGATCGTGGCGCGAACGGGACCGAGCGGTCGGTCGGGTGACCCGCCCACCTCGTTTCCGGTCTCGAGTCCGACCAGCACCAGCTCCCGGCCCTCGGGACGGAAGTACACCTGGTTGCCCTCGTCGATCACGATCGGGAAACCGGCTTCCCGTCCGGGCGGCAGGCCGAAGAACGCCGTGTCGTGCCGCCACGGCTCCACCGGCACCGCCACGCCGACCGTCCGTGCCAGCTGCGCCGCCCACGCGCCGGCGGCGTCCACGACGACCGGCGCCACGAACCGGCCACGATCGGTGTCGACGCCGACCACCCGGTCTCCTTCGGTGGCGACGCCGTGCACGACGCAGCCCTGGATGAGCCGCGCTCCGTCCTCCCGTGCCGCGGCGAGGAACCCGGCCGCCGTGCCGCTGGGGTCCGCGTACCCCGATTCGGGCTCGTAGGCGCCGGCTCCGATGTCGTCCGTCACGGAGCCCGGGACGAGCTCGGCAACGTCCTCGGGTCCAACCACCCGGGTCGGGATTCCGATCCGCTGGTGCATCGCGACGTTCGCCCGCAGCCGGTCGGCGAGCGGCGGCGGCATCAGCTGGAGGAACCCGGTGCGGACGAATTCGCAGTCGCCGGCGCCCACGACGTCCTTCCATGCCCGGAAGTACGGAAACGACGCCCAGGCGAGCCGGGCGTCGGACTCGAGGTCGTAGTGCATCCGGACGAACCCCGACGAACGCCCGGTCGCGCCGGCACCGACGACGTCCCGCTCGAGCACGAGGACCGACGCGCCACGCCGGGCGAGGTGGAACGCGAGGCTCGCCCCCTGGACGCCAGCCCCGACGACGATGACGTCGGCCGTCCCGGTCACCGGGCGAGCATACGCGCCGGTCCGGATCGAATGTCGCGCCGGTGGCGGGCGACGCAGCCACCGGCGCGCCTCGTCAGAAGGCGTGGAGGTTCGAACTCGCCGATCCACTCGGTCGCCGAACGTGCCTCCGCGAACGTCGGGACGCACGGTCGCGTTGCGAACCGCCCGATCGTTTGAGGTGAGTCACCATCGCGCGTTGTTAATGTGTCGTCCGAAGTACCATTGAGGTGTGAATGAGCGACCCACGCCGGGCGTGGACTCGATCGAGCTCCGGCAACTGCGCTACTTCCTGGCGGTGGCCGAGGAGCTGAACTTCACCCGAGCCGCCGAGCGCCTCCACCTGGCCCAGCAGGCGCTGTCGGCGTCCATCCGGCGCCTCGAGGAGCAGCTCGGCGTGACCCTGTTCGTTCGGACCACGCGCAAGGTGGAGCTCACGTCGGCGGGAGAGGTCCTGGTCGACGGCGCACGCAGGGTGGTGGATGCGGCCTCGGACGCGCTCGAGCGCGTTCAGCAGGCCGCCGAAGGACGCAGCGGCCGGCTGGCGGTCGGTTTCTCCACGGCTGCCGGCGGCGTCCCGATCGTGCGGGAGATCCTTCGACGGTTCGCGGCGGCGGCCCCCGAGGTCGACCTGCGCACGGTCGAGCGCGACTTCGCGGATCCCTCGGCCGGCCTCGTCGACGGCACGACGCAGGCGGCGTTCATCTTCGGCCCGCTGCCCGAGCCGGGCCTGTCGGCAATCACCCTCCTCGAGGAGGACCGGCTGCTCGCGGTGCGGCCGGAGCACCCGCTGGCCGAGCGCGGCAGCGTCCATGCCGACGAGCTCGTGCATCTCCCCTGGCTCCGGGTGCCAGCCGTGCGTGGTCCCTGGCCGGACTTCTGGTTCCGCCGCCCGGGTCAGGGCGCCGTCGGCCCGGTGATTCGCACCGCGGACGAGTGGGTCACGGCGGTGGAGGCCGGACGGGGGGTCGCGTTCACGATGCCCGCGGTGATGCAGAACTTCGCGACCGCGCGGATCCGCACCGTACCCGTCGTCGGCCTGGAGCCGGCCGCGGTGCTCCTCGCATGGCGTTCGAACTCGGCCGAGCCGCTCGTGACGAGGCTCGTCGAGACCGCGCTCGCCGTCCGCTCAGGGTCGTGATCGCCCGCCACCACCCGGCGCACGTGAGCCGGCGAAGGGGAGCATCCCGGAGAACCGTCGCTCAGCCGGCGGCCGCCGCGTCGCGCGCCTCCGCCCGGCCCACGGCGACGAGCGCCGCGCCCACGATCCCCGCCTCGTTCCTCATCGCGGCGGGGATCACCTCGCACGGGACCGTGAGGCGGGGGATGAACTTGTCCGCGTTCTTGCTGACCCCGCCGCCGAGGATGATCACCTGTGGCCAGAACAGCCTGTGGATCGCATGGAGGTGCTCGTCGAGGTCCGACGCCCAGGCCTTCCACGAGAGCCCGCGCCGGACGCGGGCAGCCGCTGCCGAACGTCGCTCGGCATCCCGGCCCCGGATCTCCATGTGCCCAAGCTCGGTGTTCGGCACGAGCCTGCCGTCGACGAAGATCGCGGACCCGGTGCCGGTCCCGAGCGTGAGCAGGATCACGGTGCCGTCGCGCCCTCGACCGGCGCCGAGGCGCATCTCGGCGACGCCGGCGGCATCCGCGTCGTTGACCATGAACACGGGCCGGTGCAGGAGCCGCTCGAGCGCCTCGTCGGCGTCGTAGCCCACCCAGCCCTGGTCGATATTCGCCGCGGTGCGCACGACGCCGTCGATGACGACGCCCGGCACGCCGCAGCCGACGGGCGTCCCATCCGCGGGCGGGAACGACCGCGAGATCCGCTCGACGATCCGCACGATCACAGCGATGCACGCCTCGGGCGTCGACGGCTGCGGCGTGGCGATTCGGATCCGGTCGCTGACGAGCGCGCCCGTGCCGGTGTCCACCGCCGCGCCCTTGATGCCGCTGCCGCCGACGTCGATCCCGATCGCGATCGGGCCGACGAGCTTCGCGGCGGCGTCGGGATCGGCTTCGGTGACCTTCTCGTCGGTCATCGCGACCTCCCTGGAATCAGAAGTAGTTGACGGTGATCCCGCCGTCGATCACGAGGTTCGCACCATTCGTCCAGCGGGACTCGTCGCTCGCGAGGTAGATCGCCACGTGCACGATCTCCTCGGGCTTCCCGAACCGCCCGGTGGGGTTGCGCGCAAGCCGGATCCGCTTCGCCTCCTCGTCCTTCACCAGCCAGTCGAGGAGGAGCGGCGTCTCGATCGGTCCCGGCGAGATCGCGTTCGTGCGCACGCCCTGCGGCGCGAACTGCACCGCGAGGCTGCGGGTCAGGGCGAGGACCGCGCCCTTCGACGCGGTGTACGCGTCCTGGGGCACCGAGCAGCCGAGGATCGCCACGAACGAGGCGATGTTGATGATCGAGCCCGATCCCTGCTCGACCATGCGCGGGATCGCGTACTTGCAGCCGAGGAACACGCCGCGCACGTTCACCGCCATCACCCGGTCCCACGTGTCGACGTCGGTGTCGATCACGCTGTGGTCGGCGGCGGGCATGATCCCGGCGTTGTTGTACAGGCAGTCCACGCGTCCGTACGTCGCGACGGCATGCTCGACCATTCGGCGCGCGTCGTCCTCGAGGGAGACGTCGGCCACGACGGCCGTCGCGTCGCCGCCCGCCGCCCGCACATCGGCGGCCGCGGATTCGGCCGCCTCCTCGCTCACGTCGGCGAGCACGACCCGGGCGCCTTCGCGGGCGAACATCGTGCCCGCCACCCGGCCCATGCCGCTCGCGCCGCCGGTGATGATCGCCACCTTGCCGTCCAGTCGCACCGTTCGTCCCTCTATCGCCCCCGTGTCTTCGCGGAGAGCCTAGCGAGTCGGCGCGAGCCTCACGCGACGGCGGACTCCTCGGTGAGCGCCGTGACGTTCCACGCCGTCACGGGATGGCTCATGCCCTTGAGGACCAGCCCCTCGACGGGTTCGGCGATCACGGCCTCCTCGACCGTCGCGAACGCGCGCTGGCTCAGGAGGATCTGGCCGGGAAGCGCCTGTGACGAGAGCCGCGAAGCGAGGACCACGACGTTGCCGAGCGCGCCGTAATCGTGCCGGCCCTCGAACCCGATCCGGCCGAGCGTCGCATGACCGACCGCGATCCCCACGCCGAAGCCGAGCTCGTAGCCACGCTTCCGCCAGGCCGCCGTCAGGCCTGCCATGTCGTCACGCATCGCCACGGCCATTCGCACTCCGCGGAGCATGTGATCGTCCTGGACGACCGGATCGTTGAAGAACACGAACATGCCGTCGCCCGCGAAGTGCTCCAGCGTGCCCTCGTGCTCGACGATCCGGCGCCCCATCGCCCCGTGGTACTCGCGCAGGACGCCGAGGAGCTCCTCCGGCTCGGCCGTCTCCGTGAACGACGTGAAGCCGCGCAGGTCGCAGAACACGGCGGTGATGGCGCGCCGATGGCCGGCGAGCAGCTGCTCGCCGTCGGATGACGAAACGAGGGCAGCCACCTGGGGCGACAGGAATCGGGCGAGCTCGGTGCGCTGGCGCTCGACCATCGACAGCAGCGAGTGCACCTGGTCGCGGAGCCGCTTGTCCGCGAGCGACGCGTCGACGCGGGCGCGCAGCAGCGTCGGCTTGATCGGTCGGGGCAGGAAGTCGGTCGCGCCCATCTCGACGCAGCGCACGATGCTGTCGAGATCGTCGAGGTCCGAGATGACGATCACCGGGAGCGTGGCCAGCGCGGCGTCAGCCTTCATCGTGGCGAGGACCTCGAACCCGTCCTTCCCGGGCATCACGAGATCGAGCAGGACGATGTCGATCCGGTCGCCGGCGCCGCCCAGGATCTCGAGGGCCTGGGTGCCGTCCGATGCCTCGACGACGTCGTGACCGAGGCCGGCGAGCAGACGACCGAGCACCATCCGGTTGACGGCACTGTCGTCGGCGACGAGCACGCGCCCCGGCATCGTTGGAGCGGCATTCGGCGCAGGGTCGCTCATTCGATTCGCCACCTCCGCTGACGGGCCACCCCAAGCGCCTCGACGACGTCGCGGTACTCCGCCTCTGCCGCCGTCAGTCGATCCGCCGCTCCGTCGAGCGATCCCGCCCGAGCCTGGGCCTCGAGGTCCCGGCAGATCGCGGCGAGCGCCGGCGCGCCGAGGTTCACGCTGTTGCCCTTGAGGGTGTGCGCCGGGCGAACGAGCTCCTCCGGGGAGCCAGCGGCAATGGCCGATCGGATCGCCGCGAGCTGCGCTGGCGAGTCGGCGATGAACGTGTCGACGAGCTCACCGACGAACTCTGGGTCGTCGCCCACCATGTCGATTAGCGCCCGCAGCACCTCGCCGTCCAGGTGTCGGCTCACGTCGACGTCAGGACTCACGTCAGCCTCCAGCCTTCCCGATCGCGGCCTCGAGCTCGTCGGGCCGGATCGGCTTGGACACATAGTCGTCCATCCCGGCGGCGAGACAGGCCTCACGGTCGCCCTGCATCGCGTTCGCCGTCATCGCCACGATTCGCACCTGCCTCCCGGGCCACCGCGCCCGGATCTGGCGGGTCGCCTCGAGCCCGTCGAGGTCCGGCATCTGGACGTCCATGAGCACGAGGTCGTACTCGCTCCGCTCCAGCGCCTCGATCGCCTCGAGCCCGTTGGCCGCCACGTCCGCGCCGTAGCCCATCTTCTCGAGCACCCGCAGCGCGAGCTTCTGGTTCACCGCGTTGTCCTCGGCGAGCAGGATCCGCAGCTGGCCCGGACCGGAGCGGCCGCGCTCGGGCATTCGCCCCGCCGCGGCGAGGGCATGCGAGGGTTCCCCGGCCAGCACGGTCGCGAGCGTGTCGTGGAGCACCGAAGGTTTGACGGGCTTCGTGAGCACGGCGGCAACCCCGGCCAGCCGCCGGTCGTGCATGCCGATCGAGGAGAGCAGGATGACCGGCAGCGGTCGGTCAGGCTGGGCGTCCCGGACCGCTGCGGCGAGCTCGACGCCGTCGAGCTCGGGCATCGCGAAGTCGACGATCGCGAGATCGAAGCGCTGCCCGTCCCGCACCCACCCGAGGGCCTCGCGTGGCGAGCGGGTCTCGGCCGCCTCGACACGCCACCGGCCGAGCAGGGTGGACAGGATCCGCAGGTTCGTGGCGTTGTCGTCGACGACGAGCACGCGAGCGCCGGCCAGGCTCCTGGGTACCGGCACCGCGGCGGCGACGGGCGGCGGGACTTCGCGGGCGACGAACGTGAGGCGGAACGTGCTGCCCTCGCCGGGCACGCCGCTGCTTGCGGCGGTGACGGCACCGCGCATCGCCTCGGCGAGCCGGCGGCTGATCGCGAGCCCGAGGCCCGTGCCGCCGTACCGTCGCGAGATCGACGCATCGACCTGGCTGAAGGACTGGAACAGCCGGTCCATCCGGTCGGGCGGGATGCCGATGCCGGTGTCGCGCACGGAGATCTGCAGTTCCCACGTCGGCTGCGGCCCGGCGCTGTCGAGGCGGCGACCCGCCACGGAGAGGGCGACTTCGCCGATATCGGTGAATTTCACCGCGTTCGACAGGAGGTTCAGCACGACCTGCCGGACCCGTCCGGCATCGCCGAGCACCGCCTCGGGCAGCTCGCCGTCCGCTTCATACGTGAGCTCGATCCCCTTGGCCGCTGCCGTGGGGGCCACGACGTCGAGCGCGCCCTCGATCGTCCGGACGAGCGAGAACGGCTCGCTCGCGAGCTCGACCCGGCCGGCCTCGATCTTCGAGAAGTCGAGAATGTCGTTGATGATCGTGAGGAGCGCGTCGCCCGAGGTCCGGATCGTCTCGGCGTAGTCGCGCTGCTCGTCCGTCAGCGGGGTGTCGAGCAGCAGCCCGCTCATGCCGATGACGGCGTTCATCGGCGTCCGGATCTCGTGGCTCATCGCCGCGAGGAACGCACTCTTCGCCTGGTTCGCGGTCTCGGCAGCCTCGCGCGCCTGTCGCGCCTCCTCGAACAGCCGCGCGTTCTCGATGGCCACGGCGGCCTGCCGACCGAGCCCCACGAGGAAGTCGAGGTCCGCGGGCACGAACGGCTCGCGCGGGATGGTGCGCCACACCGCGAGGACGCCGCTGACCCGATCGCCGGCGAGCAGGGGCGCGATCATGAGCCGCTCCTCGACACCGGCATCGGTTCCCGGGATCTGCACCGTTCGCGGATCGTGGACGACGTCGTTTACGAGCTCCGGCTCGCGCCGCGCGATGACGTCGCCGATGATCCCCTCGCCGACCGTGATCGAGTCCGCGAGGATCGCGTCGGCGATGTTGCCCAGCGCCACCAGCGCCCGGAATGACCGCCCGTCCGGTTGTGCGAGGAACACGGCACTGGTGTCCGCAGCGAGCAGCGCCTGCGCGCGCTCGGCGATCACCTTGAGGACATCCCGCAGGTCGAGGGTGGAGGACACCTCCCGGCCGACCTCGGCGATCGCGGCCATCTCCTCGGCGCGCCGATGGGCCTCGCGGTACAGCTGTGCGTTCCGGATGGCCGCCCCGACGTTCGCCGCGAGCGTCGTGAGCAGCCGGACATCGTCGTCGCCGAACCGGCCCTCCTCGGTCGCGCTCTGGACGCTCACGACGCCGATCGCGGCCTCCCCGATCAGGATCGGGACGCCGAGGTAGGACCGGACGCGCGTCCCGAGCATCGGCGTGCCGACGGCTTCGAACTCGCCCTGGTGGTTCAGGAGCAGCGGCTGCCGCTCCCGCAGGATCCGCGACGTGAGCCCGTCGCCGAACCGGATCGGCTCCGGCGGCCGGCGGTCGCCCATCTCGCTGTAGTACGGAAACTCGATCACGTCGCTGTCGGGGTCGTGGAGGGCGACGTACACGATGTCGGCGGCGAACGTCTCGCGCAGCCGCTCGCCCACCAGCTCGAGCAGCGCAATGAGGTCCAGCTGGCTCGCAACGGCCTGGCCGACCCGGTTGACGACGTCGAGCTCGGACACGCGCTGCCGCGTCTCGTGGATCAGCCGGGCGTTCTCGAGCGCCACTCCCATGCTCGTCGCCAGCGTGCCAAGGACCCGCTCATCGGCCGCGCTGAACGCGTTCGCCCCGACGCTCGCCAGCACGACCACCCCAATGACGCGGCTGGCGCCCATGATCGGCACGCCCAGCCAGGACTGGAGCACCGTGCCGCCGACGTGCACCCCGCCGGCAGCCTCGACCTCGGCGACGGTGCCGAAGCGCATCGGTCGCTGGCTCCTGATGATCTGGGAGGTCAGCCCCGATCCGAGCGGGCGTGCCTCGCGGTGGAACGGCTGTCCTTCGTCGACGTCGTACGGCCAGGAGACCGTGTTCGTGTCCTGGTCGTAGATCGCGATGAACATCGACGTGGCGGAGAACAGGTCGCGGACCCGCTCGCCCACCAGCTGGATGACGGCGTCGAAGTCGAGCTGGCGCGCCAGTGCCTGCCCGATCTCGTTGATGACCGCCAGCTCGGCCGCCCGCGCGTCGGTCTCGGCCAGCAGGCGCTTCGTCTCCTCGAACAGGCGTGCGTTGTCGAGCGCGACCCCCATGCTCGACGCGATCGTCGTCAGGAGGCGCTCGTCGGACTCGTCGAAGGCGTGCGGACGGCGGCTCTCGAGGATGATCACGCCCGCGATGTCGTCGCCCACGCGAATGGGCGCACCCAGCCACGACTGCCCCTGCTGCCCGTCGAGGCCGCTCGCTCCGGGAACGACCACGGGGCCCAGCGCATCGAGCTCGGCTGCCGTGCTCGCGCGGAGCGTCTCGCCGCTCTCGATGACCCGCGTCGTGAGGCCGGTCCCCAGCGGCATCGGATCGCTGTAGTAGCGCTCGCCCTCCTCGACCTCGTACCGCCACTCGACGACCCTGGTCGCCGGGTCGTACAGGCCGATCGAGATGCTGCC
>DASSPX010000127.1:0-48797 GCA_035699445.1 Candidatus Limnocylindrales bacterium | reverse complement strand
CGCCGCGGGCAGGACGCCCGCGCGGCGGAACAGGCGGCTGACGGTGTCGGACGGCTGCGCGCCCTTGGCGAGCCAGTCCCTGGCCTTCGCCTCGTCGATGTGCAGCTCGATCGGCTCGGTCCGCGGGTTGTAGTGGCCGATGGTGTCGAGCGCACGCCCGTCGCGGGCGGCTCGACTGTCGGCGACGACGACCCGGTAGGTCGGCTGCTTCGTCGCGCCGACACGGGTCAGGCGGATGCGGACGGCCATGTTGCGGTGGATCCTCCTTCGGAACTGGGCGCCGGCCGTGGGCACGGCCGTGCGCGAACGCGATGTCGCGTGTGGCTGCGGAAGGTTACTCCGAGACGGTCACATAGATCGACGACGCGTCGACGTCGCTGCCCATCACGTGCGTGCCGAGCGCCGCATCGAGCGCTTCCACGTACGGGCGGATCTCGCGGTCGTAGTCCGCGCGATCCTCCGCCGGCAGGATCCCCTCCGCGAGTCCGCGGGCGGCCGCGACATCCACCCAGAACAGCCCGCTGTGCTCACGACCGGCGCGTCCGACCAGCGCCTCGAACCGGTCGTTCTCCGCGAGCGACTCGGCGCCCGGAACGTCGAGCACGGTGCGCACGAACGAGGGCGAGGAGCCGAGCACGACGACGTCGTCCGTCACCGACCAGGCAAGCTCGACGGTGATCGGCGGGGTCGCAGCGGACGGAACGTCCGTGCTGCCCATGGCCCGGGCCAGCTCGAGGAGCTGACTCGCGTCCTCGATGGTGAGGATCGTGATCGCGGCCGAGCCGTGGGTCTCGTCGCGGATCGAGATGCCGGCCGAGCCGCCGGCGAGCGTGACGAAGCTCCGCAGCGTCGTCAGCAGCCGCTCGGCGGCGGCACGATCGGTCGGGTCGATCACGACGCCGCCGGCGACGCCGCTGCCCTCGGGGACGACGACGATGCCGAGGTCGCCGATCCAGCCCGCGAGCCCGTCCACGCCACCCAGGATTCCGAGTGCGTTCTCCACCTCCGTCACGCTGCTTGCGATGTTCGGATCGCTGCGGAGGAGCGTGAGCAGCCGGTCCACGTTGCCCGACACGTCGTGCGAGGCGGCGAGGAGGAGCGTGTTCGCGGGCACGAGCGCGGCGAGCGTGGAGGCGCGGTTGGCGGGATCTCCAGCGATCGCCGCCACGTGCGGGGAGCGGGCCTCGAAGACGAGCGCGTCGCCCTCGGCCCGCAGCGCCCCGGCAACCCACGCCGGGGTCATGTCGTCGAAGAACGCCGGCAGCGGCGGCATCGGCGCCGGCACGTCGGGGCCCAGCTGGCCCTGCATGGCCGTGGACCAGCTCGTCACCGCGGCGAGGTCCATCCAGTAGTACGCCAGCCGGTCGCCCGGCAGCGAGCGCGAGGCCGCGGTGAACGTGTCCGCTGACGCGAGGCCCCCGTTGCCACCGGTATCGATCGACGCGGTCACCGACGCCAGGTCGCCGAGCGCCAGCACCGGCCCGAAGGTCGCGTACGCGGCGTCCGGGGCACGCTCGGACCCCGTCTCGATGACCGTGACCTCGACCGAGCCGTGCGTCGTCGTCGAGCGCGGTGCGCCCTCGCTCGCGAGCACCTCGTCCACCCACGCGCGCGCCGCGGCGGCGTCGTCCACGCCCACGAGGACGAGGAGGCGGCCTGTGCGGGCATCGTCCGGATCGGTCGGCAACGGCCCGACGCTCACCGAGACCTGACCGTCGAACCACGGATCGATGTCGTTCTGGTAGTCCCACGCGCCTTCGGTGGCACCACGGACCACGCGATCCATCACCTCCGCGAGCTTCTGGTCGAGGATCGCCTGGTCGTCGAAGCCCGGGAACGCGGACAGGAACGTGCCGAGCTGCTGGCGCTGGTCGCCGGGCAGGTCGAGTCGTGCCTCCGCGTACATCACGCTCTCGGCCGGGGTCCACGCCAGCACGTCGGCGTCGGGCGCCTCGCCGGTCAGCAGCAGGGTGGCGCCGATCGCGGCGGCGATCACCACGGCACTCACGGCGATCGCCGCGATCCAGCGATTCCGGCTCGCGCCCCGCGCCGCCGGCGGCTCCACCGGCGTCGTCGGCGCGGACGTGACCGTGGTCGGTGTCTCGTCGATCGTGGTCGGCTCGTCGGTCGTCATGCGGTGACCCCCTCCCGGAACGCGGTCGGCGATGCCGGGCTCATCGACGTCCCAGCATCGCGCTCATCGCCGCACGCTTGCCTGCGCCCCCGGCGAACTGCTTCATCAGCTTCTGCATCTCGCCGAACTGCTTGACGAGACGGTTGACCTCCGGGAGCGTCGTCCCGGAACCGTTCGCGATCCGGCGCCGGCGCGACGCGTTGAGCACGGTCGGATCGCGCCGCTCGGCGGGCGTCATCGCGCGGATGATCGCCTCGGTCCGGCGCAGCTCTCCCCGGTCCACCGCCGCCTGGGCCTCCTTCGCGAGCCCGCCCATGCCCGGGATCATCGAGAGCACCTGGCCCATCGGCCCCATCTTCTGGACCTGCTGCATCGACTCGAGCATGTCCTCGAGGGTGAAGCTCGCCTTGCGGACCTTCTCCTCGAGCCTGGCCGCCTGCTTCTGGTCGAACGCCTCCTGGGCGCGCTCCACGAGCGTCAGCACGTCGCCCATGCCGAGGATCCGTCCCGACAGGCGATCGGGATGGAAGGGCTCGAGCGCGTCGGTCTTCTCGCCCGTGCCCAGGAACTTCACGGGCAGACCCGTCACGGCACCGATCGAGAGCGCCGCGCCGCCGCGCGCGTCTCCGTCGATCTTCGTCATCACCAGGCCCGTGAGCGGCACGGCCTCGGCGAACGCGCGCGCGACATCGACGGCCTGCTGGCCGGTCATCGCGTCCACGACGAGCAGCGTCTCGACCGGCTTCGTGACCGCGGCGACGTCGCGGATCTCGGCCATCAGCGCCTCGTCGACGGTCAGGCGGCCGGCGGTGTCGAGGATCACGACGTCCCGGCCGACCCGCTTCGCCTGCTCGATCCCGCCGCGGGCGATGTCGACGACCGGCGTGCCGGCCGGCGCCCGGTGCACGGGGACGTCGAGCGCGCGGCCGAGCGTCTGGAGCTGGTCGGCCGCGGCCGGGCGATACGGGTCGGCGGCCACGAGCATCGGCTGCCGCCCCTGCTTGATCACGTGCCGGGCGAGCTTGGCCGCGCTCGTCGTCTTGCCCGAGCCCTGGAGTCCCACGAGGGCGACGACCGCCGGGTTGCCGGAGAGCCGGAACGTCCGGTCGCCGGCCGACAGGAGCGCCGTGAGCTCCTCGTGGACGATCTTCACGACCTGCTGGCCCGCGGTCAGGCTCTCGAGCACCTCGGCGCCCACCGCCCGCTCCCGGACCCGGGCGACGAAGTCCTTGACGACCTTGTAGTTGACGTCGGCCTCGAGGAGCGCGAGGCGGACCTCCCGCATCGCTGCCTCGACGTCGGCCTCGGACACGCGGCCGCGACCGGTGAGGCCGGCGAGGGTGCGACGCAGGCGGTCGGAAAGGCTGTCGAACATCGGGGGACGGTGCCTCCGGGTGACGGTCGGCGAGGTCGACGCAGCGGGCGTGCGCGAGCTGGCGCGGCGGGTGCTCGTGCGCAGGGAGCATCGCCGCGAGGGCGCCCCGGAGTGTAGGACAGGGGGCCCGGATCGTCGCCCGTGCCCGCCTCCATGCGCGGTGCGTGCGGGCAAGGGCTTGCGGCCGGGCAGCCGACCCGCGATCCTTCCCACCCCCGTGGTTCGTCGAGCCGCCGCCTCGCTGCTCGCGCTCGCCGCGCTCGCCGGCACCGCCGTCCCCGCGCGCGCCGAGGACACCGCGGTGCGGCTCGCCGCCGAGGCGGGCCGGCCCGCGCGCGAGGTCCTCGGATTCCTCCCCTACTGGGAGCTGGAGGATCCGGACAACACGATCGCCTGGGACACGCTGACGGAGGTGGCGTACTTCGGCGTGCATGCCGGTGCCGAGGGCGAGCTCATCCGCTCCGGGCGCGGCTGGAACGGCTGGGTGTCGCCGGCCCTCGCCGCCGTCAGGGATGCGGCCCATGCGAACGGGGTCCGGCTCACGTTGACGATCCAGCGCTTCTCGTGGTCCGCCGCGGATCGCGCGGTGACCGAGGCGCTGCTCAACGACCCGGCGGCAATCGACCTGCTCGCGGCGCAGATCGCGGGCGAGGTCGTCGTCCGTGGGGCGGACGGCGTCAACCTCGACGTCGAGCCGATCCCTCGCGGAAGCGAGGCGGGGTTCCTCGCGCTCGTCCGCGAGGTGCGGGCCTCGCTGGACGCGATCCGCCCGGGCATGTCGCTCACGTTCGACGTCACCGGCAATGGCGACGCGACGACCGCTGCCGCGGCCCTCGCGCCCGGCGGCGCGGACGCGGCCCTCCTCATGGGCTACGACTTCCGCACCGCCTCCGCCCGGACCACCGGGTCGATCTCGCCGCTGGGCGGACCGGATGCGGGAATCGACGAGGCGATCGACCGCTTCGTCGCCACCGGCGTGCCGCCCGAACGGCTCATCCTCGGCGTGCCGTACTACGGTCGCGTGTGGACGACCGCCGATTCCGCGCGGCACGTCGGGCCGCTGCCCCGCCCAGCCGGCGGGCCGGCCGACTGGTCGCGGGCCGTGCTGTACCACGAGGCGATCGCGTTCGCCGAGCGCTACGGCGCGCTCTACGACGGGGTCGAGCAGTCGGCCTGGACGACGTATCCGAAGGCCTGGTCGAGCCATCCCGCGCTCGGCACCCGGACGCGGCAGCTGTGGTTCGACAACGTCGATTCCCTGCGGGTGAAGTACGGGCTCGTGCTCCAGCGCGGACTGCGCGGGGTCGGGATCTGGGCGCTGGGCTACGACGACGGCCGCTCCGAGCTTGCCGCGCTCATCCGCGAGCAGTTCCTCGGCCCGGCCGCGGCGCCGCTGCCGCCCGTGGCGACGGATGCCTGGGTGATCGTGCCCGGCCGTGCGCAGCGCTCGGACTCGACGACGTTCGCCCCGGACGGCGACGGGCTGATCGAGTCCGCGCAGGTCTTCTGGGCGACCGACCTCCCCGTGTCGGGCACGCTCGAGATCCGGCGGGGCTCGACCGTCGTGCGCACGGTGCCGATCGAGGGCCAGGCCGGCTCGATGGTCTGGGACGGGCTCGGCGACGACGGCGCGGTCGCCCCGGTGGGGCGGTACGTGGCCGCGCTCGCGGTTCGCACGTCCGACGGGCGCACCGGGCTGGCCGCGGCACCGGTGACGCTCCTGCGGACGCTCCGACGCCCCGCCGTCACCCGCTCGGCGTACCGCTCGCGCACGTTCAGCGTGCAGGTCGCCGAGCCCGCGGTGCTCCGGCTGCTCGTGCTCAACGACGCCGACCGCGTCGTGCGCACCGCAGTGTCCGCCCGATCGGTCGCTCCGGGCACGTTCCGCTGGGCGTGGAACGGCCGCACGGCGAGCGGCGCGCTGCTGCCGGGCGGCCGCTACCGGTTCCTCGTCGAGGCGACGACGTCGACGGGGCGTCAGACGCTCAGCGTGGCGACGCGGCTCCCGTAGTCGGCGACACGCCTGCTCAGGCGAACAGGGCGGCCACGAATCCGTCGGGGTCGAACGGGAGGAGATCCTCGGTCCGCTCCCCCACCCCGACGAACCGGACCGGCACGTCGAGCTCGTGCTCGATCGCGAACACGATGCCGCCCTTCGCCGTCGAGTCGAGCTTCGTGAGCACGATCCCCGTCAGCCCGACGGCCTCATGGAATGCCCGCGCCTGCGCGAGCCCGTTCTGACCGGTCGTCGCGTCGAGGACGAACAGCGTCTCCGGCGCCGCGCCGGGCAGTCGCTTGTCGATGATCCGGCGGATCTTCGTGAGCTCGTCCATGAGGTTGACCTTCGTGTGCAGGCGCCCCGCGGTGTCCGCGATGAGGACGTCGGCGTTGCGGGCGATCGCGGCATCGAGGGCATCGAACACCACCGCGCCCGGATCCGCGCCCGGCGCGTGCGCGACCACGTCCACCGAGGCACGTTCCGCCCAGATCCGCAGCTGGTCGATGGCGGCCGCCCGGAACGTGTCCGCCGCGGCAACCACCACCCGCCGCCCGTCGGCCCGGTAGCGCGCGGCGAGCTTGCCGATCGTCGTCGTCTTGCCCGTCCCGTTCACGCCCACGACGAGCACGACCGCCGGGCCGCCGGCGATGGCCGGGGCGGGCGCCCAGTCGGCGACGTCGCGCGGGGCGAGGAGCGCGGCCAGCTCTGCGCGCACGGCGGCTTCGGGCCCGCCGGGATCGCGGCGCTTCCGCGCCCGTTCGACCAGGTCGATCGCCAGCGCCGCGCCGACGTCACCCGCGATCAGCGTCTCCTCGACGTCCTCCCACAGCTCGTCGCCGCCGCCGGCGAACGCCTCCCGGAGACGGGCCGCGAAGCCGGTGCGCGACTTCTCGAGACCGGCCTCGAGGGCCGCCCGCTCGCGCTCCCGGCGTGCGGCGTCGGCCTTCTCGGGCGAGTAGTCCGCGCCCCAGGCCCAGACGGGCGCAGGTTCGGGCGCACCCGCGGGCGCGGGCCGCGGTTCGGCAACGGCGTCTGCAGGTGACGCAGGGGCGGGCGGCACATCCGCTGCCTCGGAGCCTGACTCGGGCGCGGGCTCGTCAGGGCGGTCGGGGTCGCGTCGGAAGAAGCGCATCGGTACTCCGGCGGCTAGCCGACCGGAGCGTCGGCGAGCAGGGCCTGGCGCGCGCCGCGCTGGTGGTCGGCGATCGCCTGGGCCTCCTCGAGACGCAGGCTGATGACGCGGCTGACGGAGTCGTCGCCGACCGTGACGCCGTACAGCGCGTCGGCGATCTCGATCGTGCCGCGGTTGTGGGTGATGACGATGAACTGCGTCTGATCCGTCAGCGACCGGAGCGCCTCCGTGAACCGTCCGACGTTGGCCTCGTCGAGCGCGGCGTCCACCTCGTCGAGGACGCAGAACGGCACCGGACGAACCTCGAGCATCGCGAACAGGAGCGCCACGGCCGTGAGCGCCCGTTCGCCACCCGACAGCATCGCGAGCGTCTGCGGCTTCTTGCCCGGGGGCCGGGCGACGATCTCGATCCCGGTCGACGACAGGTCCGCCGGGTCGGTGAGCGACAGGCGCGCGAAGCCACCCCCGAACAGCTGCTGGAACCGGCGGTCGAACGTGGTCTCGAGCGCCGCGAACGTCGCCCGGAACTGCGTCGCGATCATCTCGTCGAGCTCGCCGATCAGGCTGCGGGTCTTCGCGATCGCCTCGCGCAGGTCCCGCGCCTGCGCCTCGAGGCCCTCCAGTCGCTCCCGGAGCGCCCGGTATTCGTCGACGGCATACGGGTTCGCGGCACCCAGCTCGTGGAACCTGCGACGGAGCGCCGCCAGGCGACCGGGACTCGGGGGCTCCGCCGCCGGCGGTCTGGAGGCCCACACGGACGCCACCGCCCGGAGCGCGGCATCGATCGCCACCGTCTCCTCGGCAACCTCCGGATCGTCGAACGGGCTGACGGATTCGGGCACCGTGCCGCCGGCCGCCTCCGCGAGGTGACGAACGGCGAGCTCGCCGAGCGCCGCCAGCTCGACGAGCAGCTGCTCCCGCAGGGCGTCGAGACCCAGCCGCGCCTCCAGATCCGCGACCTGCGCCGCGCGGGCACGGTCCTCGAGCGTCCGCAGCCGCTCCCGCGCCTGTCCGGCCGAGCGCTCGACCTCGGCCAGCCGCGCCCGCTCCGCCGCCTCGGCCGAGCGGATCGCATCGAGCGCCTCGCGCGCGCGGGCTTCGTGCTCGGTGGCCGCCGCGAGGTCGACCATGAGCGCCTCGCGCTCGAGCTCCGCCGCGCGCTGTCGGTCGTCGAGGGCGTCGATCGAGCGCTCCGCCGCGGCGATCCGCTGCTCGTCGTAGGCCGCCGCGGCCTCGGCACGGGCCCGGCGTCCCTCGGCCTCCCGGCGCGTTCCGTCCTGCCCCGCGTGCTCTGCCGCGAGGCGATCCCTCCGGGCACGCAGCTCGGCGACCCGGCTCTCCCAGGAACCGATCGCCGTCTCGGCGCCCCCGTCCTCGGTCGGGGCGATCGCGTCGGCCCGCCGCGCCGCCTCCCCGTCCAGCGCCGCCACCGCATCCCGGGCCCGATCCGCCTCGGCGCGGAGACGCGTCGCCTGGGCCGCGTGCCAGGCGGCCTCGCGGGCGAGCGCCTCGCTCTCGCGTGCGGCGGTGCGGTCGGCCTCCTCCGCCCGCCGTCGCGCGGCGTGGGCGGCCGCCTCGCGCTCCCGCGCCGCCTCGAACCGCTTTCGGGCATCGGCAGCCGCCGTGGCGGCAGCCTCCGCAGCCTCGGCTGCGGTCCGCGCCTCGCCCGCGAGCCGATCGAGCTCGGTTCGCAGGCGGTCCAGCTCCGCGCGTCGCTCGAGCACGCCCTCGGGGCGGCCCGTTCGGACGGTGGTCGCGTCAACGCTCGCGCTGCCGTCCCGGACGACGACCAGCCAGCCCGGCGGCAACGCCGCCTGGATCTGCAGCGCGGCCTCGAGCGTCGGCAGCCACCCGACCCGGGCGAGCAGCGGCTGGACGGCGGCGGTCGGATCGCGTCGGATCGCGTCGCCGAGCAGGCCGCCGCCGAGCGCCGTCAGCCGTGCGCGCATCTCGTCACGCTCCGGGACGGCGCGCTCCCGGAGCGCCTCGGCCACGACGAGCGCGCCACGCTCCGCCGCCAGCCCGACCACGCCTGCCCGCTCGACGAGGTACGCCCGGGCGAGCTCGCCGAGCGCCGCCTCGACCGCCGCCCGCATCGCCGGCTCGACGCCGAGGTCCTCGTCGACGCGCCGGCCGCCTGCCCGACGAGCGGCCCGCGCGATGCCGCGCGCCTCCTCCTCGGCGATCCGGGCCTCGGCCGCCTCGACGCGCCCCTGGAGCGCGGCGAGGGCGCTGCCCGCCTGCGCCGACCGTTCCGCCGTCGCCTGCCGGAACCCCTCCTGGCGCTCGACCTCGGCGCGGGCGGCCTCGCGCTCCGCGATCGCGGCCTGCTCGGCTTCCTGGGCGACGCGGAGCGCGTCCCCTGCCGCGGCCAGTCGCTCCTCGGCGAGCGCGTGCCGTTCGGCGGTGGCGGTCTGCCGTGACGCCTCCTCCTCGGCGCGTCGAGCCGCCTCCGACGCGTGGCGACGTGCGGTCTCCGCCTCAGACGCGCGCGCGGCCTCGGCCCGTTGAAGGGCAGCCAGCTCGTCGCCGCGCGCGCGACTCGCGGCGCGCAGGGCACCCAGTTCCTCGAGCGCCTCCGCGAGCGACCGCTCGGCGGCCGCGAGCGACGCCTCGAGATCGAGGTCGCGCGGCGGGAGCGGCTCGGCGAGGATCCGGCGCTGTCGACTGAGGTCGGCCTCGGCGGCGGCCCGCTCGTCCAGGAGACGCGCCCGGTCGCGGGCGAGCGCCTCGAGCTCCGAGGCGATCCGCGCGTCGCGAAGCCGGAGCCCGGTCAGCTCCGCCAGCCGGGCCTCGTGCTCGGCGCGATGCGCCTGCTCCGCGCCGGTTCGGGCGGCGAGGCCGGCGGACACGGTGGCGACCTCCGCCTCGATCTGCTCGAGCTCGGCAGCCCCGCGATCGGCGGCGGCGCGCGCCATGGCCGAGCCCTGGGCGGTCTCGGCGGCACGACGTGCGGTCTCGTGCCAGCGAGCGTGGGCCGCCGTGACGAGCGCGGCCGCCAGCTCCTCGCCAGCGGTCAGCCGGGTCGCCTGCTGCTCCGCGAGCTGCCCCAGCCGCCGCGCCTGCGGCCGCAGCTCGGCGAGGATGTCCTCAACGCGCGCGAGGTTCGATTCGGACTCGGCCAGCTGCTCCTCGGCCTTTCGGCGCCGCCGCTCGTGGCGCCGGACGCCCGCGACCTCCTCGAAGAGCGGCCGGCGTTCCTCCGGGCGGAGCGCGAGCGCCTGGTCGACCATGCCCTGCCCGATGAACAGGAAGGCGTTCTCGGCGAGGTGCGCGGCGTCGAGGAGCTCGACCAGGTCCCGCAGCCGAACGCGCTGCCGGTTCAGGAGGTAGTCGTTCTCGCCGCTCCGGTAGAGGCGGCGCCCGAGCTCCACGATCCCGTACGCGACCGGGAGGAGCGCGTCGGCGTTGTCGAGCACGAGTGTCACGTCCGCCATGCCCTGCGCCTTTCGGCGTTCGGAGCCAGCCCAGATGACGTCCTCGCTCCTGCGGGCGCGGAGCGAGCGGCCCTGCTCCCCGAGCGACCAGCGAAGGGCATCAGCGAGGTTCGACTTGCCCGAGCCGTTCGGGCCCACGACGGCACTGATCCCTGGGCCGAACTCGACGACCGTGCGTTCCGCGAACGACTTGAACCCCTGGAGCCGCAGCGCGAGCAGCCGCGCGCGGGCGGTCACGAGCCGGCCGCCTGCGAGGAAGCGCCGGTATCCCGAGCAGGATCGGCCACCGTCCCGGCGCGACGAGCCGCGCGATCGCGGCGGAGTGTCTCGAGCGCCTGAGCCGCTGCGGCCGTCTCGGCCTCGCGCCGGGAGGATCCCTCGCCCTGTCCGAGCACGCGCCCGTCGACGAGCACCTCCACCCGGAAGTTCTTCTCGTGATCCGGGCCCAGCGCGTCGAGCAGGCGGTAGACGGGCCGGTCGCCGGTGGAGCGCTGCGTGTGCTCCTGGAGGCGGCTCTTGGGGCTCTTCAGGCTGATGACCGGCGCATCCGCGTTGAGCTCGGGCGCGGCCAGCTCGATGAGCCAGGCGCGCGTCGCCTCCCAGCCCTGGTCGAGGTACACCGCGCCGGCGAGCGCCTCGAACGCCGACGCGAGCAGCGAGGGCCGCCGCCGACCGCCACGCTGCGCCTCGCCTTCGCCGAGGAGGAGCAGCTCGCCGAGGTCGATCCGGGCAGCGAGGCGCGCGAGGCCCGCGGTGCTGACGATCGCGGCGCGGCGCGCGGACAGGACGCCCTCGTCGTCGTCGGGATGGCGCGCGTACAGCGCCTCGGAGACCGCCAGGCTCACCACGGCATCGCCGAGGAGCTCGAGCCGTTCGTTGTGGCCGCGCGCGAGGTCGCGGTGCTCGTGGAGCCAGCTGCTGTGGACGAGCGCCTGCTCGATGAGCTCCGGATCGCGGATGGGCAGTCCGAGGCGCGCGGCGATGGCGTCGACCGGGCGCATCGCGCCCTGGGTGGCGTCGGGCCTAGGAGGAGTGCTCGTCGATGTAGTCGACCGCGTCCTGCACGGTCCGGATCTTCTCGGCGTCCTCGTCCGAGATCTCGGTCCCGAACTCCTCCTCGAGGCTCATGATGAGCTCGACGAGGTCCAGCGAGTCGGCGTTGAGGTCGTCCACGAACGATGCCTCGGGGGTGACCTCGGCTTCCTCGACCCCGAGCTGTTCGACGACGATCTTCTTCAGCCGCTCGTAGGTGCTGGCCACTGGCGCTCTCCTCCTGCCTGGGTGTCGTCACGGGCGTCGCGTTCTCGGGCGAGCCGTCCGAGGATGCCGTTCATGAGCCTGCGCATTGGGTCCCCGGAATAGGTCCGCGCCAGCTCGACCCACTCGGCGATCGCCACCCGGGCCGGCGTCGCGGCGGAGTGTAACACCTCACCTATCGCGCAACGCAGCAGCGAGCGGTCCATCCGGGCCATCCCGACCACCGGGTAGCGGGGTGCGAGACGCTCGATGTCCGCGTCGATGGACGGCCGATTCCGGGTCACGGCTGCCACGATCTCGCGGGCCAGCCGGGCGGTCTCGGCGTCGCCTTCGGCCGCGAGGTGGCGCTCCAGGATCGCGTCCGCCGTCCGCTGCCCGAAGTCGGCCTCGAAGACCGCCGCGAGGGCGATCCGGCGGCCCGCCCGCAGCGCACGGATGCGATCCTCGCGATCGCGCGCGTCGTCAGGCACCGACGCCGTCGACGAGCACGGTGACCTCGCACAGCTCCATCGCGAGCAGCCGCGTGACGCTCGCGGCGACGGCTGCGCGGACGTCGCGGGCGAGCGCGACCAGCGGCTGCCGCGGGCGCGCGACGACCCACACGGTGACCTGGACGCCGCGGTCGCGGATGCGCGTCCGGATCGGCGAGCCGAGGAGGATCTCGCGCCACGCCGGCCCGCCCCGCCCCACCCGCAGGACGCCGGGGACCTCAAGCGCCGCGAGACGGACCATCTCGGTCACGACCCGCCGGTCGACCATCAGCTCCGGGGTCATGACGCCGCCTCGATCGATCCGCCGCGCCCGGCGCGACCGGCGTCGCCCCCTTCGGCCGCGAGCGCCTCGGCGATCCGCTCCGGTACCCGCTCGCGGGCGGTCGTTGCCGCTACGCGGACCGCGTGCTCGATCATCCGGGCCCGAGCCCGGCCGTGCGTGATGATCACGGCGCCCCGAACCCCGAGGAGCGGTGAGCCGCCCACCCGCTCGTAGTCGAACAGCTCCCGGATCCGGGCGATGCCGGGGCGCAGCAACAGGTACGCGAGCCGTCCGCGGATCGAGCGCCGGAACTCCGAGCGGAACTGGTCGAAGATGAACCCGGACAGGCCCTCGAAGAACTTGATCACGACGTTGCCGGTCACCGCATCGGTCACGACGACGTCAGCCATCCGCCGGGTGAGGTCCTTGCCCTCGACATTGCCCACGAAGTGCAGGTCCGTCCGGTCCAGCAGCTCGGTCGCCCGGGCGATGCGGGCATCGCCCTTGCCCTTCTCCTCGCCGATGCTCAGGAGCGCCACTCGCGGGCGCGGGACCCCCAGCACCCGCTCGGAGAAGATCGCGCCCATCCGCGCGTACTGGGCGAGGTTCTCGGGCGTCGAGTCCGGGTTGGCGCCGATATCGAGCAGGACGAACGGCCGGTCGCCGGCGACGATCTGCACGGCGAGCGCGGGTCGATCCACCCCGGCGAGGCGGCCCAGCCGAAGGACGGCGGCCGCCATCCCCGCGCCGGTGTGACCCGCCGTCACGACGGCGTCCGCCTCGCCGCCCCGCACGAGATCGGTCGCGACGAGGATCGAGGAATCCCGCTTCTCGCGCAGCGCGAGCGCGGGCTGCTCGTCCATCTCGATCACCTGCGCCGCGTGCACGACCGCGACGTTCGCGGGCGGTGCGGCACCGAGGTGCGACTCGATCGCCGCCCGATCGCCCACGAGCAGCACCCGATCGGCGGGGTTCGCGCGGGCGTAGGCGAGCGCCCCCGGGACGACCTCGGACGGTCCGTGGTCCCCGCCCATCGCGTCGACCGCGACGCGCATGCCGCTGCGACGGGACGCCGCGGGATCGCCCGCCGTGGACCCGGGCGCGTCCGGCACGGTCACCGGACTAGGACGCGGACTCCTCGCCACCCGCCGGCGCGCCGGCCGGCTTGAGGTCGATGGCCTGGCGCCCCTTGTACCAGCCGCAGCTGGGGCAGACACGGTGGGGCAGCTTCATCTCGTGGCAGTGCGGACACTCCTCGAGCCGCGGCAGCGTGAGGGCGTGATGGCTTCGGCGGTCCATCTGCCGGGCGTGGGCCACCTTGCGCTTCGGCACACCCATGTCGGTCTCGTGCTCCTTCTACCTTCGCGGGCGCGCGTGGCACCGGCGGATCGTCGTCGTCTCGTCGCGCGCCGCGCGCGCGAACGCAGCGCCGCGGGGCGTCGGGGTCGGCGGCAGTCTACCCGCTCCGCTCCGAGTCGTCGACCTTGAACGCGCGGAGCGCCTCCAGCCGCGGGTCGATCTCGGCCTCGTGTTCCACGTGGGTCGGGCCGAGGCGCTCACCGCACTCGGCGCACAAGCCCGGGCAGCCCGGCTCGCACAGCGGGGCGATCGGCTCGACGAGGCTGATCGCTTCGAGGATGAGCAGCCGCAGCTCGAGCTCGTGGTGATCGTTGAGCACCGCGGCTTCGGGATCCTCGCCCTCCTCGCGTCGGACCGGCAATCCCGACGAGATGTCGATCGACGGCAGCACCTCCTCCTCGAGGTGCAGCTCGACGGGAAGGTCGATCGCCTTCAGACACCGCGAGCACTCGAGCGCCAGACGGGTCGCGAACGTGGCGTCCAGCAGCAGCCCCCGGTTCGTCCGGGTGAGCCGGGCCTGACCGTCGAGAAGCGCGCCGATCGGCAGCTCCGGGTCGCTGATCGCGACGTCGCGGAACTCGTACGTCCGCTGCGCTCCCGGCGCCTCGCCCATCAGGCCCGCGAGCGCGAGCGTCAGCGGGTCGCCGTGGGGGTCCACGAGGTGGGGACGCCGTGCGGTCATCCGGGGATCACCGCCGGGCGGGCTGCGACGCGCCCTCCTCCTCGTCCTCGTACTGGTCGTCGTCGTACTCGTCATCGACGAACGCCTCGTCGTCCGACTGGCCGTTGCGCGACGCCGCGGCCTCCTCGCGCAGCTGCGCGCGGCGGTCGTCGAGGAGCGAGATCCCCTTCTCGATGCTCCGGAGCGTCTTCGCGACCTCCTCGCGCAGCGCGTCGAGGACCGTGACGGCGTACTCGTCCGCGCCCTGGCGGATGTCGTCCGCCTCCCGCTGTGCCTGGGCGACGAGACGCCGGCTCTCCTCCTCCGCGACCTGCGTCAGACCGCGCTCCTCGATGAGGAACGCCGCCTGCTCCTGGGCGCGGGCGATCACCTGCTCCGCCTCCTGCTGGGCAAGCTCGATGATCCGCTCCCGGTCCGAGTTGATCCGCTGCGCGGCCTCGATCTCCTGGGGCAGCGAGATGCGCATCTCGTCGATCAGGTTGAGCGCCTGCTCGCGATCGACGATCACGTTCTTCGTGAGGGGCAGCGGCTTGCCGGTCGCGATCAGGGACTCGAGCCGCTCCACGAGGAAGATGATGTCCAGCGGACGATCTCCCGCTCGAGGGATGGTGCGGTGAGGGCGCACCCTTGGCGCCGATTATGGCACGTGGCGCATGTCGGGAGACTCCCGGGCACGAGCCTGCCGGCGCCCAGCGGTCGAGCGGAGCCCGAAGCGTCTCCCCCAATTCGGTAGCCGCGACCCGGTTCCAGGTGCGGAAGAACCGGCCGCCCGTCAGGAGCGCGCGAGCGCCTCGCGCAGCGCGGCGACCGCGGCCGGCGGCAGCATCTCCGAGACGTCGCCGCCGAACAGTGCGATCTCCTTGACCAGGCTCGAGCTGATGTACCCGTGGTCGAGCGAGGTCATGAAGAACACGGTGTCGACCTCGGGGGCGAGCTTCGCGTTGTTGTGGGCGAGCTGGAGCTCCGTGTCGAAGTCGGCGATCGCGCGCAGGCCGCGCACGAGGAACCGCGCGCCCACGCTGCGACAGAACTCCACCGTCAAGCCATCGAACGTGCGCACCTCGACCGACGCCAGGTCCGGGTCCGCGGCAAGCGCCGCCCGGATGACATCGACCCGCCGTTCGGTCGCCAGGAGCGGCGTCTTCCGGGGGTTCGCGAGCACCGCCACGATCACCCGATCGAACACGCGCGCCGCACGCCCGACGACGTCGAGGTGGCCGTTCGTGATCGGGTCGAACGAGCCGGGGTAGACGGCGACCTTCACGCCTCGCGGGTCTCCTCGGTGCCCGGCGGCCGTCGCCGGTAGAACGTCAGCGCGGTCTCGCCGAAGCGGCGCTCCCTGGCCGATGCTAACAGCCCGACCGTTGGCGCCGGGCCATCGCGCCAGAAGTGCTTCGCCACGACGACCGCCTCGAGCGCGAGCGGGGCGTCCGGCGCGCCGAGCCGCTCGAGCGCGGCCTCGAGCAGGTCGCGCCGGTCGTACGGCGGATCGGCGAGCACGAGATCGAACGGGCCGGCCGCCGCGGCGTCGGCCCGGAGCCAGGCGACGGCGTCCGCCCGCACGACCCGCGCCCGATCGGCCACCCCGGCACGGGCGAGATTCGTGCGGATCACGTCCACGGCGCGGCGATCGTGCTCCACGAGCACCGCGGCGGCCGCGCCCCTGGAGAGCGCCTCGATCGCACCGGCGCCGCTGCCCGCGAACAGGTCGAGCACGTGGGCGCCCGCGAGATCCGGCTCGAGGACCGCGAACAGGGTCTGCTTCACGCGGTCGGTCAGCGGGCGGGTTCCCTCGCCCGGCGCAAGCAGCCGGACCCCGCGCGCGGAGCCCGCGATCACCCGGCCGGCGTCGGCCACGTCAGGCGGGCGTCGCGGCGTCGCCCGGATCGCCGGCGAACACCCTGGCCAGCCAGCCCCGGCGCAGCTCGTCGGCGAGCGCGTCGAGCTCCGCGCCCAGCGCGCCCTGCTCGTCAAGCAGCCCGCTCGCCACGTCCCGCGCTCGGACGGCGAGCTCGCGATGCTCGGGGCTCGCGAGCGTGGCCACCCGGAGCCGCGGCAGGCCGCTCTGCGCGAGCCCCAGGACGTCGCCCTCCCGCCGAAGCTCGAAGTCGCGCTCAGCGAGCTCGAAGCCGTCGGTCGTCGCGGCGACGGCAAGGAGGCGAGCCTGCTCGGTCGTCTCGGGCGGCCGCCTGCCGGCGACGAGGTCCAACCACGCGCCGCTCGTCGCCGCGGCGGACACGAGCGCCGCGTACGACTGCTGCGTGCCGCGGCCCACCCGGCCACGCAGCTGGTGCAGCTGCGCGAGCCCGAACAGCTCGGCCGACTCCACGATCATCACGCTCGCGCGCGGTACGTCGACGCCGACCTCGAGGACGGTCGTGCCGACGAGGATGTCGAGGTCGCCGTCCCGCAGGCGGGCGAGTTCCGCGTCCCGATCCTGGGCCTTCATCCGCCCGTGCACGAGCCCGATCCGCCGCTTCGGGAACCGCGCGCGCAGCCGCTCCGCCTCGGCCTCCGCGGCGACGATGTCCGAGCCCTCCGTCTCCTCGATCGCGGGCACGACGACGAACGTCGCCCGGCCCGCCTCGGCCTCCGCGTCCACGAACGTCCACAGGCGGTCGAGCTCGTCCGGGTGCCGGATCCCGGTCCTCACCTGCAGCCGCCCCTCGGGCGGCGTGTGGAGCGTCGAGAGGTCGAGGTCGGCGTAGACCACCTGGCCGACGGTCCGGGGGATCGGGGTCGCGGTCATCAGCAGCACGTGCGGCGAGCCGCGGCGGGACTTCGCCTCGAGCGCGCCGCGCTGCTCGACGCCGAACCGGTGCTGCTCGTCGACGACGGCGAGCGCGAGGTCGTCAAACGCGAGCGATTCCTGGAGCAGCGCGTGCGTGCCGACGACGATCCCCGCCATCCCGCTCTGGACGGCCTCGGTGGCCGCACGCCGGCGATCCGCCGGCAGCGACCCGGTCACGAGCTCCACGGCGACGCCGAGGTCGGCGACGAGGTCGCCGACCGTCTTCGCGTGCTGGCGCGCGAGCAGGTCGGTCGGCGCGAGCAGCGCGCCCTGCCGGCCCTGGCGTGCGACGGCGGCGAGGGCCCACGCCGCGACCGCGGTCTTGCCCGATCCCACGTCGCCCTGGAGGAGCCGCAGCATCGGCACCTCGCGCGCGAGATCCGCCCGGATCTCCGCGATCGCGCCGCGCTGATCAGCGGTCAGCGTGACGGTGCGGCCCAGCCGCTCGCCGAGCGCCCGCTCGATGCCCGCGCGGAGCCGGGCGTCGTCCGCGTCCGGGACCTCCACCGGGACAGAGCGCGCCCGGCCGCGCGCGCGCCGGCGCCCGACC
This sequence comes from Candidatus Limnocylindrales bacterium, assembly GCA_035699445.1. Classification (GTDB taxonomy): domain Bacteria; phylum Chloroflexota; class Limnocylindria; order Limnocylindrales; family CSP1-4; genus DASSPX01. The sequence continues at coordinate 31,328 of DASSPX010000127.1, read as the reverse complement.
ATCCCCAGCTGGAGCGCGAGCAGCTCGTCGAACGCGAGGCGCCGCAGTGCCGCATCCCGCTCCGGGAAGGTCGTCGGGTAGTGCGCGGCCTCGAGCGCCGCGCCGATCTCGGGCACGTCCACGGCGGCGCGCACGGCCGACGGCAGGTACTCGGGATAGCCGGGCCGGATGAGATCGAGCGCCTGGCGCATCGCCGTCCGGAGGCGGGCGGCGGTCAGCCCGGCGGTCAGCCGGTACACGGGCACGATCCGGCCGACGTGGAGCATCTCGCCCGCACCGTCGTGCTGGAAGTCCGGGTTGTCGAGCGTCAGCCGCCGGCCGAAGCGCTTCACGCGACCGCTGACCACGACCCGGTCGCCCGCGTGCAGGCGGCGCTCGATGTACCGGCGGCCGAACCACGTGGCCTCGATCGTCCCGGTGTCGTCCTCGAGCCGCGCGATGGTTCGCTGGATGCGACGACGCACCCCCGGCTCCACCCGGACGTCCGCTACACGGACCCGCGCCGACACGACGGTCCCCTCCTCCACCCAGCCGAGCTCGACGATCGTGCGCATCTCGCGCAGGTCGTCGTAGCGCCGCGGGAGGTGGAACAGGAGGTCCCGTACGCGCTCCCAGCCGAGTCGCAGCCCGGCCCGCCGCAGCGTGCCCGCCGCGGCGAGCCCGCTGTGGCCGATCGGGCGGTCGAGGACCTCGGCGGGAGACGCCGGCGCGGTCGGCTTCACGGCCGCGGCCGAGGGACTGCGCGGGCGCGAGGCTCCTGCCCGTCGTGCGCGTCCGCCACCAGCCGAAGGCGTCACTCCGCGGAGATCAGGTACCGGTAGTGCGGCTGCCCGCCGTGGACGACCGCCACGTCCTCCAGACCGGACACGGCATCGTGGATGGCGCGCGCGAGCACCTCGACCTCGGCAAGCGTGGCGTCCTCGCCGTAGTAGATGGTGATCAGCGAGAAACCCGGTGACAGCCGCGAGACGGCCTCGAGGACCGCGCGGTGCGGGTCGTTGTGGACGGCGACCAGGCCGTCGTCGGGATCGAGCGCGATCGTCTGGCCCCGCTTCACCTTGCGCCCGCCGATCGTCGCGTCGCGCACCGCCTCGGTCACCTGGAGGGTCTGGACCGCGCGACCCGCCTCCGTCATCGCCGCCGCGTTCTCGGCGGCCGAGCGTCCCGGCTCGAGCTCGTACAGGGCCGCCACGCCCTCGGCCACATTCCGCGTCGGGACGACGTGCACCGGCACGTCAGCCATGCCGGCCACCTGGCGCGCGGCGAGGACGACGTTCGGGTTGTTCGGGAGGACGAGCAGCTCGTCCGCAGCCGTTGCCCGGATCGCCTCGAGCAGCTCGCCGGTGGATGGGTTGGCCGCCTGGCCGCCCATCACGACCCGGAACGCGCCGTGCTCGCGGAACGGTGCGGCGGCATCGGACAGGACCTCCGCGAGGCCATCGGACGGGGCGACGACCACGACGCCCAGCGGCATCCGGGTCAGCACGACGTCCGGCTCACCGGCCGGGACGTCGATCGCTCCGTGGGTCGCGCCGCGACCGAACCCGGACGCATCCGCGACCGGATCGGCAGCCACGCCCGCGTGCGCCTCGGCACCCACGAACGCCGCAGCCCGCGCCTCGCGGACGTCGTCGGCCATCACGTCGAGGTTCTCGATCGTGATCCGCGTCAGCGTCCCGAGCCCGAGGCCGTACGCGATCACCTCGTCGGGGCGCTCGTTGTGGACGTGGACCTTGACCATCCGCCGATCGCCGGCAACGAGCACGGATTCGCCGATCGATTCGAGGTGCGCCTGGATCGCGGCCGGATCGAGCTCCCGGTCCGGCGGCGCGGTGACGAGGAACACGGTCTCGTAGCCGAACGCGCCTTCCTCGAGCTCGGCGACACCGGCCCGGAAGGCGGGGGCGGCTGCCTGGGGCCGCACCGCCGCCTCCCGTCCGATCGGGCGGCCGCGGACCGAAGCGAGGGCGCCCTCGAACAGCCGGAGGAGGCCCTGGCCACCAGAGTCGACGACGTGCGCCTCGCGGAGGATGGGCAGCAGCGACGGTGTCTTCGCGACGGCCTTCTCCGCGGCCTCGACGGTGGCAGCGAGGACGGCCTCGATGTCGTTGCTGCGTTCGGCCGCCTCGACCGCGGCGGCCGACGCCTCGCGGATGACCGTGAGGATCGTGCCCTCGACCGGCTTCGCCACCGCCTTGTACGCGGTCCGGGTCCCTTCGTCGAGCGCGTTCGCGAGGTCGAGCGCGTTGAACCGCCGCTTGCCCGCCAGCCCGTGCGCGAGCCCGGCCACGATCTGGCTGGTGATCACGCCCGAGTTCCCGCGAGCGCCCATGAGCGCGCCGAAGCTCACCGCCTGGGCGATCCGCTCGGCGGGGGCGTCGGCGCCGGCCTTTTCGGCCTCGTCGAGCGCGGCTCGCACGGTCGCCGCCATGTTCGAGCCGGTATCACCGTCGGGCACCGGGAACACGTTGAGCGCGTTGATCTCGTCGACGTGCGCCTCGAGGTTCGCGACGGCGCTGCGGAGGGCGTTGAGCAGGCCGGCCCCGTCGCACGCTGCGCGGGGCATCAGGCCACGTCGCTCCCGCTGCCCGCCAGTTCGGTGGGGCCGGGCGCACTCGGGGCGGTGTCACCCGGCGGCGGCTGACCCGGCTCGTAGCGCAGCCCATCGACATGGATGGTCAGCCGATCCAGCTCGCGCCCGGTGGCGTGCCGGATCGCCCACCGGACCGACGCGTCCACCTGGCGGGCGACCTCCGCCACGGGCAGGCCGTACGCCACGGTGAGGTGGAGATCGATCGCGGTCTGGCCGTCGAGCCGGAGCCGGATCCCCGGCTCCGCGAGCCCGAGTCGGACGAGCGCCCGGCCGACCGGACCGCCGCCCGAGAAACCCGTCACGCCGTAGACGCCGAGGGTCGCGTTCCGGACGACGTCGCGCAGGGCTCGCCGGGTGACGAGCGAGCGGCCGGGGATCGGGTCGCGCACGCGGGCGACGTCCTCCTTGCGCATCGGGATCGGACTGACGGTCCCCGGACGCTCGACGGCGCCCGCTCCGGCATCCCCGCACCGGCGGGACCGCCCGGGGGCGTGTGCTACAGTACCACCCCGTTTGCGCCGGCCGATCGTTCGCGCCCGCGCCGAGGCCCACTGTCACCCATCCGAAGGATCGTCATGGCTCGCTCCTGCGCCATCTGCGGCAAGGTCTCCATGGGCGGGTTCAACCCGCAGTCGTCGGGGATGAACCGCGTCCGGGCTCATCGCCGCTACCAGCCGAACCTGCAGCCCACGCTGATCGTGCTCGACGGGACGCCCACGAAGGCGCTCGTGTGCACGCGCTGCCGCCGCACCCAGACGAAGCAGGCCCGCTGACCCGTCCCTACCGGGAGTCCGTGTCGAGCCAGATCGTGAACGGCCCGTCGTTCACCAGCTCGACGGCCATCTCCGCGCCGAACCGGCCGCGCGCGACCCGCACCCCGGCCGACTCGACCTCGCTCGCGAACCGCTCGTAGAGCGGGATCGCCTGCTCGGGCAAGGCGGCATCCGTGAAGCCCGGCCGGCGCCCGCGACGGGTGTCCGCGTACAGCGTGAACTGGCTGACGACGAGCACCTCGCCACCGACATCGAGCAGTGACCGGTTCGTCCGGCCCTCGTCGTCCGCGAAGATCCGCAGCTCCACCACGCGCCGTGCGAGGCTGCTGGCGACCGAGGCGTCGTCGGTGCGGCCGACGCCGAGGAGCACGACGAGACCGCGGCCGACCCGCCCGATCACCTCGTTCCCGACGCGGACCTCCGCCCGCTCGACCCGCTGGAGCAGCGCCCGCACGGCTCAGCCGGTCCCGGCCCGCCGGGCGTCGCCCTCCGCAGCCGGGACGTCACCGGCGGCCACCCGCGCCTCGTCCGCGAGACGGCGGATGCGCGCGACCTCGGCGGCCAGGTCGTCCGCGCGGTAGAGCGCCGACCCGGCGACGATCACGTCCGTGCCCTCGCGCCCGATCGCGGCCGCGGTGTCGCGGTTTCCGCCACCGTCGACATGCACCTCGCATGCCCCCGTCGGGTCGAGCCAGGCTCGGGCGGCGCGGAGCTTCGCGCCCGCCACATCGGCCATGAAGGCCTGCCCGCCGAACCCGGGCTCGACCGTCATCACAAGCACGATGTCGAGCAGCTCGCGGTAGGGGTCAAGCGCGGCGAGCGGCGTCGCGGGCTTCACCGAAAGCCCGGCGAGCGCGCCCGCAGCCCGGATCCGTTCGAGCGCCGGGGCGATCTGCTCCGGCGCGACCTCGACGTGGAACGTGATCGAGTCGCAACCCGCGCCGACGAACGCGTCGATCCAGCGACCCGGCTCCGCGATCATCAGGTGCGCGTCGAACGGCAGCTCCGTCACCCCGCGCACGGCTTCGATCGTCTTCCAGCCGAACGTGAGGTTGGGGACGAACCGGGCATCCATCACGTCGAGGTGGATGCGGTCCGCGCCGCCGTCCTCGGCGCGCCGGATCTCGTCGGCGAGGCGGCCGAGGTCCGCGTCGAGGATGCTCGCCGCGATCAGGCAGCGATCCGGGCGCGGCACCGCTAGCTGTCCTGGCCGTCCACGCCCGCCGGCACGGGCTCGCGACTCCGCTCGCCGCGCAGCGCGGCCGCGCTCTCCGCCACGAGCCGGTCGCGGCGCCGGCGCACGACGATCGGGGCCGGCTGCCCCGCATGCTCGGCCGCAAGCTGGCCGCACGCGGCCCCGATCTCGGTGCCGCGGTTGAAGCGGATCGTCGTCGTGATCCCGGCCGTGGCGAGCCGGGCCGCGAACGCCTGGACCCGGGGCAGCGGCGTGCCCTCCCACGGGGTGTGGGCGACCGGGTTCATCGGGATGAGGTTGACGTGGGCGTGCTCGTCACGGAGCAGCGCGGCGAGCGTGTCGGCATCGGCGTCGGTGTCGTTGATCCCGGAGATCATCGTCACCTCGTACGTCACCCGGCGACCGGTGGCCCGTGCGTGATCCCGCGCAGCGTCCACGACCTCCTCGACCGGCCAGCGGCGATTGAGCGGGACCAGCACGTCGCGCAGCGCATTCCGGGCTGCGTGGAGGCTGATCGCGAGCGTGAACTGCGGGCCGAGCGCAGTCAGCAGCCGGATCCCGGGCACCACCCCTGACGTGCTGACCGTGATGTGGCGAGCCCCGAGGCCGAACCGCGCGCGGTCGTTGAGCGCGCCGATCGCCTCGAGCACACGGTCGAGGTTGAGCAGCGGCTCGCCCATGCCCATGAACACGACGTTCGTGAGGTGGCGGCCATCGGCCGCGAGCCGTCGAGCCGCGTGCCGGACCTGATCGACGATCTCGGCGGTCTCCAGGTCGCGCTCGTAGCCCAGCTCCCCCGTCGCGCAGAACGGGCAGCCCACCGCGCAGCCGGCCTGCGACGAGATGCACAGCGTGTGCCGCTCGCGGCTGCTGCCACGGGCCGGGTAGTGCATGAGCACCGACTCGATGAGCAGCCCGTCCGACAGCCGGTGGAGCACCTTCTCGGTGAGGCCGCCGTCGCTGAGGCGGATCTCGGAATCGGCCACCGTATCGAAGCGGAACGCCCCGTCCAGATCCGACCGGAGCCCGGCGGGCAGCGTCAGAACCTCCTCCCACGTCCGGGCCCCGCTGCGCCACACCGCGTCGAGCACCTGGCGCGCCCGGTACGCGGGCTGATCGTGCTCGACCATCCAGGCATGGAGCTCCGCCGGAGCCAGGCCGGCGACGCCGGGTCGCGGGTCGCGGGGGGCGGTCGCGGAGGGAGCCGGCCGCAGTCCCCTGAACGGGACAACCGGCGTGGGCAGGGTCATCGGGGTGATTCTGACACGGGTCGCGGCCGGCGCCCGCGAAGCCACGCATCCCCGGCCATCGGCCGCCGACCCGCCGGGGTCACCTGTTCGAGCACCAGCCGCCCGTCCGCGGTGGCGAGCGCGGGCCGGCCGTCGTGGATGACGAGCTCCCCCGCCCGGTCGCCCGGCCGGGCCGGAGCGACGGACGCCCGGTTCACGACCAGCCGGCCGTCGTCGAGCTCGAGGAAGGTCCCCGGCCACGGCTGGTACGCACGGACCCGGCGCTCGAGCTCGACGGCGCGGCGCGTCGGGTCGAGCCGGCCGTCCTCGCGCCGCAGCGGACGCGTGAGCGTGGCGCCATCCGCGGGCTGCGGCCGCGCGTCGAGCCGCCCGTCGAGCCAGGGACCGAGCGACCGATCGAGCAGGTCCGCGGCCATCGTCGCGAGGCGATCCTCGAGCTCCGGCGCGGTCTCCGTCCCGGTCAGCGTCACCCGTTCCCGGGCCACGATCGGCCCGGTGTCGAGGCCGGCGTCCATCCGCATCAGGGTGACGCCGGTCTCCGGATCGCCGGCGAGGATCGTTGCGGGGACCGGCGACGCTCCCCGCCAGCGCGGCAGGAGCGACGGGTGCTGGTTGAGTGCCCCGTGCGCGACCGCGAGCAGCGCCGGCGGGACGATCTGTCCGTAGTCCGCGAGGACGAGCAGCTCCGGCCGCAGGTCGAGGATCGCGTCGATCGCCTCCGGCGCGCGCAGTCGCTCGGGCGTCAGGATCGTCGGCACGTCCAGCTCGCGCGCGGCCGTCTCGATCGGCGTCGGTGCGGGCTCGCGACGACGACCGGCCGGCCGGGCCGGGGCCGTGACCACGCCGACGAGCTCCACGGCCGGGTGGCGCGTCAGCCGCTCGAGCGTCGCGCGGCCGAACGCTCCGCTGCCCAGGAAGACCGTGCGCGCGCGACCGCCGGACGGCGGTGCGGTCATGCGAGGGCTGCCGTCGCCTCGCGCACGTCCTCGTCCTCGGACTCGCCCTGTCCGACAGGGATCAGCTCGTCCATCGAGTCGAGGTAGTCGATGTACAGCTTGCCGTCGAGGTGGTCCAGCTCGTGCTGGAGCGCCCGCCCGAGGAGCCCCGAGCCGGCGACCTTGATCCGCTTCCCGAGCCGGTTCTGCGCCACCACCCAGACCTTCTCGCGCCGGGTGACGTACGCGACATAGCCGGGGATCGACAGGCAGCCCTCGAGGTCGCGATCGTCGCCCGTCGCGCGAACGATCATCGGGTTGACCAGCTCGTGCAGCTGGCCCTCGACCTCGATGACGCACGCCCGGAGGGCCTCGCCCAGCTGGGGGGCCGCGAGGCCGACGCCGGGGGCGTGGCGCATCGTGTCCGCGAGGTCGTCGAGGAGCTCGTGAAGGTACTTTCCGAAGCTGTCGACGGGCTCGCCCTTGAGGCGAAGACGGGGGTCGCCCAGGAGGACGATCGGCTTGACGCTCATCGCCCGGGAGCGTAGCACGGGGTCCCGGCGACCCCCGGCCGGGTCAGGCGGACGGCCCGCCCGACTCCCGCTCCGACGACGCGCTCGACGAACCCTCGCCCGTCGACGACCAGATCGGCGAGCCGCCACCGGGCTCCCCCGCGGCGTCGGCCTCGCGCCGCAGATCGGCAGCCGCCTGGTGGGCGCGCTCGGCGAACTTCGCGCTCGCGTCGGCGGTCACCTCGGCGGCGCGCTGGGCGACCGGCCCGGCCTTCTCGGCGGCGAGCGCGGCAAGCTCGGCGGCCTTCGACGCCACCTGTCGCGCGATCGGCGCGGCCTGCGTCGCGATGTCGTCGATCATCGCCTGGAGCTGGCTCATCCACTCCCGGCCACGGCCCGAGGCGGAATCGCCTCCGGCATCGCCCCCGGACCACCCGGTGCTTCCCGCGCCATCGTCGCCGGGAAGCGGCTCGTCCGCGAGGCTGGACGCCCCGGCGGTGTCGGTGCTCGTGCTCTCGTCTCGCGTGGGATCGCGCATCTCGTCCATGTCCGTGAACCTCCTCGTGATCGTCGGATTGTCCACCAACGGGCGCATCCGGGACGCGACTGGCGGGCCGTGTTCCGGCGACGCGGGCGTGACAGCCGCCGGTCAGGAGGCGGCCGAGGCCACCTGCTCCTGCCGGGTCGCGGCCAGGTCGGGGTCCTCGTAGCGCGCGAGGGAGAAGCCGAACTCGCTCCCTCCCGTCTCGCGCCGGCGCGCCCAGATCCGGCCGCCCATCGCGCGCACCAGGCGATCGCACACGAACAGCCCGATGCCCGCGCCCGACGCGGCCGCCGACGTCGTGGGCGAGCGGTAGAACAGCGTGAACAGGTCACCCACCTCGCTCGTCGCGATGCCCGGTCCCTCGTCCAGGACGCGCACGGACACCGTGTCCTCGCCATGCTCGACGACGACCTCGACGGTGGCGCCCGGACCGGAGTACTTCGCCGCGTTCGAGAGCAGGTTGCGGAGCACCTGCTCGACGTACGTGTCCTCGCCCTCGACGACCTCGTTGCCGCGCGGCCGGGTGAGGACGAACCTGCGGGTCGGCCAGCGCGTCTCCTCGGACGCGACCACGCGGGCGAGCAGGTGGCCGAGGTGGACCGGCTCGCGCTCCGGGGCGAGGTTGCCGCGCTCGAGGCGGCTGAGCACGAGCAGGTCCTCGACCAGCCGGTACAGGCGCTCCGCCTCGTCGCCCACGTCCTCCGCGAGCTCGCGCGCCCCGCGCGACAGCCCGCGGTGCCGCAGGAGCAGCTGGGCGCCGGCGATGATCGTCGTGATCGGCGTCCGCAGCTCGTGGGACATCACCCCCACGAACGCCTCCTGGAGCCGGCGGGCCTCCCGCTCCTGCTCGAGCAGGCGCTCGCGCTCGGCCTCCGCCAGACGGTCGAGCGTCACGTCGCGATCGGTGGCCGTGATCCGCCGCGGGCGGCCGGTCTCGTCCGCGAACGACCGTCCCACGCTGGTGATCCAGCTCACGCTGCCGTCGGGTCGCAGGGTCCGGAACTCGACGGCGAACTCGTCGGCATGCCCGGACGCGCGGGCGATGGCGGCGCGCACCGCCGGGCGATCGTCCTCGTGGATCCGCGCGAGGTATGCCTCGAGGTCCGGCAGCGGCTCGTCGGGACCGAGCCCGTGGACGCGGCGCATCTCCCCCGACACGGCGAGCGCCCCCGTCTCCACCTCGAGCTCCCAGGTGCCGGTGCGGGCAGCCCCCAGGGTCAGATCGAGCCGCCGACCACGCTCCCGGAGCGCGTCGAGCAGATCGGCGCGCTCGACCGCCTGCGCAGCCTGCTGGGCGATCGTGCCCAGGAACTCGAGCTCGTCCGGCTCGAACGGGCCGCCGCCCGAGCGCGCGACGACGAGCACCGCCGCGGGCTCCGGATCGCCGGCGGGGATCGCGACGAGGTGGCGAAGCCCCGTGATCGCGGGCAGATCGGAGGCGGTCGGGAAGCGGCTGGCCCAGTCCGTGGCGGCGATCTCCAGGCGCGTCCCCGTCCGGGCGGCCTCCGCAGCCGGGAGCGGCGCCTCGAGCGGCAGCTGGGACTCGGCGGCGAGCAGCCCGCCCGGGTAGCCCCGGGCGGCGAGCAACTCGAGCCGCCCGCGGCCCGCGACCACCCGATGGAGGACGACGATCGGCGAGCCGACACCCGCGGAGGCGGCGTCGACGACGACCGCCGCTGCCGCATCCGCGCCCAGGGGCCGGGCAAGGTCGGCGGCGAGGCGCTGGAGCCGGCCGACACGCTCGAGCGCGAGCGACTCCCGCTCGGCGGCGCGCCGCAGCCGCCGCTGCTCGGCCGATCGCGCAAGAGTCTCACCCGCGAGCCGACCCAGTGCGAGGAGGCCGGCAACCGCGGTCTCGTCCAGCTGCTCGGGAGCCTCCAGCACGAGACCCACGGCGGCGATGATCTCCGTGCCCGAGACGAGCGGCAACGCGAGCGCCGGGAACGGCGGACCCGCGGTGCGCCGCAGCTGGCCGGACTCGAGGACCTCGTCGGCGATCCCGCGCGCGGCCGGGATCGCGGCCTCGTCGCCGCGGGCCACGAGCACCGGTGAGACCCCGAAGCCGTCTTCGTCGCGGCTCGTCCACAGATCGGCGTCCTCGCGCGCGACCACGGCCGCGGCGCGCACCGGAAGCAGCTGCTCCAGCCGACGAGCGATCGCGTCGGCCACCTGCCGGGGTGACGTCGCGGCCGCCAGATCGTCCGACAGGTCCCGCACCGCCCGCTCGCGGGCGAGCGCTGCCTCGGCACGCCGGGTGACGCGGGCAACCTCCTGGCGCCGGGCCTCCTCGGCGGCCGGATCACCCCGCGCGAGCAGCCCGAGCGCCGTCGCCACCACGCCCGTGGCCGCGTCGATCGCCGCGTCCGCGACGAGGGTCGACTCCGACGGGTCGGGCACCCGGGTGACGAACCCGGTGAGCGTGACGAGCGCGGTCGCCGCGCTGACGGCGATGCCCGTGGCCGCCCCGCCGAGCCGTGCGGCGAGGAAGGCCGCGAGGAACGGCGTGAGGAGCCAGCCCCGATCGCCCGCAAACGCATCGAGCAGAAGCCGGGCGAGGACGACGGCGACGGGCAGCCCGAGCACCAGGACTGCGGCCAGGAGCAGCCGCCGGGTGGACTTCCGCTCGGGCATGGCGTGAAGTGTTGCGCGCCGGGCGGCCGGACCGCTAGAGCAGCGACTCCGGGTCGACGTCCACCGACCATGGCGCGGGCAGCCCCCCGTCGAGCACCGCGACGGGATCCCGGCCACGCACGATCACGTTGAAGCGCCAGCGCTCGGCCCGCCGCGCGATGTACGCGGGGGCCGGCCCGGAGATCGTCGCGTCCAGCCCGCGCTCGGTGATCCGCTCCCGTAGCCGGGTGGCGGTCGCCCGTGCCTCCGCCTCCGCCTCGTCGCGGTCGGCCATCGCGACCGTCAGCTTCACCAGCCGCCCGAACGGCGGCGAGCCCCATCGGCGGCGGACCTCGAGCTCGGCATCGTAGAAGGCCGCCCCCTGCTGCTCGACGACCGCGCGAATCGCGCGATGCTCGGGGCGGTACGTCTGAATGACCGCCCGGCCCGGCCGATCGCCCCGGCCGGCGCGACCGACCGCCTGGGCGAGCAGCTGGTACGTCCGCTCCGCCGCCCGCTCGTCGGGCAGGTTGAGGGCAATGTCCGCCGACACGACGCCGACGAGCGTCACGGCCGGGATGTCGAGCGCCTTTGTCACCAGGCTGGTGCCCACGAGGATGTCGAGCGCGCCCTCCGCGAACGCGTCCACGACGCGATCCGCCGCACCGCGGCGCTCGACGACATCGCGGTCGAGGCGGCCGACGCGGATCCCGGGCAGTCGATCGCGGACCTCACGCTCGAGCCGCTCGGTGCCTCCGCCCAGATAGCGGATCCGCGGGGAGCCGCAGACAGGGCACCGGGAGGCGAGCGGCGCCGCCCGCCCGCAGTGATGGCAGCGCAGCGTCCCGCCCGCCTGATGGAAGACGAGCGGCCGATCGCAGTCCGGGCAGGCCTGCACGTGCCCGCAGTCCCGGCACAGCACGACCGACGCCGTGCCGCGACGGTTGATCACGAGGATCGCCCGGTCACCCGCGGCGAGGTCGAGCGCCTCGAGCTCCGCCACCAGTGCCGCCGACAGCAGGCCCCGGTTGCCGGCCGCGAGCTCCTCGCGGAGGTCGACGAGCACCACCTCGGGCGCCTGGCCGACAGGCCGGCTCGGCAGCTCCACCCGGTCGATCGCGCCCTCGCGCGCCAGCCACGCCGTCTCCACCGACGGCGTCGCGCTCCCGAGTACGACCGGGATCCGGAGCATGCGCGCCATCGCCAGCGCGGCGTCCCGCGCCTGGAACCGGGGCGTCCGATCGCTCTTGTAGGCCGGATCGTGCTCCTCGTCGACGATGACCAGCCCGAGCTCCGGCACGGGTGCGAGGAGGGCCGTCCGCGTGCCGACGACGAGATCGACCTCGCCGGCCCGGATGCGCCGCCACTCGTCGAGCCTCTCCCCCGCCCCGAGCCCGCTGTGCACGAGCGCGATCCGGGCATCGAGGTCGGCGCGCAGCCGGTCCACGAGCGGCGTCGCGAGCGCGATCTCCGGCACGAGGACGAGCGCCCGCCGGCCCGTGGCGAGCACCCGCTCGATCGCCTCGACGTAGATCGCGGTCTTGCCGCCGCCGGTCACCCCGTCGAGGAGCAGCGGCCGCGGCTCGGCCGACCCGAGCGCAGCGCCGATGGCCGCCAGGGCATCGGCCTGGGGCGTGGTGAGGGGCGTCCCGGGCGGTCGCCCGCCGTGCCGGCGCACCACGCGGCCCGCAAGCGGTCGTCGCGGCCGCTCGCGCACGATCGCCTCGACGAGGCCACGCCGGAGGAGACCGGCCAGCGCCGCGGCGCCGTACCGGTCGGCGAGCTCCGCGGCGGCCAGCCAGCGCTCGCTGGCGGGCGCGGCGTCGCGATCGGTCCGGAGGGCGAGGAGCGCCTCCTGCTGGCGCGGGCCGAGCGGTCGGCCCGGAGGCCGGTCGCCGGCGGCAAGGACCCCGGCCGTCTCGAGCCCCGCGGTCGTGAGCCGGATGCGCCGCTCGAAGCGAGGACCGACCGCGGCGCCGACGAGCGTCCAGGTGAGCTCCAGCCAGCCGGCGGCCTCGAGCACCCGCAGCCGACGGAGCACCGCCGCGCGCCCCTCCGGGCCGACGAGCTCGCGCACCGGGCGCGCCCGCCCGGTGAGTGCTTCGAGCAGGTCGATGGCGGCGGGGTCGGGGTCGGGGTCAGCGGGGTCGGCATGGGCGTCCGGCTCGGCATCGGCGTCGCTGCCTGCGCCCGCGCGGTCCCTGCCGAGCCGCGCCTCGCCCGCCGTGGTCACCTCGACGACCAGCTCGAGGCGCTCGAGCATGCCCGGCGGCAGCATCGCGCGGATGACCGTGGCGAGCGGGGCGAGGTAGTGGTCCGCGATCCAGCGGGCGAGCGCGAGCGAGCCCGCGCCCAGCAGCGGACCGTCGCCGCGCACCCGCGCCGCGACCGGCCGGACGGCGAGGCCCCCGGTGGACCGCCCCTCGCCGACGATGACGCCCAGCACCTGCCGGCCGCCCTTTCCAAACGGGACCAGCACCGCCTCGCCCGCCTCGACCCCCGCGAGCGCCTCGGGAAGCTCGTACGTGTACGTCCGCGGTCCGGAGCCGCCCGGCGCATCGACCGCGACTTCGACGAGTCGTCCCGCCGCCGGGGTCGCCGCCGTGCCGGTCGTGACGTCGAGGTCGAGCACGGTCAGCGCGTCTCAGACGCGAATGCGGCGGCTCGCGTGGCGGCGCTTCTCCTGCTCGATGATCGCTTCGATCTCGGCGGCCGTACGCTCCACCTCGCCGGTCTCGTTCACGACGACCCGGTCGTAGTCGCCCTGGCGGGCGAGCTCGATCGCGGCGTTGCGCTGGCGCAGCTCCAGCTCGTCGGCCGTCTCCGTCGCTCGCGACCGAAGTCGCTGGAAGAGCGCCTCCATCGACGGCGGGACGAGGAACACGAGCAGCGCATCGGGCACCCGCTCCTTCACCGCCTGGGCTCCCTGGACGTCGATCTTCAGGATCACATCGCGCCCGGCGGCCAGCGCCGCCCCGACCTCCCGCCGCGGCGTCCCGTACCAGTTGCCGTGGACCTCGTTCGCCTCGAGCAGCTCGCCCGCGTCCCGCATCTCGAGGAACCGCTCCACCGTCAGGAAGTGGTAGCTCACCCCGTCGACCTCGCCCGAGCGCGGCGCCCGGGTCGTGCACGTGGTGACGTAGTGGAACGCGGGTTCGCGCTCCCGCCGCCGGAGCGCCTCGATGATCGTGTCCTTGCCCACCCCGGACGGCCCGCTGATGATCACGAGCAGCGCCCCGGGCGCGCCCTCGATCAGTGTCGCGGCGGTCCCCGTCACGTGGCCGCGCCCACCACGCGCCCGGCGCGCGATGCATCCGCCGCCCGGAGACCGGCAAGGACGGCGTCCAGCTCGTCGGGCAGCGGCGCCTCGACGCGAAGCAGCCGCCCGGACGAGGGCGCGACGAGCTCGAGACGCCAGGCGTGGAGGAACAGCCGGCCCAGCCCGTCCGGCCCGCGCCGGGACGTGCCGGTGCCATACACCGGATCGCCGGCCACCGGATGGCCGAGGGCCGCGAGATGGACCCGGATCTGGTGCGTCCGGCCAGTCACGAGGTCGAGTTCGAGGAGCGTCCAGCCGGTGAACCGCTCGCGGACCCGGTAGCCGGTGACGGCCGCGCGCCCGTCGGGCACGACGGCCATCCGTCGCCGGTCCTTCGGGTCGCGCCCGATGGGCGCCTCGATCCGCCCGATCGCCGCGGCAACCGAACCGAGGACGAGCGCGAGGTACGTCTTCCGAACCCGGCGGGCCTTGAGCTGGGCCATCACCGAGGTCTGCGCCGAGTCGTTGCGGGCCACGATCAGGAGCCCCGAGGTGTCCCGGTCGAGGCGATGGACGATCCCCGGCCGTGCGACCCCCGCGATGCCGCCGAACCCACCGCCGCGGGCGAGCAGGCCGTTCACGAGCGTGCCGGTCCAGTGGCCCGGGGCGGGGTGGACGACGAGCCCGGACGGCTTGTCCACGATGAGCAGATCCTCGTCCTCGTAGACGACCGGCACCTCGATCGACGGATCCGGCTCGAGGTGGGCCGGCGTGGTCGCCGGGGGGATGTCCAGCCGGAGCTCCAGCGGGCCGTGAACGACGCTGTTCGCCTTGAGCGCCCGCCCGGTCTCGTCCACGAGGCGTCCGTCGGCGATCAGGCGCTGGACGAACGACCGCGACAGGCCGGTCCGGTCGGTGACGAATCGATCGACTCGCCGGACGATCTGCCCGGACGGCACGCCGAGCCGGCGCAGGCCGGGCTCGACCGAGGGCAGCACCGCCAGGGCGGCGACGTCGATTACCTCGTCGTCGGTGTCGAGCTCGAGCGCGTCGACGTCCGTCGCGGGCTCGGGCGCGTCGCCGGCATCGGGCGCCCCCACCGATTCGGGTCGGGGCGCTGCGCCGGCGGCGCGCGGGTCAGCCACGCGCGCCGACCTCCGCGAGCCGTGGGAAGAGGGCCAGCGCGACGAGGATGACGATCGAGGTGCTGATCGCGGCGTCGGCCACGTTGTACGTGTAGAAGCGCCAGCCGCCGATCCCCATGTCCACGAAGTCGATCACCGATCCGTAGCGCACGCGATCGATGAGGTTGCCGATCGCACCGCCGAGCAGCAGTCCCAGCGCGATCGAGGTAAAGAGACTTCGGCCCACGCGCGAGTGATACCAGACGATGAGGGCGATGACGCCCAGCGAGACGACCGCGAACGCCGTCGCGCTCTGGGGCAGCAGCCCGAACAGCATCCCGCTGTTGCGCCCGTGGACGATCCGGACGAGGTCGCCCAGGATGTCCACCCGCTCCCCGATCGCGAGCGTCCCGACGACCATCGCCTTCGTCACCTGGTCGGCGACGACGATCCCGATCGCGAGGACGGCGAACAGCAGCCAGCGCGGACGGGCGGCGCGGACGGCCATCGACGATGCCCCGGCGGTCACGCGGCGCGGCGCTCGATCCGCCGGATGCCCACCCGCACCGGTCCGGCGTCGAGCCGCAGCTCCGTCGCCGTGACGTCGTCGGGCGGCACGGCCCGATGGAGCGCGTCCGCAAGGGTTTCCGCGGCGATCGACGGCAGGTGGACCGCGACCGGATCGGCGAGCCCGTCCACCCAGAGCTCGATCCGATCGTCAAGCGCGAGCCCGGCGTCCCGCCGCAGCTCCTGGATCGTGCGCTGGAGTTCGCGCGCGTCGCCCTCCGCCCGCAGCTCCGGCGTGAGCTCGGTGTCGATCACGACCACGAGGCCCTCGTCGTGGGCGACGGCGGTCCCGGGCCGCGGCGAGGCCAGGATCTCGACCTCGTCGGGGGCAAGCGTCACGCCGGCGAGCGAGACAGAGCCATCCGCGTGGAGCTCGAAGCGGCCTTCACGCGCTGCCGCCATGACGGCCGGGATCTGCGACCCGAGCCGCCGCCCGATCCGCGGCAGGAGCGGCTTCACCCGCCGCTCCACGAGGTCCGATTCGTCGCCGATCACCTCCACGCTCCGGACGTTGGCCTCGGCAGCCACGAGCGCGAGCAGCGCGGCCCCGTCCCGGAGCTCGCCACCGGGCAGCGCGAGCCACGCCCGGGCGAGCGGCTGGCGGGTCCTGAGCCCGGCCTGGCCGCGCAGCGTCCGGACCAGCTCCACGGCGCGTCTGGCGACGGCCATCTCCCGCTCGAGCGCGTCGTCGCGGTTCGGTGCGATCGCGTCGGCCGGCCAGGCGGTCAGGTGGACGCTGTCGGGCGCCGACGGCATGACGTTCACGACGAGGTTGCGGTACAGCGTCTCGGCCAGGAACGGGAGGATCGGCGCGAGCGTGCGGCTGAGCGTCACGAGCACGGCGTGGAGCGTGGCGAACGCCGGCTGCTGCTCGGCGGGGTCCGCGTGCTGGCGCATGCGGTCACGCGACAGGCGCAGGTACCACGTCGAGAGATCGTCGATGAACGTGCTGATCGCGCGCGTGGCGCCCACCGCGTCGTAGTCCGCCAGCCGCTCCCGGGCCTCCGACGCCAGGCCGGCAGCGCGCGACAGGATCCAGCGGTCGAGGACCGGCAGGTCCCGGGTCGGGCTGGCCGCGTCGTCGAGGCGGCGATCCGGGACCCAGCCCGCGAGGCGGGCATACGAGACGAAGAAGGCGTACACGTTCCACAGCACGAGGAGCTCGCGCCGCGCCTCATCGGCCGCGTGCCAGCCGAACAGGATGTTGTCCTCCGGGCGCGCCTTCGCGAACATCCAGCGCATCACGTCGACGCCCATCCGGTCGGCGGCCTCGTCGAACTCGATCGCGTTGCCCCAGCTCTTGTGCATCGGCCGGCCGTCCTCGCCGTACACGAGGGCGTAGCCGAAGATCGTCCGGAACGGCGGCTCCCGACGGAGGACCGTCCCCATCGCGAGCATCGCGTAGAACCAGTTGCGGAACTGGCCGGGGAAGCTCTCGGTGATGAAGTCCGCCGGATACCACTTCGCCCACTCGTCCGGCCGCTCCCGGTAGTGGAGCGTCGAGAACGGCACGATCCCGGCATCGAGCCATGGGTTGCCCACGTCGGGGATCCGCGATACGGGCTGCCCGCACGACGAGCAGGCGATCTTCACCGCGTCCACGTACGGGCGGTGCGGCGTGTGCCCCTCGAACGTCTCCCAGCCCTCGATCGCCCGCTCGCGCAGCTCCTCGCGGCCGCCGATCACCTCGAACGTCCCGCATGTCTCGCAGTCGTAGATCGGCAGCGCGAGCCCGTAGTAGCGCTTCTTGGAGATCATCCAGTCGCGCATGTTCAGGAGCCAGTCGAGCTCGCGCTCGTAGCCGAAGTCCGGGATCCAGCGGATCCGGTCGACCACCTCCATGATCTGGTAGCGGAGGCTCGCGTCCACCTCGGCCTTCGTGAGCTGGTCGCGCGGCCGGTCGTAGACCGGACCCATCGTGATGAACCACTCGTCCACGAGGCGGAACAGGAGCGGCGTGCCGCACCGCCAGCAGTGCGGGTAGCGATGGCGATACGGCTCGAGGTGGTAGAAGATCCCGCGCCGCTCGAGGTCGTCCACGATCGCCTGCGTGATCGCCGGCGCCTCCCGCCCGGAGAGCCAGCCGAAGCCCGGGTAGTACAGCCCGTCCTCGTCAATCGGGCCGATGACCGGGAGCCCGAGAGCCGTGCCGAGCTGGTAGTCCTCCGCGCCGCAGCCGGGCGCGATGTGGACGATCCCGGTGCCCTCCTCCTCGCCCACCTCGTCCCAGGCGACGATCCGGTGCACGTAGCCCGGGCCCTCCGTGCCGCCCTCGTCGAACGCGCGCTGCACGGCCTCGAGGTCGTCGAACGGGCCGCGGTAGTGCCAGCCGACCAGGTCCCGGCCGGGTCGCTCCTCGAGCACCTGGAACGGCCCCACGAGCGCCTGCTTCAACGCCCCCTTGCCGATCCAGAACCGCTCCTCGCCCTGGCGGACCTTCACGTACGTGAGCTCCGGGCCCACGGCCGCGGCGACGTTCGCGGCGAGCGTCCACGGCGTGGTCGTCCAGACGAGCAGCGACTCGCCCTCGTGACCCGGGTCGACGAGCGGGAAGCGCACGGTCAGCCCGGGGTCCTCGCGGTCCTGGTAGCCCTCGTTCATCTCCATCTGGGAGAGGCCCGTGCCGCACCGCGGGCACCACGGCATCGAGTCGTGGCCCTTCCGGATCCAGCCGCGCCGGTGGCACTCGGCGAGGAAGCCCCAGATCAGGTCGTTGTTCTCGTTGCTGAACGTGAAGTAGCTGCCGCCCAGCTCGGGCATCCCGAGGCGCCCGACGATCATCTCGACGGTGTCGGTCACCGGGCCCTCGGGCCCCTCGACCGTCACGACCTGCGACGGGTCCTGGGCGAGCAGGTCGCGCAGCCGCCGCAGCTCGTCCGGGTCGTTCCAGTCCATCCAGTAGCCAAGCCGGATGCTCTGCTCGGTCTGCCGCGCCGCATACGTCAGGACCCGCTGCTTGCACAGGTTCACGAAGCGGTCGATCCCGAACGCCTCGATGTCGCGCTTGCTCGTGAAGTTGAGCTCGCGCTCGACGTTCACCTCCACCCACAGGCCCTGGCAGTCGAAGCCGTTCTGGAAGCGCTGGTCCTTGCCGAGCATCGCCTGGAAGCGCTGGTAGAGGTCCTTGTACGTCCGGCCCCAGGCGTGGTGGACGCCCATCGGGTTGTTGGCGGTGATCGGGCCGTCGAGGAACGACCACGTCGGCCCGCCGGCGTTCTGCGCCCGAAGCCGGGCGAACGTCCGTCGCTCGTCCCACAGGCGCAGCAGCTCGTGCTCCTGGGCGACGAAATCGGGGCGCGGGTCGACGGGCTCGAACAAGGGGACCTCGATCTGCGGCACCGCGGATCGGGCGCCGGGCCGCGCGGACAGGCGGCCGCGACCGCTTCCGCGGACGTCAGCCGGTATCCTACCCGCCGATGCAGACCCCGCAGGGGACGCCACCGCGGACCCGATCGGCGTTCGCGGCGGCCTTCCTGTCGCTGCTGTTTCCCGGACTCGGCCAGGCGTATGCCGGCGCGCCCGCGCGCGGGCTCGCGTTCGCCGCTCCCCCGCTGCTGACGCTGGCGCTCCTCGCCGGCTACGTCATGCGTGCGGATCGGCTGGAGCTGCTGGGGTTTGTCATCCAGCCCTGGGTCCTCTTGGTGATCTTCCTGTTCAACGTGATCGCCGCCGCGTACCGCGTCGTCGCCGTCGTCGACGCGTGGCGGGTCGCGCGCTTCCTCAACGAGGTCGACGTGTCCGGCGGCGGCCGGCTGGGCAAGCCCCGGCTGCCGGTCAGCCCGCTGTCGGTGGCGGGCGTGGCGGCGGTGTGCCTCGTCCTCGTCGGCGGGCACCTCGCGGTCGCCCGTTACAACGTGCTCGCGATGGGCTTCGTCGACTGCGTCTTCTCGGAGGACGCCGACGCCGCAGCGTGCGAGCAGACGCCCGGCGCCTCCCCGTCCCCGGACGGTGGGTCACCAGGCACGAGCGGCGATCCCGGCGAGCCGAGCGAGGAGCCCGCGCCGACGCCGATCGGCACGGTCGCGCCGGGCGGCCCGGATCCCTCGGCGACGCTGCCGCCGTGGGACGGCCGGGAGCGCCTGAACGTCCTGCTCATCGGCTCCGACGAGCAGGGCGGCGGGCACAACACCGACACGCTGATCGTCGCGTCGATCGACCCCGCAACCGGTCGGGTCGCCCTGCTCCAGCTGCCGCGCGACACGGTCGAGGTGCCCGTGCCCGCGGGCCCGGCGCGGAGCGTCTGGGGTGGCACGTACGGCGGCAAGATCAACAGCTGGTTCGTGGAGAACCGCAACCGCGCGGACCTGTGGCCGGGCACCGACCGCACCCGCGGCTACAACGCGCTCAAGGCGATCCTGGGTGAGCTCTACGGTCTCGAGATCCGGTGGTACGTGGAGGTGAACTTCCAGGGCTTCCGGCGGGTGGTCGACACGCTCGGCGGCGTGAACATCAACGTCCAGATCCCGGTCTCGGACGACGCCTTCCCCACCGGCGACCGGGGACGTCTCCGGCGCCTGTACATCCCGGCCGGCCCGCAGCACATGACCGGTGAGGAGGCGCTCCAGTACGCCCGGTCGCGCAAGACGACGAACGACTTCGATCGCGGCCGGCGCCAGCAGCGCGTCCTCCTGTCGCTGCGCGAGCAGGCCGACATGGGTCGCATTGTGGCCAATCTGCCGGAGCTCGTCGGCGCCCTCCAGCAGTCGATCCGCACCGACATCCCCCCGGCCGAGCTGCCGCAGCTGCTGTCGCTCGCGGAGCGCACGGACACGACGAACGTCCGGTCGTTCGTGTTCGCACCGCCGGCCTTCGCCACCGAGATCCGGGCGCCCGTGTACAAGCTGGTCCCGAACGTGGACCGGATCCGCCAGGCCGTGGCCGGCGCCTTCGAGATCGATCCTGCGCTCGAGCAGCGGCGAGAGACGCTCGCGGCGGAGGGGGCCCGGATCTGGGTCCTCAACGGGTCCGGGCGGGATGGCCATGCCGCAGGGATCGCCGGCTACCTCGAGTACAACGGGCTGAACGCCTCGTCCCCCAACGACCGGGTGGAGCAGCGGCCGCGGACGACGCGAATCGTCGTCTACAACGGCGCCGAGGCCCGCCTGCCGGACACGATCGCCTACCTCGAGGAGCTGTTCGGGGTGACGGTCGCGACCGCAGCCGACCCCGCGGTACGGGTGGACATCGTGATCACGACTGCGACGTCCACCGAGAACCTGGTCCCGCCCGAGGCGGGCTGATCGGCGCGGGCCGGGAGCCCGAGGCAGGTCGAGCCGCCTGGCCCGACCCGCTTCCTACTCGATCGGCGTCAGCCAGTGGCGGTAGGCGTCGACCTCGCCGCGGACCGCCTCGAAGTAGCGGTCGCGGATCATCCGGGCGATCGGCCCGACCTCGCCCGAGCCCACCGGCCGATGGTCGACCTCGACCACCGGGCTCACCTGGACGCCGGTGCCGCACAGGAACACCTCGTCGCAGACGTACAGCTCGGAGCGGTCGATCGTGCGCGACTCCACGCCCAGGCCGTTGTCGATCGCGAGCTGGAGGATCGCCTTGCGCGTGATCCCCTCGAGGATGTCGTCCGACACGGGCGGGGTGATCACCGTGCCGTCGCGGACGATGAACAGGTTCGCGGCGGACGCCTCGGACGCTGCCCCGTCGGCGGTGAGCACGAGCGCCTCGTCGAAGCCGTTGAGTTCCGCCTCGGACTTCTGGAACGCCATGTTCACGTAGCCGCCGACGATCTTCCCGCGGGCGGGGATCGCCTCGTCCGCGTTGCGCCGCCAGGACGAGGTCATCAGCCGGATCCCCGAATCGACGTCCACGTAGTTCCCGAACGGGACCGCGATCACGTACAGCTGATGCTCGAGGTGGTGGAGCCGGACGCCGATCGCTCGGGTGCTCTTGTAGAACGACGGGCGGATGTAGACATCCTCGCGGAACCCGTTGCGCCGCACCGTCTCGAGGATGATCCCCGCCAGCTCGTCCACAGACGGCACGGGATCCATGAGCAGGATCTTCGCCGAGTTCCGGATCCGCTCGACGTGCTCCCGGACGAACAGGCCGTACAGCCGCTCCTGCTTCGCGTTCCAGTACGCCCGGATGCCCTCGAACGTCGCCGTCCCGTACATGAACGCGTGGGTCATGATGTTGACGTTCGCGTCGCGCAGCGGGACGTACGCGCCCTCGAAGTACGCGACGACGTCGTCGAGCGGGTTGGCGGCGCTCGCGGGCGCCGGCGTCGTGGCGGCGCGATGATCGGACGGCTTGTGGGTCAGCATCGAGGGCTCCGCTCGGACAGGCGCGCCGGACGGCCGCGCGGGGTGGGCGAGACGTGCGCCGAGTCTAGCATCGGCCCCTGGCACGTCCGGCACGTCCGGCCCCTCCAGCGCCTCGGCGTCCCGGGCGGATCGGTCGACGCCCCCGTCTCAGTGGCCGCTCTGCGGACCGATCACGCCCGCCACCGCGAGGCCCACGAGCGCCAGGTACGCGAGATAGAACACGCCACCCACGAGCAGGTGCCGGCCCGTGAGCGTGCCGCGGCGCGCCATCGGCAGGAAGATCGCGGCGGACGCCGCGAACGCGATGCCCGCCGACGTGAACGCAACGAGCGAATCGCCCGTCACCGCCCACGCGGTGGGCGCGAGCACAAGGGCGACGACGGTCGGGATCGCCGACTGGAACACCATCGCCCCGGTGATGTTGCCCATCGACAGCGTGTCCTTGTTCTGGCGGATCCAGATGATCGAGTTGAACTTCTCCGGCAGCTCGGTCGCGATCGGAGCGATGACCAGGGCGAGCAGCGCCTCATCGATCCCGAGCCGCGTCGAGAGGTCCGTGACCGCGCCGACGAACACGTACGCGCCGGCGATGATGCAGCCGAGCGCCGCGAGCACCTGGAGGTTCACCACCCGCAGGCGCGGGCCGGCCGGATCGGTGAGGGCGCCCCGACGGTCAAGGTGCCGGAAGCGGAGCGGGGCGAGCTCGTCCGCCTCGTCCGCCTCGTGCTCGGCCTGGAAGTGCTGGCGCACGTACCACGCATAGATGCCCACGAGGACCACGGCCGCGATCCACTTGCCGACCGGCGGGTCCGTGACGGGCAGGAACGCCGCCCCGATCGCGATCGCGTACGCGATGACGAAGTAGCGCATGTCGTGGGCGAGCACCTTCGTGTCGACTGGCATCGTCAGGCCGGTCGCCCGTCGGCGGCGATAGACGACCACGCCCACGCCGGTCACGAACATCGCGAGCGTCGAGAGCATGAACGGTGCGCCCAGGATCGCGCCCACCCCGACGGCATCCGTGGTCTCGCCCTGGCCGCCGAAGCCGATCGCGATGAGCGGGATCATCGTCTCCGGGAGCGCCGTGCCGACGGCGGCCAGCACCGATCCAACCGCTCCCTCGGCGAGCTGGAGCTTGCGCCCGAACCACTCGATGCCGTTGGTGAACAGCTCGGCTCCGAGCAGGATCACGAGCAGCGCCACGGCCAGGACCACGAGCTCCAACCTCAGACCTCCACGAGCAGCGCGATGAGCAGGGACAAGGCGACCACGCCCAGGATGGCGAGCGCAACCAGCGTCATCGTCCATTCCCGCCCCCGGACGTAGAGGACCAGCTCGCCGAGCACGCGGGCGATCGGGGTGGCGATGAACACGACGATGCCCGCCCAGAGGAAGCCCTCGGCGCGACCCGCGAGCAGGTCCGGCAGGACCCGGCCGAGGTCGAACGGCGTGAAGGCCTGATGAGGGCTGATGCCGTTGACGAGCATGAGCGCGACGCCCGTCGCAAGGAGCGCGATCCCCAGCCACGTCCCGACGGCGAGCACCCGGCGGATGTCGTGCTCGATGGCGGCCGCCTCGGCGGGGGTCACGGGCGCGACCGCGGTCCCGGGATCGGCGGGCGCGCTCATGCGCCGATCGCCCGGCGCGCCATCTGGAGCGCCGTCCAGCCCAGGACGACCACGAACAGCCCGCGCAGCACCCGCACGTCAACGCGATGGGCGTTTCGGGCACCGACCGTGGCGCCGGCGAACACCCCCAGCGCCGTCGGTCCCGCGACGTAGGGATCGATCGCCCCGTTGACGAGGTAGATGATCGCGGACGCGATTGCCGTCACCCCGACGACGAGGTTGCTCGTCGCCGTCGCCACCCGCAGGGGCACGCCCATGAGGACGTGCATCGTGGGCACGTTGATCACCCCACCGCCGACGCCGAGCAGCGCGGACAGCAGCCCCGAGCCCACGGACGC
Source organism: Candidatus Limnocylindrales bacterium (assembly GCA_035699445.1). Taxonomy (GTDB): domain Bacteria; phylum Chloroflexota; class Limnocylindria; order Limnocylindrales; family CSP1-4; genus DASSPX01. The sequence continues at coordinate 7,722 of DASSPX010000127.1, read as the reverse complement.
GCCGCTCGCGGGACCAACCCGCCGGACCCGGTAGTCCGGCGTCGAGAGCAGGGCGACCAGCGATCCGGCGGACCACCCTGCACCGGGCGGCGGCTCGCCTCCCCCGACGCCCGCCGTCGCGGATCCCCTGCCGCGGGGCAGGAAGCCCCGCGCCATCGTGACGCACACGTACACGAGGAGCAGCGCGAACAGCCCCGCGAGCAGCCGCTCCGGAACGAGGAACGACACGAGGCCGCCGACGAGCGAGCCGAGCGCGGTGAACAGCGCGAGCAGCAGGCCCAGGCGCAGGTTCGCTGTCCGGCGCTGGAGGTGCGCGCCCGACGCGGCGCTCGAGGTCACGATCACGCACACGAGCGCGACCGCCACCGACTCCCGCAGCGGGCGCTCGAAGCCGAGGGTGAGCAGCGGCACGAGCAGGACGCCGCCACCCAGGCCGAGCAGCGCGCCGAACGCGCCCGCGAACGCCCCGCTCACGAGCAGGAGCAGGCCGGTGATCACGCGGCCGGGATTCCGCGGCCTGGCAGCCTCAAGGTGCGCCCACCCCTCCCCAACCGAGCGCTGCGGCGACGCGGCTGCGGGCCATCAGCGCGAGGGCTCAGGGGCGCAGGTGCTGGGGCGCGTACGGGAGGAGCGCCACGTGCCGCGCGCGCTTGAGCGCGACGGCGAGCTGGCGCTGGTGGCCGGCACACGTGCCCGTCTTGCGGCGCGGCTCGATCTTTGCGCGTTCGGACAGGTACCGGCGGAGGCGGTTGACCTCCTTGTAGTCGATCGACACCGTCTTGTCGGCGCAGAAGGCGCACACCTTCCGGCGCCGGCGGTCGCGGTAGTAGTCGTCTCGCTTGCGGGACTTGGGGGGCATGGGATCTCGTCTCCTCGGCGGCCGGGCCGCCGTCGCTCAGGTGCGGTCGGTCAGAAGGGCAGATCGTCGAGGTCGTCGTCCGCGGGCGGGCGGCCACCGCCGCCGGGGCGGACCGGGGACACGCTCGGCGTGGCCGCGTAGCCACCGGATGGGGCGTTGAAGCGCCCCTCACCGCCGCCCTCGTCGTCGCGGTTTCGCCGCTCGAACGGGATGACGTTGTCGGCAGTGATCTCGAGCGAGATGCCCTTCGTCCCGTCCTTGCGCTCGAACTCGCGGGTCCGGAAGCGGCCCTCGACGAACACGCGGTTGCCCTTGCGGAACTGCTCGGCGGCGCGCTCCGCGCGGTCGCCCCAGACCGTCACCCGGAACCAGTCGGTCGACTCGTCGGCCCACTCGCCGGTCTGCTGGTCGCGGCTGCTGTGGGTCACCGCGACGCTGAACTCCGTCACCGGCCGCCCATTGGGCGTATAGCGCATCTCGGGATCACGCCCGAGGTTGCCGATGATCATCACCTTCGAGAAGGCCATGGTGCCGACTCCTCGTCAGTCGATCGCGGCGGGAGCGGCCTCGGACTCGGACTCGTCGATCCGCTCGCCCTCGGGCTCCTCTTCCTCGTCGTCCGCCGGCGGCAGGTCCTCGTCCACATCGGAGGAGGCGGCGGCCGTGCCGTCGCGGCGCGCCGGCTTTACCGGGCGCTCGCTGCGGACGACGAGATGGCGCAGGACCTCCTCGGTGATGAGCAGGCCGCGCTCCAGCTCGGCGACGACGTCCGCCGGCGCCTCGAACAGGAGGATGTGGTAGGAGCCTTCGCGGTACCGGTCGATCGGGTACGCGAGGCGGCGGCGGCCCCACGGGGCGACCTTGATGATCTGGCCGCCCGCGCTCACGACCTGCCGGGTCGTGCGGTCGATGACCGCGGACACGCGCTCGTCCGGCGCATCGGGCCGGAGCACGAGCATGAGCTCATAACGACGCAAGGTGAAGTACCCCTTCCTCTGGGAAACGCCCCGCTGACGGACACGCCGGTACGGAGCCGAAAGGACCCGCGGAGGATAGCACGCGATCTTGGCATCCCCGGTTCGCGGGGTCCCGGAGGGGCCGATGTATCCTCTCGCCCGTCACCTCACGCGAGCCTACCGGGGTACTCCGTGCCAAGCAGCTCCCTGCTCCTGCTCGATTCCGAGACGTCGTCCGCGAACCTCATCGCCGCGACGCTGGTCAAGATCGGCCACGAGGTGACGACCGTCGTCGAGCCGGACGAGGCCATTCGGCAGGCGGCCGACCACGCCCTCGTGATCGTCGACCGCGTGACCGGACCGCGAAGCGCGATCGACGTCTGCCGCGAGATCCGGAGCAGCCAGGATCTCGCCGCGATTCCGGTCCTGTGCATCAGCCAGACCGATGACGTCGAGGAGCGAATCCGATTCCTCGAGGCGGGCGCGGACGACGTGATGGCGAAGCCGTTCGACGAGCGCGAGCTCGAGGCCCGCGTGGAGGCCCTGCTCCTGCGCTTCCAGCGCACGAAGGGCCTGTCGCCGGTCGTGTCGCCCGTCCTGACCGCCACCGGCAAGGGCCGGATCGTGGCGGTGTTCAGCCCGAAGGGCGGCGTGGGAACGACCACGATCGCGGTCAACCTCGCGATGGCCCGCGCGACCTCGAAGCCAGACCGTGTCTGCCTCCTCGACCTCGACCTCCAGTTCGGCCAGGCGGCCACCCACCTGAACGTCGAGGTCCGGCAGTCCCTTGTCGAGGCGGTTCGCGACGAGGCGGCGCTGCGCGAGGCGGAGCTGCTGCGCACGTACGCCACGCGCCACGACAGCGGCCTCCACCTGCTCGCCGCCCCGCCGGCGCCGGAGTTCGCCGACGCCGTGAGCGCCGATCACGTGGCCGCGATCCTCGGGATCATCCTGGACACGTACGACACGGTGGTGATCGACGCCGGATCGGTTCTGGACGAGCGAACGATGACGGCGCTCGAGCGCGCCGACACCGTCGTGCTGCCCGTCCACCCGGAGATGGCCGCCCTCCGCGCGGTGCACTCGCTCCTCGACTACCTGAACGAGACGGGGTCGATCGGGGCGAAGACGCTGTTCGTCCTCAACACGATGTTCGCCCGCGAGGTCCTCCGGCTGCGCGACGTCGAGAGCGCGCTCGGGACGAAGATCAGTGCCGAGCTCCCATACGACCCGTTCCTGTACCTCAAGGCCGTGAACGAGGGTGTGCCGATCGTGGTCGGGGCCCCGCGTTCCGCCCCCGCGGAACGGCTGCAGCGCCTCGCAACCACCGTGTTCGGCAGCGAGGCCGAGGCACCGAAGGCGCCGGCCGCGGAGCGGCGCAGCCGCGGGTTCGGGCTGCTGCGGAGAACGTAGACCGCGGATCGTGATGCGCCCGTGATGGCCGCGGCTGTCATGCCGTCGCCGTCGCGCGCAGTGGTCGCGCTTCATTCGTGTGCATGACACCGCTCGATGACCACGACACGCTGATTCCCGCCGAGCCGGGGGCGGTCCCTTCCCTCGAGGACCCTGATCCCGCTCCCGAGCGCGATCAGGATTCCAACGTGACCGCCGCGCCGCGGGATCGTGGCGGAACGGGCGAGCCGGTGGGCACGGACAACATTCGCGAGGGGCGGGTCGGCGGCGTCATGGGTGGCGTCCGGCAACAGCAGGGACAGGGCCAGGGAGGCTGACGGCAACAGCCCCGAGACCTCCGCACACCTGGAGCAAGTGCCCTGGTCGCGCACCACCGCCTCCGCGCCAGGTACGCGCCCGCTCCGCAGGCCCGGGGTGAGGACCGCCGTCGAGGCGGGCTCAGACCTGGCGAAGACCCACGGCCGAGCGGCGAAGACGCCGCATGCGCACGCGGCGGTACTCCGACAGGAGGTAGGCGACGTCCGGCTCGGTGAGCGCGGGGTCACGGCGCAGGGCGGCCTCCACACCGGTCGGGCTGGCCGGATTGCTTTCGAGCGCCCGGGCGAGCTTGCGTGCCGTCGCATAGCTCGGGTTGCGCCCGGAGTTCAGCAGCCGGGAGATCGTCGAGTGGTCGACGCCGGAGCGGGCCGCGAGCTGGCGACCCGAAATGCCACGCGCCTGCATGCCGGCGCGCACCCAGGTCGCGAACGAAGTAGGTAGCTCGTCCAAGCCAGAAATCCCCTGCCCCCGGATCGGCATGGCCCGCGCAGCATGACCGAACCGGCTTGCAGGACGCCTATCCAATGTGGCATGCGGCATCGAACCGGGCTTGCCGCATGGAGTTTGACATGCAAGTAACTACTTGCCTATCGTTCCGCTCGTGGGCGACATCTTCAAGGCACTCGCCGATCCGACGCGGCGGCACATCCTCGACGAGCTGACCGATCGCGACGGCCAGACGCTGTTCGAGCTGTGCGGCAGGCTCGCGATGAAGCACGGTCACGCGTCCACGCGCCAGGCGATCTCCCAGCACCTCGAGCTGCTCGAGTCGGCCGGCCTCGTCCGGACGCGCCGGGAAGGTCGCTACACGTTCCATCACATCGATCCGGAGCCGCTGCGGAACCTCACGGCCCGCTGGACGGCACCGCAACGCGAGGAGCAGTGATGCGGATCCACCTGACGAGCGTGCTCGTCGACGACCAGGCGAAGGCCCACGCGTTCTACACCGACGTGCTCGGGTTCGTGGTGAAGCAGGACGTCGACATGGGCGGGCCACGCTGGCTGACGGTCGTGTCGCCCGAGCAGCGCGATGGGCCCGAGCTCCTGCTCGAACCGGATGCGCACCCGGCGGCCAGGCCGTTCAAGGATGCGCTCGTCGCCGACGGGATCCCGTACGCCAGCTTCGCCGTGGCGGACGTCGACTCGGAGTACGAGCGACTGCGCGCGAAAGGCGTGGTGTTCACGCAGCCGCCGACGCCGATGGGACCGGTGACGACGGCGGTGCTGGACGACACGTGCGGCAACCTGATCCAGCTGGTCTCGGTCCCCGACTGACGTCGACACTGGAAGGGCGCCGGTCTCAGCCGGAATGGCGCTCGTCGACCGCGCACACGACGAGCGTCCGCGGGTGTCCCGTTGGCACCGTTTCGTGCGTGATTGGCGGCTGCGGCGTCCCGTTTCGCCCGGTCCCGTCCGCGCGTATCCGACCAGTACGGCTACACACTGGCTAGGCGACGGGTACGAGGGTCGTGGCCCCGGTCGGCCCGGCGCAGCTGGCCGCTCCGAGGAGCGGGATCGCGACACCGGGACCTGAGGCGGGGCGTGGACAGTATGTGAATGGCCGCTCACTCCCCGGTTACGCCCGAGCCGGGTGCCTTCGAGGATGTCCTCCCTTCGACGGAGCGTCGACCGCCGCGGGCACGAGGCCGGGCCGGGCCCCGACAGCGAGCGACGAGCCTCCGGTAGGGTTGGAGAATGCGGTCCCTCCTCGCCGTGTCCATCGTGCTCGGGGCGTGCTCTGCGACACCCCCGTCCACGGCGACGGATCTGCCGACGGGATCACCTGATGTCGCACCCACGCTGACGGTCGCGCTGGCCGCCTGCCTTCTCGATCCGCAAGGGGGCGAGGCTCTCGAGGACGTTGCCGCCCTCGAACCCGATGTCATGGTGTGGCTGGGGGACAACGTGTATGCCGACCGGATGGCGGTTCTCGGCGACATACAAGGGATGCGGGGTCTGTACAGGCAGCTCGGCGAGAACGAGCGTTTTCGCGCGATCGCCCGGGACGCCGAAGTCATGGCCACCTGGGACGACCACGACTACGGGCGAAACGACGCTGGGGCAGAGTGGGTGTTCAAGGACGCCGCTCGACGCGAGTTCCTCGATTTCTGGGGCGACGGGGCAGCCGACGCGCGGGCCCACCAGCCCGGCGTGTACTCCTCGCAAACGTATGGGTTCGGACATCAATCGGTCCAGATCATCCTGCTCGACAATCGCTACAACCGCGATCCCTACGGGGACGAGTCGGACCGAACGATCCTCGGAGCTGAGCAGTGGCTCTGGCTCCGTGAGCGCCTTCAGGAGCCGGCAACGATTCGGATCATCGGAAGCGGGATTCAGGTTGTGAATGACTACTCCCAATGGGAGAGCTGGGGCGACATGCCGGCCGAGCGCGAGCGGTTGTACGAGCTCATCCGCGAGCTCGACGTCCCGGGCGTCATCCTCGTGTCGGGCGATATGCACCATGCCGAGTTGAGCCGCCACCCGAACGATGCCGCCGCCTTTGGCTATCCGACCTATGACCTGACGGCGTCGGGATTGGACCAACAGGAGGCCGAAGAGCTGCCGAACCCCTCGCGGATCGGTCCGATCCTGAACACCGACCGGAAGTTCGGATCGGTCGTCATCGAGTGGGACGAGGACCCTGTCATCCGCCTGCAGCTGCACGACGCTGCGGCGGGCGCCCTTCACCTTGACCACGTGGTCCGCTTGTCCCAGCTGCAGCCCGCCTGAAGCCGCGTGTCGCCACCAAGGAAGCGCGGGGGGTCTCCCGGTCAACGGCGTTCATCGGCTGGGAGCGGAAACGTTAGGAGCTCCGCCGGCGAGTAGAGCGCCGGCGGGCCGATGAGTCGGGCCGACGGGCAGTGGCCCCGGCCGGCAGCGATGCCGTGGTCGGGGCCTTTTTCGTCCGTGAAACGCCTGGTACCGAGGGCGAGGTTCGAACTCGCACGGGGTTGCCCCCAGCGGTGTTTAAGACCGCCGCGTCTGCCGGTTCCGCCACCTCGGCGCCAAGGGAATCGTACCCGCCGGTCGCTGTCCTGGAGCACGCTCAGGCAGGCGCTTCAGCGCGCCGACGCGGTCGGGCCGGTCGGTGGAACTGGTCAAGCCTCGCATACCCCGGGTACGATCGCGCCAAGGAGGCTTCATGGCGTTCGCGACCCCTGCAACCCTCGCCGGCGTCCCCCTCACGGTGTATCCCCACGCGTGCGCGCTCGTCGACGACCCGGAGGACGAGGCGTCGGTCGTCGCTCCGTTCATCGCGGAGGGCCTCTCTGAGGGCGACCAGGTCAACGTCGTGTACGCCCCGGATCGTGCGCCGGAGGTACGGGGGTGGTTCGGTGCGGATCTCCTCGAACGCACTGAATCGTCGGGTCAGCTTCAGGTGCGCGACTGGAACGACGCGCATCTGCGGGGCGGGCGATTCGACATCACGCGCACCCTCGAAGCGGTCGAGGAGATGCAGCGGACGAGCCGGGCTGCAGGGTGGCCACGAACGCGCTTCATCGGTCACATGGGCTGGACGTCGCCAGACCGACCCGAGATCAGCGACGTCATCGAGTACGAGGCGCGCGTCAACAAGGTCCTCGCGGATATGTGGTCGCCGGCCATCTGCGTGTACCCCATGCCGCTGCTGTCCGCCCGGACGCTCGTCGACCTGCTGGCGGTGCACCCGGTCGTGTACATGTCCGGGACGGCGGTCGAGAGCCCGTTCTTCGTGCCGCCGGATCGATTCCTCCAGACGCGGTCCCGACCCTCGCACGGGGGCCTCGGCCACTGAAGCGATCTGGAGGTCGCCGACAGCCCAGGATGAGTGGAGGCGACGACCGGATTCGAACCGGTGAATAGCGGTTTTGCAGACCGCCGCGTTAGGCCTCTTCGCCACGTCGCCCCGCGGGCGCGCGTCGCCCGACGGTGTTGTCTCGGGGACCCGGAGGTGGCTGCCCCTCGAGGATTCGAACCTCGGTTCTCGGATCCAAAGTCCGCTGTCCTACCACTAGACGAAGGGGCAGCGGCGGGGGCATCGCTCCGTTACGAGGAAGGAGTGGAGCGGAAGACGGGACTCGAACCCGCGACCCTCACCTTGGCAAGGTGATGCTCTACCAACTGAGCCACTTCCGCCCGATGCGTGGTGCCGAGAGCCAGATTCGAACTGGCGACACCGCGATTTTCAGTCGC
>DASSPX010000126.1:0-12613 GCA_035699445.1 Candidatus Limnocylindrales bacterium | reverse complement strand
GAGCTGAACACGACGAACGACGACCTCGAGGCTCGCTCCGCTGAGCTCGAGGAAGTGGCGGCGACGCTCCAGGAGCAGCGCGGCCGCGCCGAGCTCGAGCGTGGAAAGCTGTCGCTCATCCTGGACGCGATGACCGACGCCCTGATGGTCGTGGACCCGAGCGGCGCGATCGTGATGACGAACCGTGCCTACGACACCCTGTTCGGCGGACCCACGGCCGCCTGGACACCCGAGGACGATGCCGGCCGCGTCCTCCCGGCCGAGGAGTGGCCGCAGGCGCGCGCGGCCCGAGGCGAGGCGTTCACGATGCGATTCTCGGTTCGGCGAGACGGCGAGCGGCGCTGGTTCGAGGCGACGAACCGGGGCGAGGCGCAGGCCGACTGGGCAAGCGTGGTCGTGATCCGCGACATCACGGATCGCAGCCTGCGCGCGCTCCAGGAGCGGTTCATCGCTGCGGCGGGACACGAGCTGCGAACGCCGGTCGCGGCCCTGCACGGCTTCCTCCAGCTGCTCGAGCGGGAGCTCGAGACGGCCCCCGCAGGGGCTCTCCACCGGCTCGAACAGGCGGTGGCCGAGACGCGCCTGCTGGGGGACCTCGTCACGCGGCTGTTCGATGTCGGGCTCATCCAGCAGGGCCGGCTGTCGATTCGCCACGAGGCGGTGGATCTCACGCAGCTGATCCGGGACGTGGCGGCCGCGATCGAGACGCTGCATCCCGAGGCGGAGGTGCGCGTGGAAGCGGAGGCTCGGATCCGTGTGTCCGGCGACGCGCTCCAGCTTCGCCAGGCGCTGATGAACCTCCTCCTGAACGCGGTCGTCCATGCCGGCCCGACGGAGGTCGAGATGGCCGCCCGACGCACCGAATCGAAGCACGTGGTCGTCGAGATCCGTGACCGTGGACGCGGCCTGCCCGGGTCCGTGCGAAGCCACCTGTTCGAGCCGTTCATCGTGGACGGCTCCGGATCGACCGCCGGTCTCGGTCTTGGGCTGTACCTCGCGCGCGAGATCGTGGCTGCCCATGGCGGCACGATCGCTGTCGAGGACCGGTCCGGTGGTGGAACGGTCGCCCGCGTGGAGCTGCCGGCAGTATCCCGTCGAGCCGGGACACGGAGAGCGGCATGATCCGGATGCTCATCGTCGAGGATCACGCGGCAATCGCGGACGCGCTGGCTGCGCTGCTCGCGTCGGCGGACGACCTCCAGGTCGACGTGGTGTGCCGCGACAAGGAGTGCGCCGAGGCGCAGCTGCTGACGGACCCGCCCGACGTCGTCCTGTGCGACGTCATGCTCGGCGGACGCGACCGGGGCTTCGAGCTGCTCCGTGCATTCGGGGCCGACGTCGCGTTCGTGATGTACACCGCATTCGAATTTCCCGCATACCACGCACAGGCCATCGAGTACGGGGCGCGCGGCTACGTCTCGAAGACGGCGCCGATCGCGGAAATCCAGCACGCGATCCGGCGCGCCGCCGCCGGCAAGCACGCCTTTCCTCAGCGTGTCCTCGACAGCGCCCGTGCGGCCGCGACGCCGCCCACGGCACGCGAGCTGTTTGCGATCCGGCTCGTGGCGGACGGCGCGACGAACGACGAGATCGCCGACGGGCTCGGCCTGCGGGTGAAGTCCGTCGAGGGCACGCTCCGGCGGCTGTTCGACCGCTACGGAGTCAACAATCGCACGCAGCTGGTCGCGCTCGCGACGCGCCAGGGCTGGCTGAGCTCGTCGGACGGCGTGACGCCGGCCGCCCCGGGATGAGCGGGCCGGCGGCCCGCGCGCAGGATCGTTCGCGGCGGCGGACGGAGCCGGCCGCCGGTTCTTCTGGGGGGGTCAGGACCGGCGGCCGTGGCGGCACGCTAGTGGCGGGCTTCGCCCGGCAGCCACTCCGGCGGATGCCCTATCCCGTCCACAGGCTTGCAGTGCCGTCCCCCGGAATGGGCCGGAGGTTGCGGGGACGTTGCAGGCAGTGGACAAGTCGCCACTGCGTCCCGCCTCGTCATCACGGTTGTCCCCACCGTGTGCGGTCGTGCCGCCCATCCCCTGCGGATCGGGCGCCGGGCTGCCGTGGCCCGGCGGTCCCTGGACTCCCGGGGTGAGCGATGAGCGCGGGCTGGACCCGGAACAGGCGACCGGCCTGACCGACATGGATCCGGAGGCGTTCCGGGTCGCCGCGCACCTGGTGGTTGACACGATCGCCGACTACCTCGCGGGCGTCGAGGTTCGCCCCGTGCTGCCGGCCGTCGAGCCGGGCTCGATCGTGCCCCGGCTGCCCGCTGCGCCGCCCGAGGAGCCGCAGCCGCTGGGATCGATCCTCGCGGATGTTGACGACCTGGTCGTCCCGAATGCGACCCACTGGCAGCATCCGGGCTTCCTCGCGTACTTCGCGACGACGGCGTCCGGGCCGGGACTGCTGGGCGAGTTCCTCACCGCCGGCCTCGGACAGAACCCGATGCTGTGGCGGACCTCGCCCATCGGGACCGAGCTCGAGACCGTCGTCGTGGACTGGCTCCGGCAGGCGCTCGGGCTGCCGGATCCGTTCGACGGCCTGCTCACCGACACCGCCTCGACCTCGACGCTCATCGCACTCGCGGCGGCCCGCGAGCGCTCGGGTCTCGACGCCGCCGCCGCGGGGCTGACGGGCCGTGGCCTGCCGCCCGCTCGCGTCTACGCGAGCGCGGAGGCGCACAGCTCGGTCGAGAAGGCGTGCATGACGCTGGGACTCGGCCGGGCGGCTCTCGTCCGCATCCCCACCGACGGTGCGTACGCGCTCGACGTCGCCGGGCTCGAGCATGCGATCGAGACGGACCGCGCGGCGGGCAACCACCCGGTGGCGATCGTGGCCACGGTCGGCACGACGAGCTCGACGGCGATCGACCCGGTTGCGGCGATCGCCGACATCGCCGAGCGCGAGGGACTGTGGCTTCACGTCGATGCCGCGTACGCCGGCTGGGTCGCCCTCATCGAGTCGCGCCGCGCGGCGTTCCGGGGCTGGGAGCGCGCCGACTCCATCGTCGTCAACCCGCACAAGTGGCTGTTCACGCCGCTCGACGCGTCGCTGCTGCTCACCCGCCGGCCGGAGCTGCTCCAGGCCGCGTTCAGCCTCCGGCCGGAGTACCTGCGCACGCTCGACCGCACGCAGCCGGTTCGCGACTACAACGAGTACCAGCCGCAGCTCGGCCGGCGAATGCGGGCGCTCAAGCTGTGGATCCAGCTGCGCTGGTTCGGCCTCTCCGGCCTCCGGCGCCGGATCGAGCGCCACATCGAGCTGGCGCAGCAGTTCGCGGGGTGGGTCGATGACGAGTCGGGCTGGGAGCGACTGGCCCCGGTGCCCTTCTCCACGGTGTGCTTTCGCTACCGACCTGCCGGGCTCGCCGAGGAGGCGGTCGACGCGCTCAACGAACGGCTGATGAGGGCGGTCAACGCGACCGGCGAGGTGTTCCTGTCCCACACGCGGCTTGGTGGCCGGTTCACGATCCGGCTCTCGGTGGGAAACCTGCGCACGGAGGAGCGGCATGTCGCGCGGGCGTGGGCGCTCCTGCGGGAGGCGGCTGCCAGTCCCGGGTGAACGGCCGTCCAGCGGGGCGGGCTACGATCCGGAGACGCGCGCTCAGCACACACCGGAGGTGCCGATGGCCGGTCCCGTCGAGGTCCTCTACTTCTACAGGACGCGCTGGGGCGCCCACGACGAGTTCGTCTCGCTCTTCCGGCGCAACCACTGGCCGGTCCTCCGTGCCCAGCTCGACGCCGGGCGGCTGCTCGACGTCCGGATGTCGACGCCGCGCTTCCACGGGGACGGTCGCGCCGACTGGGACGTGCTCGTGTCGATCACCTACCGCGACTGGGCGGCGATGGAGGAGCACAGCGACGCGGAGATCGCGCGCCGGCTGTTCCCGGACCAGGACCGCTACCGACAGGAGGAGCAGCGCCGGTTCGAGCTGCTCGAGGCGCACTGGGATGTGCCGCTGGAGCCGAGGCCCCTCGAGCGGTAGGACGCCGCCCCGTCATCCGCGCGCACCTGGCCACACTGCCTTGGCGGTGAGTGTTCGCCGCCCTCGCCTCAAGCCCCTGAGCGTGCGGACGTGGCCAAACCCATGCGGCGGCGGGTGCATGGCCACCTCGGAGGGTCCCCACGGCGGCGAGCACTCAACACGGCATCGAATTGGCCAGGTTCACCGCCGTCGCAGCGCCGCCGCGGGCCGCGGGGCTCAGGCGGACCCGGCGTCCTCGGTGGCGGCGACCGCGATCATCGCGTCCGGGTCGAGGTCGAGCGCCTCGTAGTGCGTGACCCGCACGTCCTCGGCGAGCTCCTCGGCGCCCGGCAGGAGCCGCGGCCGCTCGAGCACCTCACCGGCCCAGCCGTAGAGCGCGGCGGCGTCGCGCCACTCCTCGAACAGGAGCACGTCCTCATAGCCCGGGTGCACCTGGCGGGCGAGCTTGAGATAGACGAGACCGTCGTGCTCGCGCATGCGCGGAAGCTGGCGGCGCAGGAGTTCCTCGAATTCCGGGGCATTCCGCTCCGCCACGCGGGCGGTCAGGATCCGGACGATCACCGCTCCAGCGTAGCGAACCGGGTGTGGGGTAGCACGCTGGATCGCGGCGCGGACCCGGCGCGCCCCCGCGGACCTATCATCACGGCCGCGACGCCGTCATCACCTCGACCGGAGAGACTGTGCCCCCGATCACCGAGCTGAGCCGCATCGAGCCCGTCCACCTCGCCCGACTCGAGGCCCAGGGGGTCTTCACCACGGGCATCCTGCTCGAGGTGTCGGAGACGCCCACGCGGCGGCAGTACCTCGCCGACCACGTGGACGCATCGCTCAACGACGTCGCCCGTTGGCGGGACGAGGCGCTCATGCTCAACCTCGCGGCCTTCGGGGCCGACGAGCACCAGCTGTTCGTCCAGGCCGGCATCGAGGGGCTGCGTGACATCCTCGCGCTGAGCCTCGAGGACTTTCGTGCCCGAATCGTTCGGGCGGCCACCGAGCTGAACCGGCCCGCGCCCGCCGACCTCACGATCGAGGGTTGGTGGGACCAGGCGAGAACGCTCGAGGACGAGTAGGCGCCGGACCCGCAATCCGGCTTTCTGCAGGCATCCGGCTACCATCCCGCCACGATGCGACGTCTTCGCGGCGCGCTCGCGGCGCTGGTGATCGGGCCCGCGACGGCCCTCGTGATCGTCGGCGTCGCGGTCGGCCTCCTCCTCAACCCGATCTGGGTGTCCCTGGGCCAGGACCGCGCCGAGGCGGGCGTGCTGACCGGCTATGGCCCCGAGGAGTTGCGTGCCGCGACCGGCGCGATCCTCGCCGATCTCGTGTTCGGGCCCCCGGAGTTCGACGTCGAGGTCGCCGGCGAGCCGGTCCTGATCGAGCGCGAGCGCGGGCACATGCAGGACGTTCGACGCGTGTTCCAGGCGCTGTACGCGGTGGTTGCCGTGGCCGCGGCCGTGGTCCTCGTCGCGCTCCTCTTCGGTCGCCGATCGCCGGCGTTCTGGCGGCGCGTCGGCCGGGGCGGTGCCGGGCTCGCGGTCGTCGTGCTCACCGGCGGCCTCATCGGGCTCGTGTTCTTCGACGCGGCGTTCGAGGCGTTCCACCGGATCTTCTTCCCGCCCGGCTCGTACACCTTCGACCCGGAATCCGAGCGTCTCGTCCAGCTGTTCCCGAACCAGTTCTGGATCGAGACCACGATCGCGCTCGGGGCGCTGCTCGTCCTGCTCGGGGCGTTCGTGTCGTCGTGGGCCGGAAACCGTGCGAAGGCGATCGAGGCGCGCGTCGCGGCGGCGTCGGCGTCGCCCCGGTGGGTTCGGCGCGCGCCGGAGCCGGCGCCGGCGGCAGCGGCAGCGGCAGCGGGGGACGATGCGACGGAGGTCCTCACGGTTCCCACCGAGCCCGGGTCGCCCGTCGAGGTGGCGTCCGAGGCACCCGCCGCGGAATCCGCGCCCGCGCCGGGAGCGGAGCCTGCGCCGGAATCGGCGCCCGCCGAGCCAACGCCCGGGCCGACACCCGGCGAACCAGGGACCGACCCCGCCCCGAGCGGGCCCGATCCGGAGCGCGACGCGACCCCCCGCCCGGCGTCGTGACCATGGACGGGCTGCCGATTGCCCGGATCGCCGGGCTCGAGATCCGGGTCTCGCTCACATGGGTGTTCCTGCTGGCGATCGTGACCGTCCTTGGCGCGCAGGCCGCTGCCGCCGCCTCGGACGCGCTCGCGCCCCCGATCGAGTGGATGATCGGCGGCGCCACGGCCTTCGCGTTCCTTGCCACCGTGATCGCGCATGAGCTCGCCCATGCCCTCGTGGCCCGGAGCCACGGCCTCGCCGTCACGACGCTCGTCATCGGCTTCCTCGGCGGCACGACGCCGTTCGACCTCCAGGGGCGAACCGCGCGCGAGGAGATCGAGATCGGCCTCGCCGGTCCGCTGCTCTCGCTCGCACTCGGGGCAGTGCTCGTGGTGTCGAGCGGCATGCTGGATGGCGACGGGATCGCGGGCGCGCTGTCGGGCGGCGTCCTCGTGGTCGGCGTCCTCAACCTCGTGCTCGGCGGGCTCAGCCTTCTGCCGGCGATGCCGCTCGACGGCGGCCGCCTCGTGCGTGCGGTCTCGTGGGCTCACTCGGGCGACCCGCGTCGCGGATCCCGCGCGAGTGCCCTCATCGGCCGCGTGACCGGGTGGGTGCTCATCGCGGCCGGGGCCGCGCTCGCGCTCGCGATCGGCCCGGCCGAGGGACTGATGGTGATGTCGCTCGGCTGGCTGGTCACGACCGGCGCCGGTGCGGTCGAGCGCCGCCTGGCGCTCGAGACGCTGCTCGAAGGCGTCGTCGTACGCGATGCGATGGAGCGGGACGTGCCGCGCGTCCCGCCGCACCTGACCCTCGACACGTTCGCCGATCGATTCGCGGGCACCCGCAACGACCCGGGCGCGACGACGATTCCGGTCGTGGACGGGGAGCGGGTCGTGGGCGTGATCGCCGCCGACCGGGTGCGCCGCCTCGGACGCCGCCGCTGGGCGACCACTCGTGCCGACGAGGTGATGGCCGACCTCTCGCGGGTCCCGATCCTCGACGCGGGCGCCGCGCTGTGGGACGGGCTGGAGTCGCTGCGCCGGGCCGGGCTGGACGGGCTGCCCGTCACGGACGGGCCCGTGTTCGAGGGCGTGCTCACGCGTCGAAGCGCTACGAACCTGATCCGGGAGCGGATGCGGCACCAGGCGGGGTCCGCCGCGTGACCGCGCCCGCGGCTCGGGGCGACCGGCTGCTGAGCGTCGAGGAGGCCCGCGAGCAGGTGCTGACGGGACTCTCGCCGCTCGACGACACCCGGGCCGTGGCGCCGGAGGCGGCCCTCGGCGGTGTGCTCGCGGAGGACGTCGTCGCCGGCGTCGCCCTGCCGCCCTGGGACAACTCCGCGATGGACGGGTACGCGATCCGCTCGGCGGACACCGCGGGCGCCAGCGAGGAGGCGCCGGTGCGGCTGGCGGTCGTGGGGGAGGTGCCCGCGGGACGCGCGGCCGAGGTACGCGTCGGTCCCGGCGAGGCGCTGCGGATCGCGACCGGCGCGCCCGTGCCCGACGGCGCGGACGCCGTCGTGCCGGTCGAGCAGACCACGCCCATCGACGCGGAGGGCGCGGCGGGCGCGCGGGGCCGTGACGCTGCGGGACCGCTGCCGGCGGCGTGCCTCGTCCACGTCGAGGTGCCGCCGGGCGGGTCGATCCGGGAGGTGGGCAGCGACATCCGGGCCGGGGTGCGGATCGCCGAGGCGGGCCGCGTCGTCACGCCCGCCGTGGTCGCCCTTGCGGCCGGCTCGGGGGTCACGGAGGTGCGGGTCCGCCGCCGGCCGGTCGTCGCCGTGCTCGCCACCGGCGACGAGGTCCGGAGCCCGGGCGAGCCGCTCGGCTCGGCGGGGATCCCCGACGCGAATGGGCCCGGGCTCCGGTCGCTCGTCCGGGCGGCTGGTGCCGAGGCCCTCGACCTGGGGATCGCGCGCGACGAGCTCGACGACGTGCGGGCGCGGCTGCGTCGCGGCATCGACGAGGCAGACGCGGTGATCGTGTCCGGCGGGGTGTCGGTCGGGCCGTACGACGTGGTGAAGCTCGCGTTCGACGAAGTGGGCCGGATGGAGCTGTGGCGGGTCGCCGTGCAGCCGGGCAAGCCCTTCGCGTTCGGCCACGCGGAGCGCCCGGGCCGGCCACCGGCGCTCCTGTTCGGCCTGCCAGGCAACCCGGTATCGTCGTTCGTGACGTTCGACCTGTTCGTGCGGCCGGCGCTGCGTCGGCTCGCCGGCCACCGCGTGATCGATCGGCCCGCGGACCGCGGCGTGATGCTCGAGGCAGCGTCCAAGAGTGCCGGGCGGCGCGCCTTCATCCGCGTCATCGCCGAGCGCGAGCCCGACGGCCGCGTCGCGCGCGACGGGCGCGGCCGGGTGCGGGTGTCGCTCGCCGGCGGACAGGGGAGCCACGTGCTCTCCGCGCTGGTCGCGGCCGACGCCCTGGCCGTCATCCCGGAGTCGGTCGCGGGCGTCGTGCCGGGTGACGAGGTCGAGCTGCGGTGGCTCGAGGGATGAGCGGCGGGCCGCGCCGCCGGGCTACGCTTCGGGCGTGGATCGCCCCGACGCTCCGCGGACCGAACGACGCCGCCTGACACACGTCGACCGCGGCGGCCGACCGCGGATGGTCGACGTATCGGCGAAGCCGGTCACCGCGCGGCGGGCCGTCGCCGAGGCGGAGGTCGTGGTGTCGCCCGAGACGATGAGCCTCGTGATCGACGGCGGCGGCCCGAAGGGTGACGTGCTCACGGTCGCGGAGCTCGCCGGCGTGATGGGCGGCAAGCGGACCTCGGAGCTCATCCCGCTGTGCCATCCGCTGCCGCTCACGGATCTCGTGGTCGCGGTCACGCCGGATCGCGCCGCCGGCGTCCTGCGCGTTCGGGCGGAGGCGGCGACCACGGCCCAGACCGGTGTCGAGATGGAGGCCATGACCGCCGCCTCGATCGGCGCGTTGACCGTGTACGACATGGTCAAGGGGGTCGAGCGCGACGTCGAGATCCGCGCCGTCCGGCTGATCTCGAAGAGCGGCGGCAAGAGCGGCGACTGGGTCCGCCAGCGCGAATCCGGATCGGCGCCGGCCGGCCGGCCGCGACGGCGACCCGGCGAGCGCACCGCCGGGCGGATCGGGAAGCGCCCTCGCGGATGAGCGGCGAGCCGCGGGTTCCGGACGGCGCGAGCGCGCTCGTGCTCACGGCGAGCGACCGGAGCGCGGCCGGCGAGCGCGCGGACACGTCCGGAACGGAGGTCGCGCGGCGCCTCGAGGCCGCCGGATTCGCCGTTGAACGCGCAGTCGTGCCCGACGACGTCCAGGCGATCGCGGAGGCGCTGGAGGCGGGCGCCGCCCGCCACCGGCTCGTGGTCACCACCGGCGGCACCGGGCTCACGCCGCGCGACGTGACGCCCCAGGCCACCGCGTCCGTCGTGGACTACGAGGTGCCCGGCATCGCCGAGGCGATCCGCGCCGAGGGCCGGCGGTCCACGCCGTTCGCCGCGCTCTCACGCGGCATCGTCGGCGTGCGCGGGGGCTCGCTGATCGTGAACCTGCCCGGGTCGCCGAAGGGCGCACTCGAGTCGCTGGAGGTGGTCGTCCCGTTGCTCGCCCACGCGCTCGAGACGCTTGCCGGACCGTTCGACCACGCCGCCGCCCGCGCCCGCGGACGGAGCGACCTGCCGGAGGGGACGCCGTGACCCTGTTCGAGCCGTTCGCCGAGGTCCCGTTCTACCCGCTCGTCTTCCCGCTGTTCTACGGCGCGGTCGCGATCTTCGCGCTCGCGATGGCGCGCCACCTGCGGGTGTTCGCGGTCGGCCAGCCGGCGGCACCGTACGAGCGCCCGGCCGATCGGCTTCGGGGCCTCGTCCAGTACGCGGTCGTCCAGACCCGGATGTTCCGCGACCTCCGCGCCGGCCTGATGCATGCGGGCATCTTCTGGGGCTTCGTGCTGCTGACGGTGGAGCCCGCGAACATCGTCACCGGCGGGGTGATCGAGACCGTTCTCTCGATCCCGTTCGATGGGGCGATCTGGACCGCCATCCTGGCGATGCAGAACGTGGTCGCGATCCTCACGCTCGGCGCGGTCGGCTGGGCGTTCTGGCGGCGGTTCGTGACCCGGCCGAAGCGGCTCGAGTACACGACGGACGCGCTCGTGATCCTGACGATGATCGGGGCGTCGGTGGGCACGTTCCTGCTCGCGGAGATCCTCGAGACCGCCCGCTACGGGGACATCCCCGGCGCGTTCGTGTCGAACGCGGTCGCGGGGCCGCTCCGCTCGCTCGATCCGGGGCTGCTCGAGACGGCGTTCGGGGTCGCGTGGTGGGCGCACATGCTCGTCGTCTCCGGCTTCCTCGTGTACCTGCCGTTCTCGAAGCACCTCCACATCGTCACCGCCTTCCCGAACGTGCTGTTCCGCAAGCTCCGCCCGCGCGGCGAGCTGCCGGCGATGGACCTCGAGCGCGAGGACGCGACGTTTGGCGTGAAGACCCTCGCCGACCTGTCGTGGAAGGACATGCTCGACGGCTTCACGTGCACCGAGTGCGGTCGATGCCAGCAGGCGTGCCCGGCGTGGAACACCGGCAAGCCGCTCAACCCGAAGACGTTCATCATGGGCGTCAAGGACATGGCCGTGGAGGCCGAGCACGGCGTGCCGCTCATCCCGAACTCGCCCAGCGTGCGCGAGACGTACGGCCTCGTCGACGGCCTGTCGCGCGAAGCGATGGCGACCCCGATCGTGGACACCGCGATCCCGTACGACGCGGTCTGGGACTGCGTCACGTGCGGCGCGTGCGTCGAGGCGTGCCCGGTGCTCATCGAGCACGTGGACAAGATCGTCGGCCTGCGCCGGAACCTCGTCCTGGAGGAGTCGCGGTTCCCGCAGGAGCTCACCGCGGCGATGCGCGGGATGGAGCAGCAGGCGAATCCGTGGGGCCAGCCACCGACCGGACGCCTGGAGTGGACGAAGGGGCTGCCGTTCGAGGTGCGGACGGTCGCGGCGGTGGCCGCGGCGGGCGAGCTGGACTCGCTCGAGGTCCTGTACTGGGTCGGCTGCGCGGCGGCCTTCGACGAGCGGAACAAGCGCGTCGCGCGGGCGGTCGCTACGTGCCTCGACGCGGCCGGCGTGTCGTTCGCGGTCCTCGGCCAGGAGGAGTCGTGCACCGGTGACCCGGCACGGCGGATGGGCAACGAGTACGTCTACCAGATCCTCGCCCAGGGGAACGTCGAGACGCTGAACCGGTACGGGATGGCGGAGCGGACGATCGTGACCGCGTGCCCCCACTGCTTCAACACGATCGGCAACGAGTACGGCCAGTTCGGTGGGCAGTTCAAGGTTCGCCACCACGCCCAGTTCCTGTCCGAGCTCGTCGCGTCCGGGCGGCTCGTGCTCGGTGACGACGGGCTGCCGCAACGGACCGTCACGTACCACGACTCGTGCTACCTCACCCGGTACAACGGCGTGATCGCGGCCCCGCGCGAGGTGCTCGGCGCGGTACCGGGTCTCGAGCTGCGGGAGATGGACAATCGCGGTCGCCAGACGTTCTGCTGCGGGGCGGGCGGTGGCCGGATGTGGATGGAGGAGACGCGCGGCACGCGGATCAACCAGGCGCGCACCGAGCAGGTGCTCGCGACCGGTGCCGACACGCTCGCGACGGCGTGCCCGTTCTGCATGGTGATGCTCCGCGACGGGCTCCAGGATGCGGGCCGCGGGGTCGGGTCCGAAGCGCCGGTCTCGTCGCAGGACATCGCCGAGCTGCTGGCGTCCGCGGTCGTGCCCGGGACGGGCCGGCCGGTGCCACCGGGGAGGGCGCTGCCGGTCGTGTGACCGGCGGGATCTGCCGCCGGGCCGCCTGACCGGGGGCGCTCGTCGCCGGCCGGTCTGAACGGGGGCGCTCGTTGCCTGGCCGCGTGACCGCCAGGTGGTCAAACCGCCGGCATGGTCCGCGGCGGCGCTCCACCCGGGTCCTCCGCGCGGCCCCGGACGGGGAGCGGACGGCATCGGCGAGGCGCGACCCGGAGCCTCGGCAAGCCGGTGGCCGCCCGCGCAGCCCGCGCAGCGCCCCCTGCTGCCCTCGATGGCCACGATTTGCCAACGTGGTGGTCACGCGCGTCAGGCGGGCCGGCCGGACTCCTCGTCGCCCGGCGTCGTCAGCGAGGGCGGAGCCGGACGATCCTTCCCGCTACCGCTGCCTGAGTCTCGGCGAGACTCGGCAAGGCGGATTGCCCGCACGAGATCGCCTCGAACGTGACGGTTCCGGTGCCGATCCACGCTCGCTCGGGGCCCCGGTGAGTCCCGGCGAGACTCGCGACCTGGGACGCCCAGACGGGTGCGACCTGGGGCTCCCAGCCGGGTGCGACCTGGGGCGCGCGCAGCCGGGTGCGACCTGGGGTGCGCGCAGCCGGTCAGCCCGTCAGCGGGTCAGCCCTCAGCCGGGCAGGCGCTTCCCGCACGAGATGCAGGTGCGGTCCGTCCACAGGTTGCCCATCCCGCAGCTCGGGCAGCGCTTCTCGCCCTCCGTGGACACCGCGAACGGGCTGTCCGGCGGCGTCGCCTCGATGCGCTGGCGACGCAGCATGAGCAGCGTGGCGATGATGCCGAT
>DASSPX010000125.1:0-23374 GCA_035699445.1 Candidatus Limnocylindrales bacterium | reverse complement strand
GGATCCGCCGCGTCGCGTGCGCGATCCCGCCCAGGACCGCCCACACGAACGGGCTGTGGCCCTGGGCATCGATCCACGGGTGGTAGTGGTCGCTGATCATCAGGAAGTCGAAGCCGATCTCCTCGGCGCGCGCCGCGTTCGCGACCAGGTCGTTCGGGGCGTGCTCCTCGGACGAGAGGGCGTAGCCGAGCTGGACGGGCATGGTGGATCCTCCGGTGCGTCTCCGGCGGAGGGTCACGGGCGAAGCGCTGCGGGCGGGGCACGGCGGCGGGCTGCGCGGTTTCGGGTTCCTCTCACCGCGCCCGGCGCCGTCGCTCCTCACACCGGCGGCCAGGGCAGGGCCGGTCGCCGCGGGTCCGGGTACGGGAAGGCGTTCGTCGCGAGCAGCCGGTCGATCCGCCGGACGGTCGCCGCGATCTCCCGCGGCTCGAGCAGCTCCTGGAGCTGCCGCCCGAGATCGCCCTCGAGCCCCGCCCGGATCCGCTGGAGCGCCGCGCATTCGTCGTCGGTGAACGGCTGTCCGCGCCAGCCCCAGAGGACGGTCCGCAGCTTCGGCACGACCGAGAAGCACACGCCGTGGTCCACGCCGAAGATGTGGCCGCCCGGCACCGGCAGCAGGTGCCCGACCTTGCGGTCGGTGTTGTTGACCGCCGCGTCGAACACGGCGACCCGGCGCAGCCTCGGGTCGTCCTCGATGACGAGCGCGATCGGGTCCACCGTCTCGTCGACCTCGATCCACAGCTGGACCATCCCCTCTCCGAACGGTCCGTCGCGCAGCACGGTCGGCGGCACGATGTCCCAGCCGGACCGGTCGGACACGAGGAAGGCCGCAACCTCTCGCCGGGCGAGCGTGCCATCCGGGAAGTCGTCGAGCGGCCGCTCGCCCGCGACCGGCTTGTACACGCACGCAGCCACGAGGTCGGGCTCGTCGCCGGGGCAGGGGAGCGTGGCCGTG
This sequence comes from Candidatus Limnocylindrales bacterium, assembly GCA_035699445.1. GTDB lineage: Bacteria > Chloroflexota > Limnocylindria > Limnocylindrales > CSP1-4 > DASSPX01. The sequence goes on along the minus strand of DASSPX010000125.1, from coordinate 22,419 downwards.
CACAGGAGGGCATTGTTCGTCGACGCGATGAGCCGCCCGATCACCTCGAGCCTGCCGCGGGCGAGGAGATCGAGCGCGGTCGCGGTGTCCAGCACCTGTCGGCCGGCCGCCGCGCCGCCCGGGTCAGTCACGCCCGCGGTCCACCGGCGTCAGTTCAGGAGGTGGCCGTTGCGGCGCGGGCAGAGGTGGCCCTGCGGATCGAGAGGCTCGCCGCACAGCGGGCACGGCGGGCGTCCGGACGTCAGCACCCGCAGCGCGCGCTCGACGAAGCCCCGCGCGGCCGCCGCCGACATGCGGACGCGAAGCAGGTCGGGACCATCGGGGTCGTCGTCTCCGGTCTCGACAACGACCGCCTCGTCCTCGTCCTCGTCGTCCTCCTCCTCGGCCCGGGCTTCGACGAGCACGAGATCGTTCGACCCGTCCCAACCGAGCGACAGCGTGGTCGCCCGGAAGGCCTCGTTGAGCGGCTCGTCGAGCGGCAGCGCGTCGCGCGTGCTCGTGCCGTCCGGGCCCTCGGCCGTGATCCCGCGTCGCTCGAGCTCGTCGAGCAGCGCGTCGAGACGCTCGGCGAGCGCCGCCACCTGGATCTTCTCGAGCGAGACCGAGACGATCCGCTGCCCGTCGCGGGCCTGGAGGAAGAACGTGCGGTTGCCGGGCTCGCCGATCGTGCCGGCGACGAACCGGTCCGGGGTATCGAACAGGAAGACGCGTCGTGTCATGGGAGGCCCGACTATATGCCCGAACCCGCCGACGGGGCCGCCGCGGGCCGGCCTAGCCGACGACGACCTGGACCGAGTGGTGCCCACGGGCGCCGTCGGGCGCGGGCGGCGTCCGAAAGGCCGTCTGCACCTCGCCCGTCCCGTCGGTCGCGCGCACGGCCAGCCGGTGCGGGCCCGGCGTCGCGTCCCAGTCGAACCGCCACTGGACCCACGTCTGGTCGCTGATCGCGGCGCCGAGGCGGGCCGGCTGCCACGGTCCGTCGTCGACCGAGACCTCGACCGCGCGAATGCCGCGCTCCGGTGCCCAGGCGACGCCGGCGACCGGGACGCGGCCCGTGGGCAGGACGCGGCCGGTGCCTCGGGGCGTGTCGATCCGGCTCTGCGTGAGGATCGGGGCCTCCTTCGCCCAGCCGCGCGGCACCCAGTAGGCGTCGAAGGCCTCGAGCGTCGTCAGCTCGATGTCGCTCAGCCACTTCGTGGCGGACACGTAGCCGTACAGGCCCGGGACGATCAGGCGGGCCGGGAAGCCGTGCTCGACGGGCAGCGGCTCGTCGTTCATCTCCACCGCCACGAGCGCGTCGCGCTCCTGCTCGGTCACCCAGGCCGTGGGGAACCCGGCCGTCCAGCCGTCGACCGAGCGGGGGACGACCTGGGTGGCGCCTGGCCGAACGCCCGCCATGCCGAGGACGTCGGTCAGGCGCACGCCGGTCCACTTCGCGTTGCCCACGAGGTCGCCGCCCACCTCGTTCGAGACGCAGGCGATCGTCACGTACCGCTCGATCAGGGGCAGGTCGACGAGCTCCTCGAACGTGAGCACGACCTCGCGGTCGACCATCCCGCGGATGGTCAGGCGCCAGCTCCCGAGGTCGACGGAGGGCACGATGAGCGCCGTGTCGATCCGGTAGAACTGGTCGTTGGGCACGACGAGCGGGGTGATCCCCGGCACGTCGAGGGCGGCGCCGGGCGGGATCGGGTTCGCGGGCTCGATCGACGGCGGGATGGCAATCGCAGCCTGGTCCTGTGCCTGGGCGCGACCGGCCAGCATCGATCGCCCGAGCGTGCCCGCCACGACCCCGACGAGCCCGGTGAGCGTCGCGGTCGCCAGGAGGCGTCGGCGGCCCGCGTCTGCGGGGTCGTCCGGGACCGGTGCGGCGAGGGAGCGCAGGCGGTCGAGTGCCTGCACGCCCACCAGGGCGGTGATCGCGCCGGCGCCGAGGGTGAGGAGGAGGTTCGCCCGGAGCGCCCACAACGCGGCGGCGACCGCGAGGGAGGCCATCGCGACGACGCCCGCGCGCGCGGCGTCCGGCCGGCGCCGGGCGACGATGCCGAGGGCGGCCCCGACCGCCCCGACGACCCCCACGATCAGCGCCTCGAGCGCGAGCTTGTCGTTCTGGCCGAACAGGGCGACGACGAAGTCCTTCGCGCCGGGGGGCTGGAGCTCGATGACCGCGGCCCCGATCGCGACCACCGGGCTGGGCACGCCGGGGACGAGCCCCGCGAGCAGCTCCGCGACGCCGAGGGCGAGGACGGCCGCCGAGAGGCCGGCGAGGGCGGATCGCAGGGCGGCGGGACGGGTCATGCGGGCAATCGTGCGCCTCGGATGTTCAGTCCACCTCCAGCCGGTAGTAGATCCGGTACGGCTGCGTCACCCACTCGCCCTGGGCGACACCGACCCAGACCTCGACGATCCAGTCGCCCGGCGTGGGCGGCACATGGCCGACGACCCGGCCCTGGTCATCGATCCCGCTCGAGTCGTCTACCCAGGTGCGCTCGTCATCCGGAAGCGCCTCGCCCGTCCGGAACCCGGCCAGGTCGCGGACGAGCCGCGCCCGGACGACCCTCGGCGGCGCGTCGCCGAGCGGATCGTGGACGAACCGCGTGCCTGCGAGCGGCGTGACCGCGAACCCGGTGCCCCGCTCGACGGCCGTGGCCGGACGGTCGAACGGGAACGCCTCCGAGCCGCATGAATCCACCCCGTACAGGAGCTCGCCGTGCAGGAGCGCGCCGCAGCCGCTCTGGCTCACCGCGTCGATCTCGGTGCCCGCAACCGTCAGGGCCGGCCAGGTGCTCGGCCAGGGCGGCGGCGTGAGCGCGGGGTCGAGGGTCGCCGTCGGCACGGCCCCGGGCAGGGCGGCGTAGCAGCGGTCGTACGTTGCCCAGGCGAAGCTGTCCGGCGTGTACGTCGGCCCGGCGAGCAGGATCCCGCTCGCGTAGTACGGGTCCTCGAACGTGCCCGCCGCAACGCTCCGCTCCACCTGCAGCATCACCGTGTGGCCGTTCGCCGCGACCAGCCGCCCGGTCTCGTCGTAGAGGCTCGGCTCGGGCTCGAAGCGCGCCTCGAATCCTTCCGGCCAGACGATGCTCGTCCGCTGGCCGGCGGGCGAGAGGAGCCAGACGGCGTCGCCACCGGTGACGGACGCGTCGCCGTCGAGCGTGCCGTAGACCGGATCGGTCACGCCGATCGTGTCACAGCCCGTCGGGACGCCGTCGATCTGGTCCGCCCACGCGAACGTCCGCAGCGTCGCCACGACCGGCGACGGCGCGATGTCGGGCGTCGCCGGCGATTCGGGTGCCGTCGATTCTGGTGCCGTCGATTCGGGCGGCGCCGAGGGCGTCCCGGACCCGTCCTCCGACCCGACGCCGCCCTGGCTGAGGACGAGCGCGATCACGACCACCACCACGATCGCGATGGCGGCGCCGACACCCGGCAGCCCGGCACGCGCGCGGACACGAGCCTGCGATGGGCGCTCGGGCGCGGGACCGCCGGGCCGGTTCACCGGCGCGCTATGCGCGGACCTCCTGTCGCAGGAACAGCACGTACGCGAGCGCGAACATCGCGACCGTCAGGCCCACGAGGACGACGACCTGCGGCCAGACGAGCAGCAGCGACTGCTCGAGCGAGAGCAGCGTCGGCAGCTGCTCCTGGGCCGCGAACAGCTGGCCGATCGTCGTCGGGCGGACCGTGGACGTGATGCCCGGGTTGAGGATCACCGACACCGCGTCCTGGTACAGCGTGTGCGGCGACAACCGGAGGAACAGGTCGCGCAGGCCCTGGGTCTGCAGGCCCTCCTCGAACGTCACGTTCGGGCCGATCGGGAACAGCGCGTTCGCGAGGATGCCCAGCACGAGCGCCCCGAACACGACCAGCCCCAGCCAGATGCCGAACCCTACGAGCGCGGCCGACGCCGAGCGCCGGATGACGACCGAGAGCAGCGTCGCGAAGGCGAGCCAGAACGCGACGTAGAGAATCGTGACGAGCAGCCAGGCGGCGATCCGGGCGACCTCGGACAGCTCCGGGACGATGCCCAGCCGGAGCATCCCGAAGCCGCCGATGATCAGCACGAGCGACGTGAGCATGAGCGCGATGACCGCGAGCCCCGCGGCGAACTTGCCGTTGATCACGTCGTCGCGATGGATCGGCTGGGAGAGCAGGCGCGGCAGCGTGCCCTGCGACCGCTCGACGTTCACGGCGTCGAACCCGAATGCGATCCCGAGCAGCGGCGCGAGCAGGGCCACGAGCGCGTCGGTGCGCACGAAGCCGACGTCCTGGACGCTGATCGTGAACAGCGCGAGGAACAGCGCCGGCGCTCCCGAGACACGTGACGCGGCATCGCGGATCGCATCGGCGGCGAAGTAGAGCGGCACGGCGGCCGCGAGGCCGACCATGAGCAGCAGCACGATGAACCGGACACTGTCGACGTGGTCGCCGATCTCCTTGGCGGCGATCGTGCGCCAGCCGCCGGACGGCGCGCGCTCCGCCCAGCGAGCGCGCCGGATGTCGATCTTCGAACGGACGTCAGCGGACATCGCCATCCTCCGGGACGTACCGGCGGTAGAGCTCGAGCAGGTCGTCGCCCTGGCGGCGGAGGTGCACGAGCGCATGACCCTCGCGGGCGAGCGCGGCAGTGAGCGCCGCGGTGACCTCCTCGTGCGCGTTGACGATCCGCAGCCGCGGGTCACGATCGTGCGGCTCGATGCTCACGACGCCCGGCAGCGGGGCCGCCACCGGGTCGATCGCGGCCGGATCGCCATCGATCCCGATCTCCAGCCGGACGGTTCGGTCCGCCCCGCGGGCGAGTTCGGCGAGCGGCCCGGCGGCGACGAGCCGTCCGCGCGAGAAGAACCCGACCCGGTCGCACAGCGACTGGACCTGGCCGAGGATGTGCGACGAGAGCAGGACCGTGAGTCGGCGCTCGCTCACGAGGCGCCGGAGCAGCGCGAGCAGCTCCTCGACGCCGGCCGGGTCGATCGCGATCGTGGGCTCGTCGAGGATGAGCACCGACGGGTCCTTCACGAGCGCGTCCGCGATGCCCAGCCGCTGGCGCATGCCGCGCGAGTACTGCTCGACCGGGCGGTCGGCGGCCTCCTCGAGCCGGACCTCGGCGAGCAGCTCGGCGATCCGCTCTTCGGCCGCCCGGCGCGGGATGCCGTTGAGGCGCGCGGTGTAGTGGAGGTTCTCGCGCCCGCTCATCCCCGGGTAGAAGCCAACGTCGTCGGGCAGGTAGCCCACGCGGCGCTTCACGGCCAGCGGCTCGCGGGTGGGATCGAGCCCCACGACGCGCACGATCCCGTCGGTGGGCTCGGTGAGCCCGAGCAGCATCAGCACGGTGGTCGTCTTGCCCGCCCCGTTCGGGCCGAGCAGGCCGAACACCTCGCCCGCGTGGATCGTCAGGTCGAGCGAATCCACGGCGGGCCGCCCCAGCCCCGGGTACTCCTTCGTGAGCCGGCGCGCGACGATGACCGCGTCGTCGGGCACGTCGGCGAGCAGGTGCGCCGGGTCGCGGGCGAGCCGCTCGGCACGCGCCTCGGCGACCGGATCGACCTCCCAGGGACGGGCGGCCCGTTCGTCCCGATCGGAGCCGCCCGCACCCACGGGCGCGGCCCGCCCGGCCGGCAACGGGCGCGCCCGGACCTTCTTCCGGTTCAGTCCGCGCCGCGGACCCGGCGCGGCAGTCGGGTCGTCGGCCATGGCGTCACCGCCGTCCGTACGTCCGGAAGACCCAGAACAGCCCGGCGAGCACGGCCACGATGAGCGCGATCCCGACGAAGCCCCACAGTGGCGACGTCTCGACGGTGACCCGCAGCTGGACGTCCGCCTCGGCCTCGGTCCCGACCGCGCTGACCGTCACGACGTAGTCGCCGGCAATCGCGTCCGGCGACGGGGTCAGCGTCCGGGTCACCTGCTCGGTCGCGCCGGGCTCGATCACCGGGATCGGATCGCCGGGTGCCAGCTCCCAGCCGGTCGGCGGGGTGGCCGTGACCTCCACGTTCGTGATCGGCGCCGTCCCGCTGTTCGTCAGCTCGAACGTGATCTCCGTGGGCGCACCGGCGTTCGCCGTCAGCGACAGCACGTCGTTGGGGGTCGAGAGCTCGAGGGTATACGTCCCCTCGATGATCACCGCGAGCTCGGTCGACGCGCTGCCCGCGTCGCCCGAGACCTCGAGCAGGATCGGGTAACCCTGCGCGGCGACGTCGTCGGGCGGATCGACCTCGACGTTGATCGCCTGCGTTCCACCGGCTGCCACCGTCGCCGTCGTCGCCTGGGACTGGCCGGACGGGCGGGCGTCGATCTCCCAGCCCTGCGGCCCGGTGGCGCTGATGTTGAACGTGGCCTCGGCGGGCGTGTCGTTGTTGAGATCGACGTTGAACGTGAACGTGTCGTCGGACGCGCCCGAGAGCTGGGCGAACTCGGCCTCGAGCGTCACGTCCCCCGCGGCCGCCTCGGCGGGTCGCAGGTCGAGCTGCAGGGTCTCGCGCAGCGACCCCGACGCGGCGCGCACGGTGAGCGTCGCGGCGCTCGTCGCGCCCTCGGCGACGTCCACGTCGAGGGTGACCTCCGGCGGCTCGTCGGGATCGACGAATACGCCGTCGATCACGAGGCCGCCGCCCCGGAAGCTCGCGCTCCAGCCGTCGGGCACCCCGTCGACCGACAGGTCGACGCGCCGCGGCTCGGTGACCGCGATCCGGATGTCGAACTCGGCATTGCCCCCGGGCTCCACCACGACCGCCGGGAACGGGGTCGAGAGCTCGAGCCCCTCGACCGCCAGCGCGGCACCGGGTGCCGCGGCCCCGGCGAGGAGCGATGCCAGGACCAGGAGGATGGAGACCGGACCGGCATGACGGGACCGGCGCGGCCTCCGGAGGAGAGGCAGCATGGAGCACAGACCTCCAGAAGTTGACGGGTTCCGCGACCGGGACGCGGGAGCAGCGGCTCACACGCGTCTCTCGGGCGCGGATGATACGGAAACGCGCGCGACGTGCACGTCGCGGGGGGTGATTCTGACGCGGGCGGGTTCGCCGCGGGCGCGGGCGGTTCAGGCGCGGGCGAGCGCGCCCACCAGCGAGGCTCCGCGCCCCGCGATGCCGTCCGGGTCGCCGTCCCCGATCAGCCAGCTGCCGACGCCCACGGCCACGGCGCCGGCCGCGATGAGCGCGGGCGCGTTGTCGAGCGAGACACCGCCGGTGGGGATGAGCGGCACGTCCCGGAGCGGCCCGCGGAGCTCGCGGACGAACGAGGGTCCGACGGCGGACACCGGGAATACCTTGACGCCCGACGCGCCGGCCCGCCACGCGGTGACGACCTCCGTCGGTGTCAGCGCGCCCGGGAATGCGGGCACGCCGAGCTCGCGCGCCGCGGCGACGATCGCGGGATCGGTGTGCGGCGAGACGATGAACCGCGCGCCCGCGGCGACCGCAGCCCGGGCCGCGTCCGCATCGAGCACGGTGCCGGCGCCCACGACGAGGTCGCTGTCCGCGAACCGGTCGGTGAGCGCGGCGATCGCCTCGACCGCACCGGCCGAATCGAGCGTGACCTCGAACGCACGGACCCCGCCGCCCAGCAGGCCGTCGGCGATCCGCGCCAGGCTGTCGGGGTCCAGGCGGCGGGCGATGGCGATCACCCGCGGTCCGGTGACGGCATCCGGGAGCGGCGGCCGTGCTCCTGCGGCGGGCCCGCCCGCGTCCACCCACTCGGTCGTCATGCCTGCACCTCCCCGAACGCGAACGCCCGGGCCGGGTTCGCGACGAAGTAGCCCTGGATCGACGCCTCGCTGATGCCTCGGGCGCGCATCGCGTCCCTGAAGGGCCCGAGCAGGAAGCTCATCCCCGGCCGTCCGCCGTACACCCGCCAGTAGCCGCGCCGCGCCGCGTCCATGCCCAGCATCACCTGTCCGCCGAGGCCGTCCTCCTCGATCCACTCCAGCAGCTGGAGCGTCCCGTTCGGCTGTCCGTCGGGCCAGCGGAACGACTGGTCGTACTCCACGAACGCCCCGCTGGCGAGGATCTCCTGGTGGTAGCTCCGGTCCACCCGCTTGTCCGTGTGCGACAGGATCACGTGCCCCAGATCCGCGCCGTGCTCACGGAGGAGCCCGAGCTGCTCGATCGCGCCGGTGCCGTGCTCGCAGTGGGTCAGGATCGGGCAGCCGGTCCGGCGCTGCGCGAGCGCCGCTGCGGCGAAGATCCGGGCGTCGCGCGCCGACGGCCCGCCCTCCGAGCCAGCCACCTTGATCACGCCGGCCCGATGCGGCGTCCGCCGGACGGCCGGCCCGCCGTAGTCGAGCGCGTCGATGCCGATCTCGATGTCGGCCTCGAACAGCTCCGCGAGCTCGTCCGGCACGAGCCGCAGGCTCCAGTGCCGGTCGTCGTAGTAGCGCTCGTGGTGGAGGCCGGTCGGCGCGATCACGTGGAGGCCGGTGCGGCTCGCGATCTCGGCGAGCACGAGGACGTCCCGCCCGGCGTCCGCGGGCATGCCGTCGACGACCGCCCGCAGCCCGAGCAGCATCGGTTCGCCCAGCTCCTCCACCGCCTCGTCGACGTCGCCCGGCACGAAGTCCGGGAACAGCTCGCGCGGGCGTCCGCCCGCGATCGCGAGGTGCTCGTGGGCGTACGTGGGGCCGAGCTCGGCGGGATCGATGTCGCCGTGGACCGTACGCACGAATGGCATCGGGGGCACCTCGGGATCGGGCGGACGGGGCGTGGGACCCGTCACGGGACCCGCGGACGGTGGGGAGGAGCAGCTCGCAGCGGTGCGGGCTCCTGTGCCGATCGCGCTGGACGGCAGCCGCGGCGTACGCGCTCGAGGCATTGTCGCGCGGGCGCTACGGCTGCGCAACGAGACAGACCGCGAGCAGCGTGTCCTCGGCGATGTCGTGCCAGTCGTGTCGCGAGTTCGGCAGGAAGACGAACAGCTCCGGGCCCGCATACGGGACCGACGTGCCGTCCGGCAGCCCGAGCGCGCCACGACCGCGAACGATCTGGCAGAACGCCACGCTGGGGCTGGAGTGCATGACGAACTGGCCGCCGGCCGCGATCTCGACGAGCTGGATGTCGAGGGTCCGGTCCTCGTGAATGCGTTGCCAGCGAACGCCCGACAGCGGCGTGCCCTGCCAGTCCGCCATCGGCTCGAGCACGGCGTCGGGTCGGGCGTCGACCGCGGTCTGGCCGTCGACGTCCGTGAACAGCGTCACGCGCATCTTCACGCCTCCAGGGGTTTACGCCACGCTGCCGTCGGCGGCCGTGCCGGGCTGGGCCGATGACCGACCCAGCGCATCCATGGCCGCAACCACCGCGGCCACGCCCGTTCGCTCGACCGCCTCGACGGTGCTCGCCCCGGCATGGGGGCTGGCGATGAAGTTCGGCAGCTGCCAGAGCCACGAATCGGGCGGAGGCGCCTCGTCGAAGTCGTCGATCGCGGCCCCGCCAAGGTGACCGTCCACGAGCGCATCGGTGAGGGCGACCATGTCGACGAGGCCGCCGCGTGCGGTGTTGACGAGCCAGGCGCCGGGGCGCATCCGGGCGAGGAAGGTCGCGTCCACAAGGCCCCGTGTTGCCGGCATGAGCGGGACGTGGAGCGACACGGCATCCGAGGTCTCGACCAGCCGCCCGAGGTCGACGAGGGCGACCTCCGCGTCATCCACGTTCGGGTCGTGCGCCAGCACCTCCATGCCGATGCCACGAGCGAGCATCGCGACGCGCCGCCCGACCTGTCCGTAGCCCACGATCCCCAGGCGCCGTCCGGCCAGCTCGCTGCCCATCCGTCGTGCCCAGGTGCCGCCCCGGGCATCCACGTGGTGGACGACGACGTGACGGGCCAGGGCGAACAGGAGGCCGATCGTCAGCTCCGCGACGGCGTGGCTGTTGGCCCCGGGCGTGGTCCGCACCTGGATCGCGCGAGCCCCAGCCGCCTCGAGGTCGACGTTGTCGAGCCCGCTCCCGTACTTCACGACGACCCGGAGCGGTCCCGCATCAAGCACCGAAGGCGTCACCGGATCGAGCCCGACGATCAGGCCGTCACAACCGCGGACGAGGTCGATCATCTCGGGCTCCGTGAGGACGCGGTCGAGCTCGGGGTATCGGACGTCGATCCCTGCCTGGGCGAGGAGGGTGATGTGCCGACCAGGGACGGTGCGAAACGACCGCGGAGTGATCGCGAGACGTGTCACCGACCGTGGGCTCCGCTGCCGTTCCCGCTGGCGAGGCGATCGGCCAGCCGTTCGTACCGGTCGAGCTGCGCGGCGTACCGGTCGTGCCGCTCCGGATCGGCATGGACCGCCGGCTCGAGGAACTGCCACCGCCGGGCGCCGGCGGCCACGTCTCCGCGGTCGATCCAGCCCGTCGCGACCGCCGCGATGAGCGCGTCGCCCAGCACGCCGGCTTCCTGGCGGCCGACCGGCTGCCAGTCGATGCCGAGGGTGTCCGCCTTGATCTGGTTCCACAGGCGGCTCCGGGCCCCGCCGCCCAGAACCCGGGCATGGGTCGGGGCGCTGCCGGTCGCGCTCGCGATCCGTTTGGCCCAGACCGCGTACTCGAGCGCGATCCCCTCCAGGATCGACCGGAACATCGTCCCCAGGCTGTGCCCCGCCGACAGGCCGAGCCAGCCCGCTCGCGCCGAGGGGTCCGGCGGCAGGACCCGTCCCTGGAAGTGCGGGAGCCAGAGCAGCCCGCCCGACCCGGGCTCCGCCGCGGCTGCAAGTGCGTCGAGAGCCTCGTAGGCATCCTCGCGGTCAGTCCAGCCCACGACCGCGTCCCGGAACCAGCGGAGCGCCAGGCCACCCCCGTTGATGAACGAGAGATTGATGTAGAGCCCGGGCAGGACCGAGTGGGTCGCCATGAACGTGTACTGGGTCGTGTCGGGCGCGAACCGGTCGGCGCAGATCGCGAACACGCTCGCGGTGCCCGCCGAGTCGAACGCTTCGCCCGGATCGACGACCGCGGCGCCCAGCGCCGCGGCCGCCTGGTCGCCGGCCCCGGCCGCGATCGGCGTGCCGGCTGGCAGCCCCGTGCTCCGGCTCGCCTCGCCGGTCACCTCGCCCACGACGTCGAACGGGTCGACGATCCTGGGCAGCCGCTCCCGGTCGACCTCGAGCAGCGCCACGAGCTCGTCCGACCAGCGCCGCCGCTCGGTCTCGGCGAGGTTCGAGAAGTGGAGGTACGTGCGGTCGATGAAGGCCTCGTCGGCGCGCAGACCCGCCAGCCGCGCGGCGACATACGCCCCGGGCACGAGGAAGCGGGCGACGCGGCGCAGATCGGAGGCGCGCTCCTGGTGCCACCACACGAGCTTCGGGCCGTGCGAGTACGTTGGCGGACACCCGGAGAGCCTCGTGATGTGCTCACGGTGGGGCGTCAGCGCGTTGATGTACGGCTCGCACCGGGCGTCGAGCCAGGAATCGAAATGCGTTGCCGGCTGGAGCGCCTCGTCGACGCCGCCGATGCCGGACATCTGGCCGGAGAAGGCCACACCGCCGACCTCCTGCGGATCCCCGGCGAGCTCCATCGCCCGACGGATCGTCCGATGCGCAGACGCCTCGATCTCGCCCAGGTCCTGCTCGACGACGCCGGGCCGCGGCGTCCGGATCTGCACCTCCTCGAAGGCCGTGCCAAGCACGCGACCATCCAGGTCGACGACGGCGGCCTTGGTGCCCATCGTCCCGAGGTCGCACCCGACGAAGACGACCACGCCAGGCCCTCAGCGACGGTATCGCTCATTGGGGACGACCACGGGTCCCGCCTCGCCGCGGACCACGCGCACCGGGAAGCCCCGCTCCTCGATCGTCCCGTAGTCGTGACCCGCGTCACCGACGTACACCGCGAAGAAGACGAGCGGCTCGGACCCGACATTGATGCTCCGGTGGGCCCAGCCTCCCGGGATGTAGTTCACCGTCCCGCTGCGAAGCGGCTCGACCCGGTGCTGGCCATCCTCGGTCGCCAGCAGCAGCCGGCCTTCGCCTGCCAGCCCGAGGTATACCTCCGAGCGATCCCGGACCTCGTGGAAGTGGCCCTTGGTCATGAAGTACTCGTCGCCGACCAGACCGGGTTCCAGGATCGTGGTGGAACACTGGATCTCGGAGTTGGTCTCCGGCACCGGGATGCCCAGCACGCGATACACGAGCTCGTCGGCCGCCTCGCCGTCGGCGGCGTACTGGCCGCGCATGTCACCCACGCGTCGTTCGGTCAGAAGCGGCAGGGGATCGAGCATCCCGCTCCGGAGGTCCATCAGGATGGTGAACGGATCGAGGCTGGGCTGCATCTAGTCCGAACTCCTTTCCATCGTGACGATCACCCTCACGGCCTCCGGTGTGTCCGCCTCGAGCAGCCCGGGGACGTCGTCGAGCGACGCCGGCCGGAGCGGCAGGCGACCGGGATCGATCTGTCCGCCGGCAACGAGCTCGCGAGCCCGGCGGTAGTCGCGAAGCCGGGAGCCCGTCGAGCCGATCAGGGACAGGTGCCGGTAGTGGACGGTGTTGGCATCGATTGCTCCGTCGCCCGGGAGTCCGGCGAACGCATGCACCCGTCCGCCGATCTCCACCCGCGCAAGCGCCCAGGCCAGCGCCTCGGTCGTCGGGGCCGTGACGATCGCCGCCGTCGGGGTCCGGCCGAGCACCGTCGATGGGTCATCCTCGGGGCCCATCGCGGCGTCGGCGCCCGCGGCCAGCGCCGCTCGCCGGCGATCGGGCGATCGCTGGCTGACCACGACCGTGGCGCCGATCGCCTTGAGCGCGAGTGTCGTCAACAGGCCCAGGGGACCGGCGCCCACGACGAGCACCGCCTCCGACGGCGAGACGCCGAGCAGATCGATGGCATGCAGGCAGCAGGCAAGCGGCTCGAGGAGGGGAGCGACGGACGCGTCCACCCCTTCGAGGGCCACGACGTGCGCGGCGGGCACGGCGACCAGCTCGGCCAGCCCGCCGTCGCGATCGACGCCGATCGAGCATCGTGCCGGACAACGGTTGTCGAAGCCGGCCCGGCAGTGCTGACAGCGGCCGCAGCCGACGTCGGGATGGACCCCGACGCGGGTGCCGTCCGGGAGCGTCCCGCCGATCTCGTGGCCGGGGATGAGCCCTGGCCGGCGAGGCCGCCCGACCAGCTTGCGATCCGTCGCACAGATCCCGACCCGATCGACCCGGACGATGACCTCGTCCGGTCCCGGGACGGGGTCCGGAACCGCAGTGACCTCGACCTGGCCCGGAGCACGGATACGGAGCGCCTTCATCGCACGTCGCTGAGCCTGACGTCCCGGTTCTCACGGAGCGATCGATTGACGGCGATCACCACCTCCAGCGCCCGGACACCGTCCTCGATTCCGGGCAGCGCCGGTGCGTCACCCCGGCAGGCGGCGACGAACTGGCGATCCTCCTCCCGGTACGCATCCGCGAACAGGCGCGCCCAGCCGGAGACCGGGTCCCGGCGCGCCTGCTGTCGCGTGACGACGATCGGTCCCTCGGTCGCGTCGCCCACGAACAGGACGCCCTCGCTGCCGTACAGCTCGACCCGGGCGTCGTAGCCGTAGTCGGCCGGGCAGGCTCCGTCGACATGCGCGAGGCTCCCCCCGTCCAGGGATGCCTGCACGGCGAGGACGTCGACGAATCCCTCATGGGTCGCCGCGATGTCGGGCCGCTTGGCGGCCCGGCCAACCGCCCGAAGCTGCACGAACTCCTGCCCGGTGAGCCACCGGACCGTGTCGATGTCGTGCGAGTTCACCTCGGCGATCAGGCCACCCGAGCGCTCGACGTCCCACGCCCACGGGGGCGGCAGGCCGGGGCCGCGAGTCGTCGACCGGATGTAGAGGGGCTCGCCCACCGCGCCCTGCTCGACGAGCTCCCGCGCCCGCTGGAAGCCGCGGTCGAAGCGACGCATGAACGCCATCATGAACGCGGCGTCGGACCGGCCGGCGGCCGCTTCGATCCGGCGGCCATCGTCCAGCGAGGCGGCGAGCGGTTTCTCGCTCAGGACGTGCTTGCCGGCCGACAGCGCCGCGACGGCGAGCTCGGCGTGGCTGAAGGTCGGCGATGCGATCACGACGGCATCCACCCCGTCGTCCGTGACGGCGGCGAGCGGATCGGCGAACGCGCGGCAGCCGAGCTCGCCCGCCGCTCGCTCGGCGACCTCGGTGGCCGGATCGCAGACGCCGACGAGGCGACAGCCGGGGAGGCCGGCGGCGAAGTTGCGGGCGTGCACCATGCCTGCCCGGCCCGCGCCGACGACGAGGACCCCGAGGTCGCTCATCGTGAGCGCTCCCCGGTCAGCCGGCGGCGCCACTGGTCGAGTGCGACGACGGCGACGATGATCAGGCCGTTCGAGAGCCGTTGCCAGAACTCCGGGATGCCCATGATGCTCAGTCCGTTGGCGAGGACGCCGATGATCAGCACGCCGATCATCGTCCCGACGATCGTCCCCTGGCCGCCGAAGAGGTTGGTGCCGCCGACCACGACCGCGGCGATGGACTGGAGCTCCATGCCCTCGCCCATCAGCGCGTTCGCGCTCGAGAGCCTCCCGGCAAGGAGCATGCCGCCGAGCGCGGCCAGCAGGCCCGAGAGGGCGTAGATCCGGAACTTCGTCCGGCCGACATCGATGCCGGAGGCGTGCGCCGCCTCGCGATTGCCGCCCACGGCGAGCGCTGCTCGCCCCAGCTTCGTCCGGGCCAGGATGAAGGCACCCCCAACCGCCACGAGGCCGGAGACAATGGCGATCAGCGGGAAGGGGCCGATGGTTCCGGCCCCGACCGTGTTGACCGACTCGGGCAGCGTCCTGCCCTCGACGACCTTGGCGAACGTCGGCACGGGGAGGCCCTCCGTCACGAGGAGGGCTACGCCCCGCACGGCCGAGAAGGCGCCCAGCGTGGCGATGATGTCGGGCACGCGCAGGTATCGGATCACCGCGCCGTTGATGGCACCGACGAGGAGGCCGGACCCCAGACCGAGGAGCCAGGCGATCGGCTCCGGCCACCCCCAGTGGGCGTAGGAGACCGCCATCAGGCAGCCGGACAGCGCGGCGGTTGCCGCCACGGAGAGGTCGATGCCGGCGGTCACGATCACGAGCGTCTGTGCCACCGCCAGGACGCCGACGACCGCGACCTGCCGCAGGATGTTCAGCAGGTTCCGGTCGGTCAGGAAGTTGGGGCTCAGCAGCGAGAAGATCGCGACGAGCAGAACGAGGATGAGGAGGGCGCCACCCCGGCCGCCGGCGAGGGAGGCGAGCCGCACGAGGGGCGTGGGCCCGGCGGGCGCCTGCGGTTGTGGTTGGGCGTCGAGCTCAGCCACGGACGCCACCTGCTGCTGCCATGATTGCCTCCTCGCTGACGGACGGGTCGAACTCGGCGGCCACGCGGCCCGCGGACATCACGACGATCCGATGGCCGATGGCGCGCGCCTCGGGGATCTCCGACGTCCCGTGGAGGACCGCCGCGCCCTCCTCGGCCAGCCGGCGGACGAGCCGGAAGACCTCCTCCTTCGCCCCGACGTCGATCCCCCGAGTGGCGTCGTCGAGGAGCAGCACCCGTGCGCCGGCACACATCCAGCGGCCGAGGATGACCTTCTGTTGATTGCCGCCGGACAGCGTTCCGGCGGGGCGCTGCGGATCGTCGACCCGCACCCCGAGCGCGGCGACGTACTGGCGCGCGAGCGCGGTCTCGGCCCGGCTGTCGATGACCGGGCCACGTCCGAGGCGGCCAAATGACGCCAGGCTGATGTTCGCGGCCACGGACAGTGGCTGGACGATCCCGAGCCGTCGATCAGGCGCCACGTAGCCGAGCCGGTGCCGGATGGCGACCGTGGGCGAGGTGATCGCCGTCGCCCGGCCGTCGATCTCGATCTTGCCCGCGGCGAGCTCCTCGAGGCCGAAGATCGCCCGGATCAGCTCCGCCCGGCCGGAGCCGACGAGGCCGAAGACGGCCACGACCTCTCCCGCGCGCAGTTCGAGATCCACCGGCCCCAACCGGGGCGGCACGGTCAGCCCCGTAACCCGGAGCACGGTGCCGCCGGCCGTCCCGCGGGCGGATTGCGGGACGCCGGAGGCCTGCATGTCACGCCCGACGAGGAGCCGCGCCAGCTCGGCCTCGTCCACGTCCTCGGTCCGGCGACGGGCCACGACGCGACCGTCGCGGAGCACCGTGACCCGATCGGCGATCTCCATCACCTCGGAGAGGCGGTGCGAGACATAGATGACTGCGACGCCCGAGCGGGCCAGGTCGCGAATGATGTCGAACAGCCGCCGGGCCTCCGGCTCGGACAAGGCCGAGGTCGGCTCGTCGAGCAGCAGCACCCTCGGCCGCAGCGAGAGCGCCTTCGCGATCTCGACGAGCTGGCGCTCGGCCATCGAGAGGTCGCGAACCGGCACGGCGGGCGACGCATGGAGGCCGACGACCTCCAGGTGTCGGCGCGCCTCGGCACGAAGCGCCGGCCAGTCCACGAGGGCCGCGCCGCCCGGCCACCGGCCAAGGAGGACGTTCTCCTCGACCGTCAGGGACGGGACGAGGCTGAGCTCCTGGTAGACGATCCCGATGCCCGCGCGCCGCGCGGCGTCCGGGCTTCCGAACGGAGCCGGCTCGCCGTCGACGAGGAGCTCGCCGGCGTCCGGAACGACGGCGCCGGCGATGATCTTCATGAGGGTGGACTTGCCCGCGCCGTTCTCCCCCAGAAGCGCGTGGACCTCGCGGGCGTCGACCTCGAAGTCGACGCCCGCGAGCGCCCGGACGCCCGGGTACCGCTTCTCGATCCCTCGGGCGACGAGCGCCTGGCGCAGGGCTACTGGCACTGCGCCTTGATCCCCTCCCAGTCGATCGCCGGGAGTTGCGGGTTGGGGTAGAACTGATCGGCGTTCGCCTGGTACTCCGTCCGCGGCCGGATGTCCTGGAGCTTGGGGACCTCCAGGCCGCACGCGATCCGGACCGCGAACTCGGTGCCGAACCACCCCCACTCCGGGAATCCGTGCCAGGTCTCGGCGATGAGCTTGCCGGCGCGGATCGCGTCGACCGACTCCGGCGTGCCGTCGTTCGTGAAGATCGAAACCTTGTCGGCGGCCGGCTCGCCCGCTCCGTTCGTGTTCAGGATGTTCTCCCGCTCCGCGGTGAGCATCGCCCCGAGGCCCATCTCGTTCGACGCAGCCCACACGAAGTTCAGCTCGGAGGGTTCGAACCGGGAGTAGAAGTTCTCGGCACAGGCGATCCCCTTCTGCCGGTTCCAGTCGGCGGCGCACGGCTCCGCGAGGATCCTGACGTTCGGGTACTTCTCGATGACGCCGTTGAAGCCGTCGAGCCGTGCCTGCGAGAAGAACGTCCCGGCGATGCCCTCGATGATCACACCGTTTGCCTTCGGGAGGTTCGGATCGACGCCGCTGTACAGCTCCTCCCACCACCCGAGATCGAGATAGTCCTCAGGCGTGACGGTGACCTGCTCGCCCGCGCCCAGCACGCCCGGACCACCGAAGAGGTCGAGCACCGTGTACGCGGAGACCTGCGCGGCCTGCGTGTTGTCGAACCCGATGTACGACGCGATCTCGACGCCGGACTGCTCCTCGAGCAGGTTGACCATGATGACCGGGATCCCGGCCGCGTTGGCCGCCTGGATACCGGGCTTGACGGCCTCGGTGTCGGCGGGCGAGATCGCGATCGCGTCGACCTTCTGGGAAATGAAGTCCTCGAGGATGGCCAGCTGGTCGGCGAAGGCCGTGTGGGTGGCCGGGGAGCGGCTGACGATCTGGACGTTGAAGCCGTGCTGGCCGGCGTCGGCCGCCGCCTTCTCGAAGAAGTCCGTGGCGGTCTTGAAGACGCCGGTGATGTCCGGCGGCGTCCACCCGATGACGATCGGCTGCTCCCAGCGGCCACCACCGGCCGAGGAGGGTGGAGCGCTCGCCTCCGCGGACGACGAGGCAGCTGGGGTTGGGCTGGCTTCGGGCGCCGGGCTTGCGGCACTGCCGCAGCCGACGCCCGCGAGGGCCATGACGAGACCGAGGGCGACGAGCTTCCTCACGGTGTCCTCCTCTGCTTCCGGACCGGGGCGGGGGTCGAGATCAAGGCCTGTCGAGCACGTTCGTTCCCTTCAGTCGGCGCCTCCTCCGCTGCTCGGTCTAGACGACCGTGTAGCCACCATCCACGACGAGCTCGGTCCCGTTCAGGTAGGCGACCGCGTCCGAGGCCGCGAACACGATCGCGGCGGCGATCTCCTCGACTCGGCCGAGGCGCCGGGCAGGACGGAGCTCGGCGAGCATCCGTTCGTGGGAAGCCGGGTCCGGCGCCGACGCGATCGCCTCGTCCACAAGCGGAGTTCGGGTCGTGCCCGGGCAGACGGACACCGCCCGGATTCCGCGGGCGGCGTAGTCGGCGGCGATGGAGCGGCTGAGCATGATCAGCCCGGCCTTCGAGATGTTGTAGGCCGGCTGGCCGCGCACGGCGACGATCCCCGCCTCGCTGGCGACGTTGATGATCGTGCCCCGGCCCTGGTCGAGCATGACCCGCAGGGCAGCACGTGCGAGCGCAACGGCGGCCCGCAGGTTGACGGCCATCAGGCGGTCGAAACGGGTCAGGTCGAGCTCGTCGAGAGGCGCCAGGAAGTGGATCCCCGCGCTGTTGACGAGCAGGTCGAGGCGACCTGTCTCGCGAATGGAGCGCTCGACGAGCTGCTCCGGAACCCCTGCATCGGTGATGTCCGCCTGCGCGAACTGCCCACCGGTGCGGCTCCGAAGCTCTGCCTCGACATCGGCGCCGCGCTCCGCGGAGGTACCCACCGCGAGCACCCACCAGCCGGCGTCGGAGAGAGCGAGCGCGGTCGCACGGCCGATCCCGCTTGTCGCGCCGGTCACGAGGGCTGTCCGTCGCTCCGCCGAGGGCTCGCGCGCCGTACTCATCGCCTCAGACGCCCAGGCGGAGCACGCTTCGATCGACGCCCGCGCGGGCGGCGAGATTCTGGTTCAGGACCTGGACCTCGATCTTCGTCCGGTCGGCACGGTGCCAGGCGCGGTAGAACTCGAACACCTCGCCCGAGTCCTCCCAGGCGACGGACTCGACGTAGAGCAGGGGCGCGCCTTCCTCCACTTCGAGCCAGGTCGCAAGCTCCCCTTCGGCCACGACGGCCTCGACGACGCGTCGGCCACCGGCGACCTGGAGGCCCGCCTCCGCGGCCAGCGCGCGATACAGGGACCCGGTCTCGAGCTCGGCGCCCAGCACCGCCGGAGCCAGCCGCTCGACGAGGTAGCTCACGACGTACATGACGACACGGTCGTCGACCCAGCGGAGCCGCTCGAGGACCACACCCGGCGAGCCGTCGGCAAGGCGGAGTGCCGCGGCGGCGAAGGACGGCAGCTCGGTGACCTCGCGCCGGAGGATCCTCGAGCCGACCCGGTGCCCCTTGCTCGCAGCCTCATCGAAGAAGCCGTGGGACGACTGGAGGAGCCACAGCTCGGGCGAGGTATGCGCGACGAAGGTCCCGCGTCCCTTCTCGCGCCGGATGACGCCTTCGCTCTCGAGTTCTGCGAGGGCCTGCCGGACCGTGGTTCGCGAGAGGTCGAAGTGCTGACAGATCTCGGGCTCGGACGGGAATCGGTCGCCCGGCTCCCAGCGTCCGGTTCCGACCTCCTGCTCAAGGATCTTCTTGAGCTGGAAGTAGAACGGCACCGGCGACGTGCGGTCGATGCGGGTGGTGGGCAGGGTGGGCATCACTTGTCCGTACAGGATGACTTTACGATGACTATGGTGTCAAGGATCATGATGGAATTTCCCGGCCGCCTGTCCCGGACGTGGCCGCGGATGTGCGCTGAAGCTCGGCCGCGGCGGCGGCGAGCTCCGCGAACCGCTCGGCGCCGATCGCGAGTCCGAAGACCTCGGCGACGTGCGACGCCCAACCCTCGAGGAAGTAGCGCCACCCGTCCTCGACGGTCAGGCGGCGGGCGTCCGCCTGTCGGCGGGCCTGCTCGAGAAACTGCAGGTCGCCGCGATAGTTGAACTCCCACGCGATCGCACCGACCGGAAACTCGGCGGCGTCGGTGATCGGGGATCCCGGTCGATCCTTGCCCAGTCCGGTGGCGTTCACGACCACCGAGTGCGGTGGCAGGCGGCCCACGAGTGTGTCGGAGTCCTCCGGCAGCTCCACGGATCGGTACTCCACCGCGACCTGCGATCCGATCCGCGCGTGGAGCTCGCGGACGATCGAGAGCCGTTCCGGCGACCGATTGGTCACCGTGATCCTTGCCGGTGGGTGATCGGCCACGAGGAGGCGGGCGGTGAACGCCGTGCCTGAGCCTCCCGCCCCGAGGCACAGGACCTCGGCGTCCCGGTACCGGGCGAAGTAGTCCGGGCCGGCGATCGCGACGAACGCCTCCCAGGACGTGATCGGATCCTTCGCCCAGCCATGGAGGCGCCCGTCCCGCCTGGCGACGCATGACACCTCGCCGCACAGGGTCGCCCACCGATCGAGCTCGTGGAAGGCCTGGAGGGCATGACGGTAGACGGAGACCTTGTGGGTCGTGACGAGGCCGCCGCGACTGGCCGGGTCGGTGGCGATCGTCGCCATCGCCTCGCGGAACGCGTCCGCCTCGGCGCCGAGTGGGATGTCGATGCCGACCAGCTCCGCGTCGAGGCCGAGCAGCTCTGCCCAGCGCGGGAAGATCCGCCGGATCTGCGACCCCGTCGTGTCCACGCCGACGAAGTACATGCGGTCCATCCACCCCTCCTGTGGTGATGTCATGACAGGTAGGGTACTCGGCCACCGGCCGCCGCCGATCCGGGTTTTCCGCGGGCCTCCGGGTCCAGGTCGGAGGTGGGCGACTGTCAGGCGGGCAGGTCGAGGACGGCGCCCGCGGCTCGCAGGTGATCGCGGAGCTGCGCCACCGGCACCTCCCGGGGGCTGCAGCCGGCGGCTGCGGCGTGCGCCGCCGCGAGACCCGCGGCATGGCCCATCGCCATGCACTGCGCCATCGAGCGGACCGAAGCGTGCGCGTCGTGGGTTGCCGAGAAGCAGCGACCGGCGACGAGGACGTTCGCCGCGTCGCGCACGAGGAGCGTCCGGTACGGGATCCCGAGGACCTGGCCATCCGGGAGGTAGTGCCACGCGGTGTCCGCGCCCGGCCGGTGGTCCTCGATCGGCGCCCCGCATAGGCCGATCTCGTCGTCGAACCGCCGCGCGCCCAGCACGTCCTCGCGGGTGAGCCGGTAGTCGCCGTACACCCGGCGGGTCTCGCGCACGCCGATCTGGGTGCCGAGCGCGATCAGCGATGCGCCCTCGTAGCCTGGCACGCGGTCGATGAGGAACCGCGCGTACTCGAGCGCCTGCTCGCGGCCGGCCATCTCGGCGGCGGTGAGGAACCACGGGTCGGACGCGTTCACCACGCGGTCGGGTCGCCGCTCGAATGCGGGGAGCCGCGTCATGACCGTCGCGGTCATGCCATCGATCGGGGTGACGTGGTCGCTGCCCTCGCGCCGCGGCAGGTCGTAGCCCTCCGCCGCGGCCTCGGCCATCCGGCGGTGGAGCTCGTCGCGGGCGATTGTCCGGCGCCGCTCCCGGTCGACGTTCGCCATCCGGAACGTCGTCGTCAGGGTCTGTGCCGGCTCCTGTGCCCCGGCGAGCTCGAAGCCGAACCCGGCGAACGCGACGAGGTCGGCGTCGCCGGTGGCATCGACCACGACGCGCGCCCGGATCCGCCCGAGTCCCGCCTTCGTGGCAACCACGAGCTGCTCCACCGTCCCGTCCCGGACGACGGCGTCCTGCACGAACGCGTGGAGGAGCACGCGTGCGCCGGCCCGCGCGACGAGGCGTTCCCAGGCGACCTTGAGGTGCTCGGCGAGGTACGTGACGCCGGTGCCGGCGCCGTACGTGTTCGGCCGCTCGAGGACGGTGCCGAGCGTCCGCAGCTCGGCGACGACATCGTCCGCGACGCCGCCGACGACCTTCAGCGACCGGCTGCCGGGCGTGTAGAAGCCGTAGAAGGTGTCGAGGACCGCGGTGGACACCCCGCCCAGGAACGGCAGCTTCTCGACGAGCAGGACGTCCGCACCGGCTCGCGCTGCGGCAATCGCCGCCGACGACCCGGCCGAGCCGGACCCGGCGACCAGAACGTCGACGTCCGCGAGCAGCGGCAGCCGGTCGATCCAGGTCATGCGCGGCCGCGGGATCCCGTGCGCCGGGTCCGAAGCTCCCGGACAGGGCTCCAGCCGATCCTGCGCGCCGCGATCACCTCGCCTCCTGCTTCAGACGTCCAGCCCACTCGTACCGGTGGGGGTCCGGAACGGCGAGGCCCGCCACGACGACACGCTGGCGCACTCTAGCGCCGATGCGATTGCCGGGCGGGCCCCCGCAGGCTCAGCCGCTCGGCGGCGGCTCCGTCGGCGGCGGCGTGGGCTCGGGTGTGGGTGGCGGCGTGGGCTCGGGCGTAGGTGGTGGCGTCTCCACCGGTGGCGGTGGCAGCGTCTCGATCGGCGGCAGCGTGATCTCGATGCTCG
>DASSPX010000124.1:0-10218 GCA_035699445.1 Candidatus Limnocylindrales bacterium | reverse complement strand
CCGAACAGGACGATCGACGATGACGGGTCGAGGCGGTCGACCAGCGCGCTCACGACTGCCGTGAAGCCGACCAGCTTGAGCGTGACGAGGCGCAGGGCCCGCTCGATCGAGTAGTCGCGGACGGAGTTGTGATCGCGATCGATCGCGACGAGCGCGAGCCGTGACACCGGGCCGATGTCGCGCAGCGCGCCGGCGATCTCCGACGGCTCGGCGAGGTCGAACCACACCCCCGTCGCTCGACCCTCGAGCGCCGCGACGGCGGCGTCCACGTTGGCCGGGTCGCGCCCGGTCACGACGACCTCGCGGCCGGCCTCGACGTAGTGCCTGGCGAGCTCGAATCCGATCGCCCGCGTCCCGCCGACGACGACGACCACGCCCTCGCTCATGTCCGCTCCTCCTCGAACCGCGCCCACGACTGCGGCCAGCGGTACGCGTGCCGCGCGGGGGGCTGGGGTGCCTGGGTTTCGATCCAGCGCACGCGGCCGGATCCGGTGTTGAAGAAGCCGTGGAGGCTGCCGACGCCGGCGAACACGACATCGCCCGGGCGCAGCACGTGGTGCTCGCCGTCGAGCTCGGCCTCGATCTCGCCGTCGAGGAAGACGTACGTCTCCTCGAACGGGTGATCGTGTGCCTGGGCGGCTCCCCGGGGCTCGTAGTCGACCGTGAATACCGTGAGCAGGTCGGCGCCGAACCCGCGGTCGACGAGCATCTTCACGGAGATCCCGCTGTACGCGAGCAGGGCGGTGTCCATGCCGGCGGGTCGACGCCCCCGGACCTGCTCCGGCAACGCGAGGGCCTCGGCCTGCGGCGGGGTGCCCTCGTAGTGGCCGACGAACCGGAGCGTCGGGTCGCCGAACGGAGGGCGCTCCGCCGCCGCCACGAGCGCCGCGGCATCAAACGTGCCGCGCTCGAAGAACGTGTCGCGCCGGCCGCTGTCCGGCGCGACACGTTGCGGCGTGTTCACGGACAGGAAGCGCACCGGCGCGTCACCCGCGTTCGCCAGCGCGTGCCACGTACCGACGGTCATCAGCCCGTAATCCCCCTTTACGAGCCGATGGGCACGCCCGCCGATCTCCAGCGCGAGCTCGCCCTCGAGGACGTAGAGCGCCTCCTCGAACGAGTGGACGTGCCGCGCGAGCCAGCCGCCCGGCTGGAAGACGCCGACCGCGAGCTCGGTATGGACGGCCCCCTGGGCCGGTCCGACGACGACCTGCCGCGCGAGGCCGTGCATCGCGGGCGTCGACGGCAGCGGTCGCTCCCCGAACGACCAGTCCACGTGCCCGACGTGATGGCGTGGTCGCGGACCGTCAGGCATGGGGGTCCCGCTCCTCCCCTCGCCCGCCGGTGGCGGCATGCTCCGGCCGGTTGCGCCCGGCGACGAACCAGATCGCGTGCACGGGCTCGGCCCCGGCGTTGGCGAGCCGGTGCGGCGTCGAGGACTCGAGCGACACGGCATCGCCCGGCCCGAGCTCGTACTCGTCGAAGCCGATCGTGACGCGCAGCCTGCCCGAGAGCACGTAGCCCCACTCGTGGCCGCCGTGCCGCTGGAACGCGTGCTCGGGGCTCGACGCACCGCCGACCTCGTACGTCACGAACAGGAACTCCGTGTCCGGCTCGGAGTGCGGCGTGAGCCGCTCCCAGGTCACGCCCGAGGCGAGACGGATGCGCTTCCGGGTCCCGGCGCGCTGGACGAAGCGCTCGGCGGGCCCGCCCGGCGCGCTCGCCAGGTTGACGCCGCCGTCGATGTCCGCCTGGCTCCCGCTGGCCACGTCGCCGGGCAACCCGTTCGGGAACAGGAGGTCGTCGATCGAGATGCCAAGCTCGCCGGCGACCGCGTAGAGCGTCGCGACCGACGGCCGGGCGCGCCCGGTCTCGACCTGGGAGATGAGGCTGGGCGAGAGCGACACGCGCTCCGCGAGGTCCCGGAGACCGATGCCACGCCGCTGTCGCTCCGCTCGGAGACGCTCGCCGATCGGGGGATGCGATCGCTCGGCGCGGGGCTGGGGCTCCGGGGTCACGCTCGTGCTCGCCTCCGTCCATCCGGTCGGGGTTCGTTCAATGATGTTGTACATGTCAAGCCCGAGGCGGAGCCACGGACCAACGGACGAAACAACCGACCCGGTGCTTGACAAGCCGGTGTTCAATCACCATCAACACCCGCGCCCTTCGACCGCCCGGGAGGTGTGCCATGGTCGACGTCGCGCCCGCGGCTCCCGCCACCGGCATCGAGCGCCTCACCACGCGCCCGATCGCCTCGCCCGGCGTCCTCAACGTCGACTGGGAGGAGCGCTGGAGCGTCGACCGACTCCGGACCTACCGGCTCGCGCGCGCCCGGATGGCGCTCGACGCGTCGGACCTCGGTGCGGTGCTCCTGTTCGACTTCAACAACATCCGCTACGTCACGAGCACCCACATCGGCGAGTGGGCGCGGGACAAGATGACCCGGTTCGCGCTCCTGACGCGAGGCGGCGAGCCGCACTTGTGGGACTTCGGCTCGGCGGCGAAGCACCACCGCCTGTTCTGCCCCTGGCTGGCACCGGAGAACGTCCGGGGGGGGATGATCGGCCTGCGCGGGGCGGTGGCCCCCGAGGCCGGGCTGTTCGCCGGCGCCGCCGCGGAGATCGCGGACATCCTGCGCACCGAGGGCGTGGCGGACATGCCGCTCGGGGTGGACATCGTCGAGCCCCCGATGCTCGCGGCCCTCCAGGCGGAGGGGATCCGGGTCCTCGACGGGCAGCAGGTGATGCTCGACGCGCGCGAGGTGAAGTCGATCGACGAGGTCGTGCTCCTCAACACGGCGTGCGCGATGGTCGACGGCGCCTACCAGCTGATCGCCGAGCGCCTGAAGCCCGGCATTCGCGAGAGCCAGCTCGTCGCCGAGGTCACGAAGCTCCTGTTCGACCTCGGCTCGGAGCACGTGGACAACATCAACGCGGTGTCCGGCGAGCGGTGCAGCCCGCATCCGCACGTGTTCAGCGACCGCATCATCCGGCCCGGCGACCAGGCGTTCTTCGACATCATCCACACGTTCGTCGGCTACAAGACCTGCTACTACCGGACGTTCGTCGTGGGCAAGGCGAGCGAGGCGCAGCGCGATGCGTACAAGCGGGCGCGCGAGTGGATCGACGCCTCGATCGAGCTCATGCGGCCGGGCGTGACCACGGACCAGGTCGCGCGCGTGTGGCCGAAGGCGGAGGAGTTCGGATTCCCGAGCGAGATGGAGGCGTTCGGGCTCCAGTTCGGCCACAGCGTGGGGCTGTTCCTCCACGAGCGGCCGATCATCAGCCGGCTGAACTCGCTCGACCACCCGGTGGAGCTCAAGGAGGGGATGGTCATCGCGCTCGAGACGTACTGCCCCGCGAAGGACGGCGCGTCCGCGGCGCGGATCGAGGAGGAGGTGGTCGTCACGGCGAACGGGCCGCTCGTGATCACGCGATTCCCGTCCGACGAGCTGTTCGTGGCCAACGCGTACTGAGGTCGACCGATGGCGACGCGCGCCGCCCGCGCCCCTTCCGCCGCCTCCGCCGCCACCGCCGCCGACCTCGACACGCGCGTCCGGATGTATCGCCTGATGCTCGAGTGCCGGCGCTTCGAGGCGCGCGCCCAGGAGCTGTTCTTCGAAGGGCTCGTGCGGGGCACGACGCACCTCGGCGTCGGCCAGGAGGCGGTCGCGGCGGGGTTCGCAGCGGCGATGCGCGACGACGACTGGACGTTCGCCACGTACCGCGGCCACAACCACGCGCTCGCCCGCGGCGCTCCGATGGGGGCGCTGTACGCGGAGCTGTTCGGACGAGCGACCGGGCTCATGGGCGCCAAGGGCGGCTCGATGCACATCACCGACGTGGCCCACGGGATGATGGGCTCGTACGCGATCGTGGGCGCCCACCTCCCGATCGCGCTCGGTGCAGCCTGGTCGGCGCAGTATCGGCGGAGCGGCCAGGTCGCGGTGTGCTTCTTCGGCGACGGGACGACGAACATCGGCGCCTTTCACGAGGCGCTCAACATGGCCGCGGTCTGGAAGGCACCCGTCGTGTTCGTGTGCGAAAACAACCAGTACATGGAGTACACGCCGATCGGGGCGGTCACGGCCGTCGCCCGACCGGCGGCCGACCGCGCGAGCGCGTACGGCCTGGAGCCCATCGTCGTCGACGGCAACGACGTGGAGGCCGTCCACGAGGTGGCGGTCCGCGCGCTCGGGCGGGCGAGGGCGGGCGTGGGGCCGTCGCTCATCGAGGCACTGACCTACCGGCACGGTGGGCACTCGCGCGCGGATCCGGGGAAGTATCGACCGGACGACGAGGTGAAGGCGTGGCTCGCGCGGGACCCGATCCCCCGCCACCGCAAGCGGCTGGTCGCCGACGGGGTCGATGCGGAGACCCTCGACGCGATCGAGGCCGAGGCAGCGGCGAAGGTGGCCGCCGCCGAGCGCGAGGCACGCGAGGCGCCCGAGCCGTCGGTCGACGCCATCGGGACGAACCTGTGGGCCGACGGCGGCTCGGCATGGCGCGGAGGCGCGTCGTGAGCGAGCTGACGTATCGCGCGGCGATCGCCGCCGGGATCGCCCAGGAGATGGAGCGCGATCCCATGGTCGTGCTGATCGGCGAGGACGTGGGCGCCGCGGGCGGCGTGTTCAAGCTCACCGAGGGCCTGCTCGAGCGGTTCGGCCCCGAGCGCGTCCGCGACACGCCGATCAGCGAGCAGGCGATCGTGGGCGCGGCGATGGGCGCCGCGATGACCGGACTGCGACCGATCGCCGAGCTGATGTTCTCCGACTTCTTCGCGGTCGCGTGGGACATGGTCGCGAACCAGATCGCGAAGACCCGCTACATGACGGACGGCCAGGTGTCGCTGCCGCTCGTGCTCCGGACCGCCAACGGTGCGGGCCTGCGGTTCGGCGCGCAGCACAGCCAGAGCATCGAGAACTGGGCGATGGCGATCCCGGGCCTCAAGGTCGTTGCACCCGCCACCCCGGCCGACATGAAGGGGCTGATGGCCGCCGCGATCCGCGATCCGGACCCGGTGATCGTGTGCGAGCACAAGGCACTGCTCGCCGTGAAGGGCGACGTCCCGGATGGCGAGCACGTCGAGCCGCTCGGGCGGGCGAGGGTCGTGCGCGAGGGAACGGACTGCACCCTCGTGGCGCTGGCGGCGATGGTGCCCCGCGCGCTCGAGGCGGCCGACCGGCTCCAGGACGAGCACGGCATCTCGGCCGAGGTCGTCGACCTGCGCTCGCTCGTTCCGCTCGACGTGGCGACGGTCCTCGAGTCGGTGGAGAAGACCGCCCGGCTGTTCACCGTCGAGGAGAACCCGCGCCTCGCCGGCTGGGGCGCGGAGATCGTCTCGCTCGTCGCGGACGAGGGCTTCTGGCACCTGGACGCACCGCTCGCCCGGATCACGACGCCGCACATCCCCCTGCCGTCGGCACCCGTGCTCGAGGACGCGGCGATTCCGACGGTCGAGCGGATCGTGACCACGGTTCACGAGCGCCTCGAGGCCGCGCGGTGAGGGAGAACGTTGCGGTTGTCGGCACCGGCCGGATGGGCGGCGCGATCGCGAAGGCGCTGCATCGCGGAGGCTTCGCGCCCATCCTCTACAACCGCACGTTCGGCCGGGCCGTGGCCGTTGCCGCGGAGATCGACAGCGCATGGGTGGTCGACACGGCCGGCGAGGCCGCCCTGGCCGCGGAGGTCGTCATCTCGATGCTCGCCGACGACGACGCGGTGCGGTCGGTCTACGCCGACCTGGCACGGGCGGCGCGACCGGAGAACGTGTTCGTGGACATGAGCACGGTCATGCCGGCGACCATTCGCGAGGTCGCGCCGGCCATCCGCGCGGCCGGGGCGCGTGTGCTCGACGCTCCGGTGAGCGGCTCAACCGCGCTCGCCGAGTCGGGGCAGCTGACCCTCATGGTCGGCGGTGACGCGGCGGACCTGGAGCGGGCGCGCCACGTGCTCGAGCCGCTTGCGAAGGCGATCTTCCACCTCGGGCCGCTCGGGTCCGGGGCGGCGATGAAGCTCGCCGTGAACGCCGTGATCTTCGGCCTGAACAACGCAATCGCCGAAGGGCTGGTGCTCGCGGAGGCCGCGGGCATCGAGCGGGTCATCGCGTACGACGTGCTGGCGGCGAGCGCCGTCGGGGCGCCGTTCGTGAGCTACAAGCGGGCCGCGTTCCTGGAACCGGCGACGACGCCGGTCGCGTTCTCGCTCGAGCTCGCGGAGAAGGACCTCCGGCTCATCACGTCGCTGGCGGACGAGCTCGGGGTGTCCATGCCCCAGGCCGCCACGAACCTCGCGCTCATCCGGGATGCCGCCGCGACCGGCGGCTCATCCCGCGACTTCTCCGCCGTTGCCATCTATCTCCGAGCCGCGCAGCGGGAGGGCACGCCGACCTGAGACGACCAACCGCAGCCAATCCGTCGCAGGGTTGCAGAGGAGGCACTCCATGGCTGACCGGATCC
Organism: Candidatus Limnocylindrales bacterium; assembly: GCA_035699445.1. GTDB lineage: Bacteria > Chloroflexota > Limnocylindria > Limnocylindrales > CSP1-4 > DASSPX01. The sequence goes on along the minus strand of DASSPX010000124.1, from coordinate 3,761 downwards.
TCATCAAGGACGCGATCGTCCTGAGCCAGGACGACAGCATCGGCGAGCTGCCGCGCGCCGACATCCTCGTCGAGGGCGACCGCATCGCCGAGGTCCGCCCGGACATCACCGCGGACGGTGCGCGGGTGATCGATGCCGCCGGCGACATCGTCATTCCCGGATTCGTCGACACGCACCGGCACACCTGGGAGACGTCGATCCGGACCTCCGCGCCGGACTACACGCTGGGCGCGTACTTCGGCGCGATCCTCGACAAGTTCGCGCCCAACTACCGGCCGGACGACGTGTACGCGGGCAACCAGTGGGGCTCGCTCGAGTGCCTGAACGCAGGTATCACCACGCTGGTCGACTGGTCCCACATCATGAACACGCCCGAGCACGCCGACGCCGCGATCCAGGGCCTCCGGGATGCCGGGCTTCGGTCCGTGTTCGCGTTCGGCTTTCCGAACACCTCGATCCAGGCGTGGTGGTTCGGGCCCGACTACACCGGCAGCGTGGAGCGAATCAACGGCGACGAGGCGCGCCGGATCCGATCACAGGTCCTGGCCGACGACCACGGCCTGATCACGATGGCGCTCGCCACGCGCGGGACGAACTTCTGCAAGCCGGAGGTCGTCCGCTACGAGTGGGAGCTGGCGCGCGACCTGGGCATCAACATCACCGTTCACGTCGCAATGGACCGGTTCGGCTACACGAAGATGCAGCTCCGGGGCCTCAGGGAGCTCGGTCTCCTCTACCCGAACACCACCTACATCCACGCCTCGCATCTGCTCGAGGACGAGTGGGCGATGGTCCGTGACTCGGGCGGCAACGTTTCGCTCGCGCCCCAGATCGAGCTCCAGATGGGCCATGGCTGGGCCCCGGCGCAGACGGCCTCGAAGCTCGGCATTCCCGTCGGGCTCTCGTCGGACGTCGCCACCACCGCATCCGCCGACCAGTTCACGCAGATGCACGCGATCTTCGCTTCCGAGCGCGCCCGACGGCACCAGATCGCGTGGGATGAGGACCTCGACGGCACGCAACCCACGCCGGATCTGATCACGTCGCGCCAGGTCCTGCGATGGGCCACGCTCGAAGGGGCGAAGGTTGCCGGGATCGGTGATCGAACAGGCTCGATCACCCCCGGCAAGAAGGCCGACATCGTCGTCATCGACACGAAGGCGGTCAACGTCGCTCCGGTGATCGACCCGGTCGGCGCCGTCGTCTGCGCGGCGGACATCTCCAACGTGAAGACCGTCCTCGTCGATGGCCGGATCGTGAAGCAGGACTTCAGGCTGGCGGCGGACCTCGATGCGCCGCGGCGACTGGTGGAGGAATCACGCGACTACCTGGTGGGCAGGTTCGGCGAGCCGGAGCCGGGCTGGCTGCCGGCGCGCGTCCCGGCATAGCGATCAGACGGCACCGGACTCCGAACGCGAGGGGATCCGAGCGGCCCCCCTCGGCCGGGTCCTTCAGCCCATGCGGGACGGGACCTCGAGCCTCATCGTTCGGGGTTCGGGACCGACCGACGGGCCGGCGAGAGGTCGGCCGGCCACACTCTGCTGTCGTGCGGCGCGACCTGCTTGCCGGTCGTCCCGGCGCCGCGTGACGGAGGTGGGCCATGGGTCACGTGCGTGATGTCGTCGACATCCACGCCCCCATCGAGCGCGTCTGGGACTTCATCGTCGACTACGCGCGCTGGCCGGAGTGGCAGACGAACCTGATCGAGCTCCGGGACTTCGGAGGCGTCCCGGGCACCGTCGGCTTCACCTACACCGCGGTCTACAAGGGCCTCGGCCGCCGGCTCGAAGGCCGGTTCGAGGTCACCGTGAGCGAGCCCCCGCGGCTGCTCGAGGAGAAGGGCCATCTGCCCGGGACCGGCGAGGCCAAGAGCAGCACCTTGCTCGAGGCGACGCCGGACGGCGGCACGACCGTCACCTTCACGCTCGACTACCAGATGACGGGCGGATTCCTCGGCGACATCGCCGACCGGCTGGTGTTCGAGCACGCGATGGAGCGCGACTTCCACACCTCGGGGCTCACCATGAAGGAGCTCATCGAGGCCGCGGTGCCCGCCGGGACCCGCTGACGACTCCTGCGGTCGTGGCGGGCATCAGGCGTCCGCCACGATCGCACCTGATCCCCCCGAGCCCGCCGGGCAGGGCTGATTCCCGCTCTGGCGCCTCCGCTATCCTCTCGCCTTCTCGGGAGGAGGCAGGCGATGCAGTTCGGATTCACGCTCAAGCCCGGCCACACCGTCGAGCGCACGCTCGCGCTGACCCGGCAGGCCGAGGAGGCCGGGTTCGAGTACGGCTGGCTGTTCGACAGCCACGTGCTGTGGCGGGACCCCTACCCCCTGCTCACGCTCATGGCCCAGGCAACGAGCGGCATGCGCCTGGGCACCTGCGTGACGAACCCCGCGACGCGGGAGCCATCCGTGACGGCGTCGACGCTCGCGCTGCTCGACGAGATCAGCGGCGGGCGCATGGACCTGGGCATCGGGCGCGGCGACAGCGCGCGCCGGGTGCTGGGCAAGCCGCCCACGACGATGCGCGACCTGGAGGAGGCGATCCACGTCATCCGGGAGCTCGTCGCCGGACGTGCCGTGACGTACGAGGGAACGGAGCTCCAGTTCCCATGGACGCAGGGCTGGACGCTCCCGGTGTGGGTCGCGGGGTATGGCCCGATGGCGCTCCGGATGACCGGCCGGGTGGCCGACGGCGTGATCCTCCAGCTCGCCGATCCGGACCTCATCGGATGGTTCGTGGGCCAGGTCCGCCAGGCCGAGGCGGAGGCCGGTCGACCGGCCGGCAGCGTCCGGGTCCAGGCGGCGGCGCCCGCCCACGTGGGGCCGCGCGACCTCGGGCGCGACCGGACGCGCTGGTTCCCGGCGCTCGTCAGCAATCACGTCGTGGACCTCGTGACGAAGTATCCCCGCGAGCAGCTGCCGGCCAGCCTCACCGGCTACATCCGCGACCGGGAGGGGTACGACTACCGCCACCACGCGGAGGTCGGCTCGAGCAACGCCCGCTTCGTGGGCGACGAGGTGACCGATCGCTTCTGCGTCCTGGGCGACGCGTCCGAGCACGTCGCGAAGCTGCGCGAGCTCGCGGATGCAGGCGTCGACCAGTTCAACCTGTACCTGATGAACGGCGACGAGGAGGAGCAGCTCGCCGCGTACGGCCGCGACGTCATCCCGGCGCTCGCCGGCGTCGGCGCGAGCGGCTGATCGCCGGCCACCGCGGTCGCTAGCATCCGTTGACCGTCCGACCCGTCATCGCCTCCGGAGAGACCAGATGCGCACCCTGATCGCGAACGGCACCATCGTGACCGCCGACGGCTCGTACGAGGCGGACGTCCTCGTCGACGGCGAGGCCATCGCCCAGATCGGCAGGGATCTCGCCTCGACCGGCGTGACCGCGGACGAGACGATCGATGCGCGTGGTGCCTACGTGATCCCGGGCGCGATCGACGTCCACACCCACATGGAGCTGCCGTTCGGCGGGACGTTCGCCAAGGACACGTTCGAGACCGGCACCCGCGCGGCGGCGTTCGGCGGCACGACGGCGATCGTCGACTTCGCGGTCCAGTCCCGCGGGAAGTCGCTCCGCGAGGGACTCGACGCCTGGCACCAGAAGGCGGAGGGCAACGCGGTCGTCGACTACGGCTTCCACATGATCATGAGCGACGTCAACGACGCGACGCTCGCCGAGATGGACCAGCTCGTCGCCGAGGGCGTGCCGGACTTCAAGCTGTTCACCGCCTACCCGGGCGTGTTCTAC
>DASSPX010000123.1:0-107217 GCA_035699445.1 Candidatus Limnocylindrales bacterium | reverse complement strand
CGGCATCTACTTCCACTTCCCGACCAAGGAGGCCGTGTTCGTCGAGCTGATGCGCTCGACGGCGGACCGGCTGATCGCGAAGGTCGAGCGCGAGGTCGCGGTCGAGGACGACCCGGTCGACCAGGCCGACGCCGCGATCCGCACGGTGCTCGCGACGTTCGCCGGCCACCGCTCGATGGCGCGCCTGCTGCTCATCGACGCGCTCGGGGCGAGCCGGACGTTCCGGGTCGAGATCCTCCGCCTCCACGAACGCTTCGCGCAACTGATCGCAGGCAAGCTCGATCGCGCGGCCGCCGACGGGATCATTCCGCCGCTCGACACACGCGTCGCGGGCACCGCGTGGTTCGGCGCGATCCACGAGGTCGTCATCCGCTGGCTCGTCGCGGACACGCCGGAACCGCTCGAGGATGCCTATCCCACTCTGCGGCGGCTCCTGCTCCGGAGCGTCGGCGTGCCCGAGGATCGGCTCGCGGAGCGTCCCGAATGAGAGCCTGCAGGTGACGATCACGCGAGGCCTCTCGCTCCCGACGGGCCGGACGCTGCTCGACGCCGGGCTGCTCCCGGAGGGCACGGCCGATGCGCTCGTCGTCGAGCTTGGGGCCCTCCTCCGGCGCGCCGGGCCGGCCGCCGCGCTCGTGGCCGCCTCGATCCCGATCGCCCGCGTGGACCCGATCGCCGTCTACCGGGCCTTTGCCGGCACCGACAGTCCGCCGTCGCTCTGGCTCCAGCCGTCCCGAACGCGCGCGTTCGTCGGTGCGGGCGAGGCGCTCCGCCTCGATCTCGATGGTGCCGGCCGGTTCGAGGCGGCGGCCGCGACCTGGTCGGCGCTTGCCGCGCAGGCGGTCGTGGGCGGCAGCGCGTTCCCGGTGGCGAAGGGCCCGGTCCTGCTCGGCGGGGCGACCTTCGCACCCGGGCCCTCGAGCGAGGCCGTGTGGTCCGGGTTCGAGCTCGGCCGGCTCGTCGTGCCGCGCCTGCTCGTCGAGCTGGCCGGCGACCGCGCCGTGCTCACCGGGACGGTCGCCCACGACGAGCAGCACGAAGCTGCCGTCGCCGAGGTGCGCGCGCTTGCCCGGCGGCTGGAGCAGCCGATCCTCGGCATCACGCCCGAGGGGCCTCGGGCCCGGATGCGCGTGGTCGAGCGGATCCCGGATCGTCGCGGCTGGTCGTCCTCCGTTGCCCGATCGGCGGGCGCGGTCGGTCGCGGCCGGATCGACAAGGTCGTGCTCGCCCGGCGCGTCGACCTCGTCGCGGACGTCCCGCTCGACGTTCCGACGATCCTGCGTCGCCTCGAGGAGAGCGCGGCCGGCTCGACGATCCTCGCCTTCGAGCGACCCGGCGGCCGGACGTTCATCGCCGCGACCCCGGAACGGCTGGCCGAGACGCACGGCCGGACATTCCACACGATCGCGCTCGCCGGGACGCGCGCCCGGGGCGACGACGGCGGCGAGGACGACCGCCTCGCGACCGAGCTGCTCGCGTCGGAGAAGGATCGCGAGGAGCACCAGGTCGTCGTGGCGATGCTGCGCGAGACGCTTCGGCCGCTCGCGACCGAGGTCCGCATCGCCCTCCGTCCGCACGTCGTCCGGCTGCGCACGGTCCAGCACCTCGCGACGGAGGTGTCGGGAACGCTGCGGGACGGCACGAACCTGCTCGCGCTCGTCGAGGCGCTCCATCCCACGCCCGCCGTCGGCGGCTGGCCGCGCGAGCTCGCCCTCGACCTGCTCGGCGAGCAGGAGCACCTCGACCGCGGCTGGTACGCGGGACCGGCCGGCTGGCTCGGGCTCGACGGGGACGGCGAGTTCGTCGTCGCGATCCGATCCGGGGTCGTGGCGGGGACGAGCGCCAGCCTGTTCGCCGGGTGCGGGATCGTGGGCGACTCGGAGCCCGACCGCGAGTGGGAGGAGAGCGAGCTGAAGCTCCGCGCGCTCGGCGCGGCCCTGGGGCGGATCGAGGGATGAGCGGCGACGCCACATCCGCGGCGCCCCTCCGGGCGTTCGTCGCCCAGCTCGCCGCCTCGGGCGTGCGGCATGCGGTCGTCTGCCCCGGCTCCCGCTCCACGCCGCTCGCGCTCGCGCTGCGAGCCAACCCGGCGATCCGCGTGCTCGTCCACCTCGACGAGCGGGCTGGCGCGTACCTGGCGCTCGGGCTCGTCAGGGCATCCCGCAGCCCGGTCGCGATCCTGGGCACGTCGGGGACCGCGGTCGTGAACTTCGCTCCGGCGGTGGCGGAGGCGGCCCAGGGCCGCGTGCCGCTCGTCGTGCTCACCGCGGACCGTCCGCCCGAGCTTCGCGACCGGGGCGCGAACCAGACGATCGACCAGCACCGCCTGTACGGCAGCCACGCGAAGTGGTTCGCCGAGCTGCCGGTCCCGGACGGCTCGCTCCCGGACGAGGAAGCCCACGTCGCCTGGACGGCGGCCCGGGCGGTCGCGATCGCCACGACGGCGCCGGCCGGTCCGGTCCACGTCAACTGGCCGTTCCGGGAGCCGCTGGTCCCGAGCGGATCGCTGGCGCCGGAGCGTGGCCGGGTCCCCGTCGACCCGGTCACGATCCTGCCCGCGGCGCCGCCCGCGCTCCCGCCAGAGACCGCCGACGAGCTCCGCGGCCGGCTGGCGGCCGCCGCGCGACCGCTCATCGTCTGCGGCCCGCTCGACGTGCCGGAGGCGGCGGGAGCCATCGCGGCGCTCGGGGCCGCGGGGTCGATTCCGATCGTCGCCGACGCGCTGGCGAATCTCCGGGCCGGCGCCCATGACCGCTCGGCGGTGATCACCCGCCACGACGCGATCCTCCGCGCGACTGCGTTCCGCACCGCCCACGCGCCGGACCTCGTGCTCCGCTTCGGCGCGACACCGACCTCGAAGGCGCTCGCGACGTGGCTGCGGGAGACCGATGCGGAGCAGCTCGTCGTCGACGACGGCGGCTGGAACGAGCCGTACCTGCGCGTGCAGGCCTTCGTCCGCGCGGACCCGGCGCTCGTCGCGGTCGCGCTGGCATCGGCCCCGCTCCCGGCAGGCGGCAGGGCGTCCTGGCTCGAGGCCTGGCGGGGCGCGGACGAGGCCGCCGACCGGGCGATCCGCGACGCGCTCGCCGAGCTCGCCGGTCGGGGAGAGCCCTTTGAGGGCAGCGTGTTCGCCGATCTCGCGGACCACGTCCCGCACGGCACGATCCTGTACGTCGGCAACTCGATGCCGGTTCGCGACCTCGACGCGTTCCTTCCGTCCACTGATCGCCGCGTTCGCATCCTGGGCAACCGGGGCGCGAGCGGCATCGACGGCGTCGTGTCATCCGCGCTCGGTGCCGCGGCCGCGGGTGCGGGGCCCGTCGTGGCGGTCGTCGGTGACCTGTCCTTCGTCCACGACATGAATGCGCTCGTCGCCGCGCGCCTCCACCGGCTCGACATCACGGTCGTGGTCGTCGACAACGACGGGGGCGGCATCTTCTCGTTCCTCCCCCAGGCGTCCGCCGATCGGCCCGATGCCGGCCTGCCCGAGCACTACGAGGAGCTGTTCGGGACGCCGCACGGGACGGACGTGCTCGCGGTGGCGGCGGCGCTCGGGGCGCAGACCGCCGATCTCGAGCCCGGGCGGATCGGCGAGGCGATCGCCGCGAGCCTGGCGCGGCCGGGCATCCGCGTGCTTCGCCTCCGGACGGATCGCCGGCGCAACGTCGAGCTGCACCGGGAGATCACCGCTGCCGCCGTGGCCGCGGTCGAGGCGGCGCTCGCGGCCGGGCTGCCCCGATGACCCGCCTGGCCACCGGCGACGGCGTCGGCTACGAGGTGCGCGAGGCGGGGGACGGACCGCCGGTGCTGCTCCTCCACGGCTTCACCGGCAGCGCGGCCTCCTGGGCAGCGCTGCTCCAGCCGCTCACCGAGCGGCACCGGGTCATCGCGGTCGACCTCCTGGGGCACGGCGGGTCGGACGCGCCCGCCGATCCGGCCCGACATGCCGTCGAGCGCCAGGCCGCCGACCTCGCCGACCTGCTGCAGCAGCTCGACGCGACCCGTGGCGCCGTCCTGGGCTACTCCTTCGGCGCCCGGATCGCGCTCCGGCTCGCGCTCGACGATCCGGAAACCGTCGAGCGGCTGATCCTCGAGAGCCCGTCCGCGGGCATCGCGGACGCAGGCGCCCGCGCCGCCCGGCGCGCGGCGGACGAGCGCTGGGCGACGCTGCTCGAGACCGATGGTCTCGATGCGTTCGCCGACGCGTGGGAGGCGCAGCCCCTGTTCGCCAGCCGGCAGCGGCTGCCCGACGACGACCGACGACGCCTGCGGGAGGCCCTGCTCGGGAACCGGGCCGCCGGCCTGGCCGCCAGTCTGCGCGGCGCCGGCCAGGGCGCGATGGAGCCCCTGTACGATCGGCTCCCGGAGGTGCGGCAGCCCACGCTCGTGCTCGCGGGCGCGCTCGACACGGTCGGCCGCGAACGTGCGGAGGCCGTCGCCACGGGCATTCCGGGCGCACGCTTCGAGACAATCCCCGACGCGGGCCACGCGCCCCACCTGGAGACGCCGGCGGCATTCCTGGCTCGCGTCCTCGCGTTTCTCGCCACCCCAGTCGAGGTTGCCTCATGACCGTCAGCTGGACGCCCGTCCGCGACTACACCGACATCCGCTACGAGCACTCCGGGACCGGGATCGCGAAGATCACGATCAACCGTCCCGAGGTCCGGAACGCGTTCCGGCCGAAGACGGTGACCGAGCTGATCGACGCCTTTCGGCACGTACGCGACGATGCCTCGATCGGCGTCGTCCTGTTCACGGGTGAGGGCGACAAGGCGTTCTGCAGCGGTGGCGACCAGAGCTACAAGATCCGGGGCGGCTACGAGGACGAGGAGGGCGTCGCCCGTCTTAACGTGCTCGACCTCCAGCGGCTCATCCGGTCGCTCCCGATCCCGGTGATCGCGCTCGTCGCCGGCTACGCGATCGGCGGTGGCAACGTGCTCGCCACGATCTGCGACCTCACGATCGCCGCGGACAACGCCCGGTTCGGCCAGACCGGCCCGAAGGTCGGCTCGTTCGACGCGGGCTACGGGGCGACGATGCTCGCCCGCATCGTGGGCCACAAGAAGGCGCGCGAGATCTGGTACCTGTGCCGGCAGTACGACGCCCGGCAGGCGGTCGACATGGGACTGGCGAACACGGTCGTGCCGCTGGCGGAGCTCGAGGCGGAGGGCGTCCGCTGGGCCGAGGAGATCCTGGAGAAGAGCCCGACCGCGATCCGGTTCCTGAAGCGCTCGTTCAACGCGGACGTGGACGGCCTCGCCGGGCTCCAGGAGCTGGCCGGGGACGCGACGATGCTGTTCTACCTGACCGACGAGGCGCACGAGGGAAGCCGGGCGTTCCTCGAGAAGCGCAAGCCGGACTTCTCGAAGTACCCGAGGCGCCCGTGACCACCCACGAGGGCGCGGGTCGGGCGACGCCGGCCCAGGGCTCGAAGATCGCGGCATGGCGGCTCGCGATCCGGATCCCGACCCTGCCGGCCGCGGTCGGCCCGGTGCTGGTCGGGCTCGGCGTCGGTCTCGCGCAGGGCGCATTCCGGCTCGACGCCGCGCTGCTGTCGCTCGCCGTCGCGCTGCTGCTCCAGGTCGCGGCGAACCTCTCGAACGACCTGTTCGACCACCTGTCCGGCGCCGACGCCGCCGATCGACTCGGTCCCCCGCGTGCGGCGGCACTCGGCCTGCTGACGACCCGGGAGCTCGGGATCGGGACCGCGGTCGTGCTCGTGGCCGCGGCGCTTGTTGGCCTGGGGCTCGTCGCGATCGGCGGGCCGGTGCTGCTCGCGCTGGGTGCCGCCGCGATCGTCGCCGCCGTCGCCTACACGGGCGGCCCGTTCCCATACGGCTACCGGGGGCTGGGCGAGCTGTTCGTGTTCGCGTTCTTCGGCCTCGTCGCGGTCGCGGGCACGGCGTACCTGCAGACCGGACAATGGTCCCTGCTCGGTCTGGCGGCCGCCGTCCCCGTGGGTGCGCTCGTCACCGCGATCCTCGTCGTGAACAACCTGCGGGACATCAAGCCGGACCGGCGGGCCGGGAAGTGGACGCTCGCCGCTCGCCTCGGGGGACGATTCGCCCAGGCCGAGTACGTGGTCCTGCTTGCGGTCGCCGCGCTCGTGCCGCCCGCGCTCTGGATCGCGGGAATGGCGGGGTTCCCGGTCCTGCTGCCGCTCCTGTCGGCGCCGCTCGCGGTGCCGCTGGTGCGCACCGTCCTCGGCGCCGGTGACCCGCGCGGCCTCAACCCGGTCCTGAAGGGCACCGCGCGGCTGCAGCTCGTGTACGCCGCGCTGTTCGCGGCGGGCCTCGCCCTTCCCGGCCTCGGGACGGGCCCCGGATGACGCGCGTCGCGGGGCTCGCGGTGGAGCGGCTGCGGGTGCCGTTCCGGGAGCCCGTGCGGTTCGGCTCGCTCTCGGCCTGGGCGCGGGTCGTGGGGCTCGTCCGGATGACGACCGACGACGGTCGCGAGGGCTTCGGCGAGATCGGCGGCCTCGTGGTCGCCGAGGACACGATCGACGCCGTCGAGCTGCTCGACGACGGGCTGCGGGGCCTCGAGGTGGGCGATCTGCCCGGGCTGGATCGCGCGCTCGCCGGGCTGCTGCCCCCGATCGCCCAGGCGCGCGAGCTCCGCGCGGCCCTCGATGCGGCGATGCTCGACCTCGAGGGGCAGGCTATCGGCAGCCCGATGGTCGCGCTGTTCGGTGGCGAGCCGCGCGGCGTCCGGGTCAACGGGCTCCTCCTCGCCGGCCACGAGGACGACGACACGCTCGTGGCCCGGGCGCTGGAGCTCTGCGAGCGCGGCCTGACGACGATCAAGGTGAAGCGCGCGCCTGGAGCGCGCGACGTGGGGCACGCGCTGCAGCTCGTGCGCGATGCGGTGGGGCCGGACGTCGCCCTGCGACTGGATCTGAACGGCGACCTCACGGAGGCCGGCGCCTGCGAGTGGCTCGCGACGCTCGAGGGCGTCGGGCTCGAGTACGTCGAGCAGCCGATCCCGCCGGAGCTCGGCCCGGACGCCCTCGCGCGGGTCCGGGCGGCCGCGCCGATGCCGGTTGCCGCGGACGAGGCCGTGACCGACCCCGATGCCGCGGCCGAGCTGCTGCTCGCGGGCGCGTGCGACGTCGTCGTCGTGAAGCCGGCCCGGGTGGGCGGGCCGCGGGCCGCCCACGATATCGTCACCGCGGCCACGGAGGCCGGTCTCATCGCGACGGTGTCCACGCTGTACGAGACCGGCGTCGGCATCGCGGCCGCGCTCCACGTGGCGGCGGCTGCACCCGGGGACCGGGCGCACGGGCTGGGGACGATCGGGCTCCTCGAGGACGACCTCGTCGCCGACGGGCTCGAGATCCGCGACGGCCGGATGCACGTGCCGACGGCACCCGGCCTGGGGATCGGCATCGACCGGGCCGCCCTCGCCTGGTACGCACTGCCGTGACGGTGGCGTCGGGAGCAGCGGACATCCTGCTCGCAGGCGCGGAGCGTGGCGGCGAGGCCCCCGCCGTCGCGGACGACGAGGTCCGCTGGTCGTACGCCGCGCTCGCGGACGTGGCGACACGCTGGGCCGGCGGCATCCGGGGCGCCGGGATCGGGCCGGGGGACCGGGTCGGGCTGCTCGCGCCACCGAGTGCCCGGACGGTCGCGGCGATCCACGCCGTGCGCCTCGCGGGCGGCGTGCTCGTGCCGCTCGATCCGCGGCATCCCGCCGCGGCGCTCCGGGAGCAGCTTGCCCGGAGCCGGGTCGAGCTCGTGCTGCACGACGGGTCCACCCCCGGGGCGATCGACGGGGTCGGCGGCGCCGCGCGCACGCTCGAGCTGGCCTCGCTCGACGGCCCGCCGCTGGTTGCCCCGCGTGCCGCGAGCGAGGCGGCGGTCATCGTCCCGACGTCGGGCACGACCGGGACCCCGAAAGGCGCGATCCTGACCGCCGCGAACCTGCTCTCGAGCGCCGGGGCCTGGAACGGCTTCCTGGGCGCAACGGCGGGGGACGCGTGGCTGGCGACCCTGCCGCTCCACCACGTCGCGGGGCTGGGCATCGTGCATCGCGCCGCGCTCGCGGGCGCGCCGATCCACGTCCTGCCGGCATTCGACGCGGCGGTGGTCCGGCGCGCGCTCGTGAAGGAGCGGGTCGCCTTCGTCCCGCTCGTGCCCACGCAGCTGGCGGCGATTCTGGACGGCCGGCCACCGGAGGCCCCCTCGCTGCGCGCGATCCTGCTCGGCGGCGCCCCGATCCCCCCGGGGCTCGTGCGCCGTGCGGTGGATGCCGGGCTGCCGGTCGTGCCGACGTATGGCCTCACCGAGGCGACCTCCGGCGTCACCGCGCTGCCGGCCTCGGAGTCGCCGTCCGCGCCCGGGTCGAGCGGCCGGCCCCTGCCGGGCGTCGACCTGCGGATCGACGCCCCGTCGGGCGAGGAAGGGGAGATCCTCGTCCGGGGCTCCATGGTCTTCGCCGGCTACGACGGTGACGAGGCGGCGACCGCGGGGGTGCTCGACGCGGACGGCTGGCTGCGCACGGGTGACATCGGCCGGCTCGATGCCGATGGACGGCTTGCGGTGCTCGATCGTCGCGAGGACCTGCTCGTCTCGGGCGGCGAGAACGTCTACCCCGCGCAGGTCGAGGCCGTGCTCGCCGCGTCGCCGCTGGTCGCCGAGGTGGCGGTCGCCGGACGGCGACACGAGCGCTGGGGTCGCGTGCCGGTCGCGGTCGTCGTGCCGGCCGGGCACGACGGTGGCGTGCCGCCGGACCGCCTCGTCGCCGACCTCGATCGGTACGCCCGTGAGCGGCTGCCCAGGCACGCGGTGCCTGCCGGGTACGGGTTCGTCGACGCGCTGCCCCGCACGGCGGGCGGCAAGGTTCGAAGGCAGGAGGTCACGCGCATCATCGAGACCCGTCCGACGATCGAGCGCGTCCGTCGTCCCGACGGCGCGGTCCTCGCCGTCCGCCGCCGCGGCTCCGGCCCGCCGCTCCTCCTGTGCCACGCCACGCTCTCGACCGCTGCCGAGCTCGACGGGCTCGCGGAACGACTCGCCGAGCGGTTCACCGTGCTCGCGGTCGATCGGCGGAGCGCCGGCGCGAGCGCGCTGCCGCCGGGGACGGATCCGGCCCCGATCGACGTCGCGGTGCACGTGGCCGACCTGCTCGCCGTGCTCGACGCCGCCGGGCTGCCGGGGCCCGCGCTCCTCGTCGGGCACTCGTACGGCGGGTGCGTGGCGCTCGAAGCCGTGGCCCGTCACCCCGACCGGTTCGCGGGCGCCTGGGTGTTCGAGCCGCCGTACGTCCCGGTCGCCCCGGACCCGGTTCGGCGGCTGTTCCGGCCGCTCGGCGAACGGATCGCCCGGATCGCGATGGACGAGGGTGCGGGGGCCGCCGGGATCGCGTTCCTGGCCGCCGTGGCCGGGGCGGACGCGGTCGCGCGGCTGCGGCCGGCGTCGCGCGCGGCGATCGAGGCGGAGGGTCGCTCGGCGGTCGCCGACGCGGCGCTCGTCGGGCTCGACCGCGAGGGTCTCGTGGGGATCAGCGCCCCGGTCGAGGTGGCCACCGGTGGCCGGAGCAACCCGTTCTACGCCCGGATCGCGCACGGCCTGATCGCCCGCATCCCCGGGGCGAGTGCGCTGACGCTCGACGCGCTCACGCATGGCGGCCCCGCTGCGCGGCCGGAGATCGTGGCGCCCGCGGTGCTCGCGTTCGCCGACCGGATCGGAGCCGGGGAGTGAGCGACACGTGAGCGGCAACCCCGTCGAGCCCGACCGCGTTCGGGAGATGTTCGACACGATCAGCGGCGTCTACGACCCGATGAACGCGCTGATCAGCGGCTTCCAGGAGCCGAGATGGCGCCGACGGGCGGTCCGCGCCGCGCGCCTGCGCCCGGGGATGCGCGCGCTCGACGTCGCGACCGGCACCGGCAAGGTCGCCGAGGCGCTGTGGCGGGACGTTCGGCCCGGTGGCGAGGTGGTCGGGATCGACTTCTCGGAGGGGATGCTCGCGCTCGCCCGCGAGCGCCTGGGCCGGCGGGGGCTCGAGTTCCGCTGGGGCGACGCGCTCGACCTCCCGGTCCCCGACGCGACGTTCGACGCGGCGACGATCGCGTTCGGGATGCGCAACCTCGCCGACTACCGGCGCGGGTTCGCGGAGATGCGGCGCGCGGTGCGGCCGGGTGGGCGCGTCGTGTGCCTCGAGATCTCGCGTCCGCCGAGCCGGCTGGGTCAGCTCGCGCAGACGTGGTTCGACCGCGCGATCCCGGTGCTCGGCCGGCTCATGGGCCAGGGCGACGCGTACCGCTACCTCGTCGCGAGCACGCGCGACTATCCGGGGCCTGACGAGATCGCCCGGATCATGGGCGAGGCGGGCCTCGTGGACGTCACCTGGAGCCCGATGACGTTCGGGATCGTGACCCTCCACGTGGGCGTCCGCCCTGCTCTCTCGCAGCGGGAGGTGACCGGCACCGGAAGGGCGTGATCGCCCGTCGCCCTGCGTCGTTCGGCGGTGCACATCGTGGACGTCCGTGCATACCCACTCGCTCGCCCGCGTTGATCAATCGTGCGTATCGCGGCAGGGATACGCGATGCACGTTGCGTCGCCGATCAGGAGCTACCTCATGGATGTGTTCGTCACGGGCGTCACTGGCGTGCTCGGGTCAGCCGCCACCCCGCGGCTGCTCAACGCGGGCCACGCCGTCCGCGCGCTCGCCCGAGACGAGGAGGCTGCCTCCCGTCTGCGAGCCGCAGGTGTGGAGCCGGTCGTCGGCAGTCTGTTCGATCCGGACGCGCTGCAGCGCGGCATGGGCGGTGTCGCCGCGGTCCTGCACCTCGCCACGCGGATCCCGCCGAGCTCTCGGATGGACTCGAGGGACGCCTGGGCAGAGAACGACCGCATCCGGACCGAGGGGACACGGCTCATCGTGGCGGCCGCGGCGTCGGCAGGGGTGAAGACCATCGCGTACCCATCGGTGACGCTGCTCTACGCCGACGGCGGCGACGGCTGGATCGAGGCGCCGACCGCAGCCGTCTCGCCGACGTGGACCACGGCGAGCTCACTCGAGGCAGAGAGCATGGTTCGCGCGTTCGGTGACGCGCGAGCGGGAGGCATCGTCCTGCGACTCGGCATGCTGTACGGCCCAGGGACGCCGGTCGCCGCGACACTCCTCGAGGAAGCGAGGCGGGGCTTCTCGGGCATTGTCGGGGCGACGGATGGGTATCAGTCGAGCCTGTGGACCGAGGACGCGGGCGCCGCGCTCGTCGCCGCGCTGCGCGTCCCTCCCGGGATCTACGACGTCGTGGACGACCAGCCGATGCGCCGGCGGGAAATCGACGAGGTGCTGGCCCGCCTCGTGGGACGGCGCAGCCTCCGGCGACCACCGCCGGCTGTGGAGATCGCACTGGCCGGATCCGGTGCCTCGTTCCTCCTGTCCAGCCATCGGGTGTCGAATCGGCGCTTCCGGGACGCCTCCGCGTGGACGCCGCAGGTGCCATCCATGCGCGAGGGGCTCGCGATTGCCAGTGGCGACGACGTTCCGGCGAACCCGCCGTCGGCCGGCCGTCTCGCACGGGAGCGGATCGGCCCGCCTGCGCGGTGATCCGTTCGCCGGGTCCTCCGCGGCGTCGACGCTGACGAGCGGCGGCCGTCGTCCGGTTCGAATCGCCCGCCCGGGCCATCGGCCTTTGGCTAGGCTCTTGGCGTCATGCCCGACCTCACGGAGTCCCCCTGGGCCGAGGCGGTCTCGCTCCTGCGCGATCCGATCCTGCCGATCGTGCTCATCGCGATCGTGGCGATCGTCGTCGCGCGCGTGGCGGGCGCGTTCGTGCGGGGAATCGTGAAGGCGCTCATGGATCGCGAGGCGACGGAGGGCACGGCCCAGGAGCTGAGCGCGGTCGAGATCAAGAAGCGGATGGACACGCTTGGCGAGCTCGGGACGAACGTCATCCGCGTGTTCATCGCGCTCATCGCCGGGGTGATGGTGCTCGGCGAGCTGCACCTCGACATCGGGCCGGCGATCGCGGGCCTGGGCGTGGTCGGGATCGCGGTCGGCTTCGGCGCCCAGAGCCTCGTGCGCGACTACTTCACGGGCGCGCTCATCCTCGTCGAGAACCAGTTCAGCAAGGGCGACGTGGTGACGATCGCCGGGGTGACCGGAGTGGTGGAGGACTTCTCGCTCCGTCGGACCACGCTGCGCGACCTCGACGGCGTCGTCCACACCGTGCCCAACGGCGAGATCAAGGTCGCGTCGAACCGGACGCGGACGTGGGCGCGGATCAACCAGGACGTCACGGTCGCGTACGGGACGGACATCGACCGGGCGATCTCCGTCGTCGACGGGGTGGGCCAGGCGATGCACGACGACCCGGTGTGGAAGCGGCGGGTACTCGAGCCGCCGCGGGTCGAGCGCGTCGAGGCACTCGGCGAGTACGGCGTGACGCTGAAGATCCTGGGCACCGTCCGGGCGTCGGAGCAGTGGGCGGCGGGTGGCGAGCTGCGCAAACGGCTGCTCGAGGCGTTCGCGGCGAACGGGATCGAGATCCCGCGCCCGCAGCGTGTCGTTTTGGCGCGAGACCCGGGGGCGGCCGTTCCGGACCCGTTCGCGCCCGGCGGGCCGTCAGACGAGGAGCTGTCCGCGGGGACGGACTGACCGCGATCGGGCTGGTGTCTTCGGTGTCTACCTGATGGCCCGCAACCGGATCGTCGCCCCGGGCGACGAGGCGGGCTGAGCGAGCCACCGCAGCCCTTGGGGCGGGGCACCGGTCGCCCGATGGCTGGCGCGTACAATCGCCGACGACCCCTCGGCGACCCCGACCGAACCCACGGAGGAGAGCGGAGTGAGCGTGGAACCCCAGGCCGCCAGCGGTCCCGAGATCGAGAATCTCCTCGCCGAGCGCCGGACGTTCCCGCCCGACCCCGCCTTCGCCGCGCAGGCGAACGCCCAGCCGGGCCTGTACGAGGAGGCCGAGCGCGACCCGGTCGCGTTCTGGGAGCGGCTGGCGCGCGAGCGAATCAGCTGGTCGAAGCCGTTCGAGACCACGCTCGAGTGGGACCTCCCGTTCGCGAAGTGGTTCACCGGCGGCGAGCTGAACGTCGCCTACAACTGCGTCGACCGGCATGTCGAGGGCGGCCTGGGCGACAAGGTCGCGTACCACTGGATCGGCGAGCCGGGCGACACGCGGACGATCACGTACGCCGACCTCCATCGCGAGGTCCAGAAGGCCGCAAACGCGCTCAAGGAGCTGGGCGTCCGCAAGGGCGACCGGGTCGCGATCTACATGCCGATGATCCCCGAGCTGCCGATCGCGATGCTCGCGTGCGCGCGAATCGGCGCGCCCCACACGGTCGTGTTCGGCGGCTTCTCGGCGGAGGCGCTCGCGGGCCGGATCAACGACTGCGGCGCGAAGGTGCTCATCACCGCCGACGGCGGCTGGCGGCGGGGCAAGAAGGTTGGCCTCAAGCACCACGCGGACGAGGCGGTCGCGGACACGCCGACGATCGAGAGCGTGATCGTCGTGGACAGGTTCGGGGACGGCGTCCACATGGTCCCGCGCCGCGACCACTGGTGGCACGATATCGTGGACCGCCAGCCCGCAGACTGCCCGCCGGTGCCGGTCGAGAGCGAGCACATGCTCTACCTGCTCTACACGAGCGGCACGACCGCGAAGCCGAAGGGGATCCTCCACACGTCCGCGGGCTACCTGCTCGGCACGAGCTACAGCCACTGGGCGATCTTCGACATCAAGCCCGACGACGTGTACTGGTGTGCGGCCGACATCGGCTGGGTCACCGGGCACAGCTACATCGTGTACGGGCCGCTCGCGAACGCGACGACCGGCATCCTGTACGAGGGGGCGCCGGACACGCCCGACTGGGACCGCTGGTGGCAGATCGTCGAGGACTACAGGGTCACGATCCTCTACACCGCGCCGACGGCGATCCGCGCGTTCATGAAGCAGGGCCCGGAGTACCCGGCGAAGCACGACCTGTCCACCCTGCGCGTGCTCGGCTCGGTCGGCGAGCCGATCAACCCCGAGGCGTGGACGTGGTACCGCGAGCACATCGGCGGTGGCCGTACACCGGTCGTCGACACGTGGTGGCAGACCGAGACCGGCCAGATCCTCATCACGCCACTGCCCGGGGTCACGACGACGAAGCCGGGCAGCGCCACGTTCCCCTTCCCGGGGATCGAGGCCGACATCGTCGACGGTGACGGCAACTCCGTCCCGTTCGGTGGCGGCGGCTATCTCGTCCTGAAGCGGCCGTGGCCGGCGATGCTGCGGGGCATCTACGGCGACAACGAGCGCTACCGGCAGACGTACTGGAGCCGCTTCCCGGGGATGTACTTCGCGGGCGATGGCGCGAAGCGCGACGAGGACGGCTACTTCTGGCTGCTCGGCCGCGTGGATGACGTGATGAACGTCGCCGGCCACCGGATCTCCACCACGGAGGTGGAGAGCGCCCTCGTCGACCACCGGTCCGTGGCCGAGGCGGCGGTCGTGGGCAAGAAGGACGAGATCAGCGGCGAGGCGATCTTCGCGTTCGTCATCCTCAAGTCCGGCCAGGAGCCGAGCGATGCGCTCGGCGTCCAGCTCCGCGAGCACGTCGCGTACGTGATCGGGCCGATCGCCCGCCCGAAGTACCTGATGTTCGTCCCCGACCTGCCGAAGACCCGCAGCGGCAAGATCATGCGCCGGCTGCTGCGCGACATCGCCGAGGGCCGCCAGCTGGGCGACACGACGACGCTCGCCGATGCGGGCGTCGTGGACACGATCCGCGAGCGGACCGGCGCCGCGGAAGAGGAGTAGCCGTGCCCTTCGGGTTCCTGAAGCGCCGCCGGGAGGCGGCACCGGGGGGTCGTGCGGATGCGTCGCACCCGGGGTCCCGGCGCGGCCCGGCGGGCGGAATCGCGTTCGAGGGGCTGACCGAGGAGTGGCGGCTGGTCGGCCGGATGGACACCGAGGGCCGGCTGTCGGACGTGCTCAACCGCCGCGAGGCGATCCCGATCCGGGACGTCCAGTGGGGCCCGATCGACGGCTCGGGACCGCTCGAGCCGGCGCCGGGGCTGAAGAGCGTCGATCCATACGACCTCATCCTCGTCGTGGCGGGCGGCGATTCGCTGCCGCCGCTCAGCGAGGCCGAGCGCGCCGCGCACAAGGTCCACAAGATCGCCTACGACGTGAAGCTGGACCTGCCGCCGTTCCGGGTGATCGGCACCGTGTACCTCTACCCCGGATCGGAGCCGGACCGGCTCCTCGAGCGCGCGACCGAGATGTTCACGCCGGTCGTCGACGCGATCGCGTACCTGGGCGATCAGGTCGTGACGGACGAGGACGTCGACGCGGTCCTCGTCAACCGCTTCTACCTGCGCGCGGTCGAGCAGGTCGACAAGCGCACGGGCGAGCGCCACCAGCGGCTGCCCGGTGCGCCGCTGGGTGGGGTGTCGTACTCGGACCGGAACTCGCGCTGAGGGAGCCGGGGCCGGCTGACCCTGGCGATGCGCCAGGGTCATCGTTGACGACCGCAACGGCCGCGGACGCCCGCCGCGCAGCACGTCGATGCGCCTTGCACATCGAAGCGACGGCTGACGCCCCTTCGGAGGCCGGATCGGTCGTCAGTGATGCGCCTCGCGCATCGCGCGCGAGCGGTGAGGCGGCTCGCGTCAGACGCGCGCGGGCACCCGCAGGCGGCCGCCGAACAGCCGCCAGCCCGTCTTCTCCGGCTCGGGCCTGCGGGGTGCGCCGAGGATCCGGTCGGCGAGCGCATCGAAGTCCTCGGTGATCCGCTCCCGCGGGAAGAGGTCGATCACCGTCCGGCCCTCGTTCGCCGCCCGGACGAACAGCATGCCGCCCGACCGGATGAGCGCGAGCGCCTCCATCCCGACGGTCCGCTCCATGTCCGCCACCGACACGCCGCTGTTCGCGCGGTTCACGACCATCGCGAGCTTGTCGCGGATACCGAGCTCGGAGGCGATCTCGCGCAGCTGCACGGCGGCGCGGATCGCGGGCACGTCCGGGGTCACCGGCACGAGGATCCGGTCGGCGCGGTCGAACACGACCTGGTTGAGCGGGCTGTACGACGGGTGCAGGTCGACGATCACGAAGTCCTGGCCGCGCCGCGCCGCCTCGAGCGCGAGACCCACCTGCTCCGGATCGAGCAGCTCGGCGTAGATCGGCGACGATGCGAGCGTGGCCACGCGCAGGCCCGACGGGTGCGAGGACGAGACCTGCTCGAGCCCCACGCGCGCGCCGCCCGGGTCGTCGCGGAGGGCGTCCACGAGCGTGGAGGTGTCCTCGAGGGCGAGCGACGTGGCGACATGGCCGGTGACCGTGTCTGCGTCGACGAGCAGGACCTGGCGCTGCTTGCGGACGACGAGCGCCGAGGCGAGGTTCGTGGACACCGTGGTCTTGCCGACGCCGCCCTTGGGGTTGAACACCGCGACGATCGTGCCGCGCTGCGCCCAGCCCTCGACCTCGATCGGGCCGCCCTGGAGGACAGGCCCGCTGCCGTCGTCGACCGCCTGGCTGCGGATGCACATCGCCTCGACCCGCCAGCGGATCGACTCGGTGGAGTAGGGGCGGGTGACGTACTCGTCGTCGATCGCCGCAGCAGTCGCGCCCATCTCGAGGCGCTCGAGCGTGCTCGGTGAGACGATGAGCATCGCCGGGACCGAGCGCCCGTCCTCGTGGAGGACGGCCCAGAGCTCGAGCGCGAGGTCGAGGTTGGCCTCGGCGTCGAGGATGGCGACGCCGACGTCGCGCCGCCGGCCCAGGATGGCCTCGAGCTCCTCGGGTCGCTGGACGTCGGCCGTCTCGAAGCCCGCGGCACGCAGCTCCGTCGCGACCGCCTCGTGCTCCGCGTGGGGAAGCGCGAGGACGACCAGGGGTCGTGCCATGCCTACGCGTCCGTCTCGGGATCGTGCGCCGTCACGTGGATGACGCCGTCCGCCGAGTCGGTGACCCGGGCGCCGAAGCCCGGCAGGGTCGTGACGACCTCGGCCAGGCCGACGTCGACGCGGTGGGCGACATTGAACACGAACTCGCCGTCGGGACCCGACGTGACGCCCACGGACTCGATGCCGTCGACCCGGGTCAGATGGCGCTTGAACGACGCGATCGAGGCGACCGACACGAGACCCACGACCACGACCTGGGTGGACACGTTCTCGCCCACATGGTCGGGGCCCAGCGAGACCCCGAGGCCGGCAAGGCGCTGCATGAGCGAGGCATCCATGAGCCCACCCTCCGCGTCCGCGGATTCGGCGGTCGCCTGGGCACGAAACGCGAGCGCGGCCTCGGCCTCGGCGGCGTCAAGGTCCATCGCGCTGGTGGTGTCGTCGACCTCCGGGGAGGGCGCCTGGTCCCCGGCTTCCTCCGCCTGCTCCGCGACCGGCCACGCCGTGTCCGCCTCGGCGACGGGCTCCGCCTCGGCAACGGTTTCGGCAACCGCGTTGGCAGGGGGCTCCGCTTCCGCTTCGGCTTCGGCTTCGGGCTGATGATCGACGGGGGCAGCCGCGTCGACGGCCGCCTCGGGAGCCTCGGGGGCGGCGTGCGCCTCCACGGCCGCGGGGGCGGCGGCAGCCGGGGCATTGAAGGCCTCGGGCAGGATGTCCTCGAACCGCGGCGGCTCCGGGAGGTTCTCGGCCATCGATGCGAACGCGCCGGGGTCGTCCTCGGTGAGCAGCCGTTCGAAGAACGCGGCCATCCGGGATTCGAACGCGGCGACGGTGCCGTGGACTCGCTCGATCCGCGCCTCGATCGAGGCTGCGTGATCCTCGAGCTGCCGCTCGAGCTCGCTCTTGCGCTGCGTGATCCGCTGCTCGGTCTCCTCGCGGATTCGGGCGATCTCGGCCTTCGACCATTCGCGGATGCCGGCGATGTCGCCGTCGGCCGCAGACCGGATCGTGGTGATGTCGGCCGCCGAGGTCTCGTGGATGAGCTCGACGAAGGCCTTCGCATCGGCCTGGAACTGCGTCAGCGTCTGCTCGCGCGCCTGCTCGGCTGCGGCCTGCATCGCCTTCGTGAGGTCGGCGAGGAACTTCGAGGGCCGACGATGCGGGTTGCCCCCGGGGGCGGTGCCGGTGACGGCAGCATCCGGCGCTGGCGCGTCGGCGGTCACCTGCGCTGCGTCGGCAGCCGGCCAGGCCTCGGGCGCGGCGGGATCGCCGTGGGACGAAGCGTCGTCCGCGTGCTCGGATCGTTCGGCCGTCCAGGGAAGCCGGAAGCCGGTCTTCGCGTCGGTGGTCGCCATCTCGGATCGAGTCCTCTCCACGTCGGGCACAGTCGGGCCGGTGCGTGACCGGGGTCCGATGAGGACGATAGAGAGGGATCCGGTGTGGTGGACTCCACAGGAGGTACCACCTGTGCCGCCCCATGGTACCGGCGGCCTGCCATGCGTCTCGGGCCGCGTGCCGCCGGGCACCGCCGGCTGTGCATGCCGGCACCGCGGCCGCGGCATGCGGTGCGGTGCGGCCCCAGCCGGGGTGACGCGCGAGCCTTCGGGGCCGGGAGGGCTACCATCGCGCGATGGACGCTCCCGCGACGGTCGCCAGGACGGATCGCACGCTGCCGCTCGTCGACGCGTTCGCGCGCCCGCTGCGGGACCTTCGGATCTCGGTCACCGACCGGTGCAACTTCCGCTGCAGCTACTGCATGCCCGCCGAGGTGTACGGCCGCGACTTCGCGTTCCTGCCGCGGGAGCTCGTCCTGGAGTTCGAGGAGATCACCCGCCTCGCCCGGATCTTCGTCGGACTCGGGGTGCACAAGCTCCGGATCACCGGGGGTGAGCCGCTCGTCCGCCGGGACCTGCCCGTCCTCGTCCGCCAGCTCGCGGCGATCTCCGCGCCGGACGGCACGCCGACCGACCTCACGCTGACGACGAACGGGTCCGCGCTCCGCCCGCTCGCGGGACCGCTCGCCGAGGCGGGCCTGCAGCGGATCACCGTCAGCCTCGACTCGCTCGACGACGAGGTGTTCGGCCGGATGAACGGGGTCGACTTCCCGGTGTCCCGGGTGCTCGACGGCATCGCCGCTGCGCGCGCCGCCGGCCTCGCGCCGATCAAGGTGAACATGGTCGTCCGGCGCGGCCTCAACGAGGACAGCGTGCTGCCGATGGTGCGCTGGGCGCGCGAGGAGGGGCTGGTCCTCCGGTTCATCGAGTACATGGACGTCGGCCATTCGAACGGCTGGCGCCTGGACGACGTCGTTCCGGCGGACGAGCTCGTGGCACGGATCGACGCCGAGTTCCCGCTCGAGCCGGTGGAGCCCGACTACCGCGGCGAGGTCGCCGGGCGGTACCGCTACCGGGACGGCTCCGGCGAGGTGGGGATCATCGCGTCGGTGACGCACCCGTTCTGCGCCGACTGCACTCGTGCCAGGCTCGCCGCCGACGGCATGCTCTACACGTGCCTGTTCGCGGTGAAGGGCCACGACCTTCGCGGACCGATGCGCGGCGGTGCGGATGACGCGGAGCTGGAGGCGCTCATCTCGCGCATCTGGGCACCCCGGACCGACCGCTACTCGGAGCTCCGGTCCGAGGCGACCGCGGACCTGCCCCGCGTGGAGATGTTCGCCCTCGGCGGCTGACGCCGCCCGTCTCTCCACGGCGCCGTCCACAGCGCGTCCACAGCGGGGGAAAACTGGTGGATGCCCGGCCCGGCCCCGGCCGCCACTCGGTGGATAACCCACTTGGACGGCGAGGCACGGGCCGCCTACTGTTGTCCCTGCCCGAAGGGGCCGATAGAGGACCGGAGCCCGCAGCGATCGCATCAAGCGAGCTCCTCCCGGCAGGCTGAGATCACCTCAAGGCCACACCGGCGACGCGGCGGCGATCACATCAACGCCCTTCGCTCTCCGGTCGCTTCGGGCGCTTCTGTTCCCGCTGCTGCGACCGCAGGCCGGCCGCCGGCGGGACGCCCGGCGGGTGTTGACCGGCATCCCGGTGTCGGTACCCCGTCGGGCGCATGAAGCCTGCGGGCCTCGGCCGTCACCCCCTGGACGTATCCTGAGGCCCGCATGTCCGTCCCCGATCCCGGCGCGCCGATTGCGCCGGTCGACCAGCCCGCGCGCGTCGCCGCGCTCGTGGCCGCCGTGCGCGCCCGGACCGATCTTGTGCCGCGGCTGGGCGTCATCCTCGGCTCCGGCCTGGGCGGTCTCGCGGACGAGCTCGAGGACCCGGCCGCGATCCCGTTCCATGAGCTGCCCGGCTGGCCGGCCGCCACCGCGCCCGGCCACACCGGCCGGCTCCTGCTGGGGCGGATCGACGGCACGCCGGTCGTCATGCTCCAGGGCCGCTTCCACCTGTACGAGGGCAACGCGCCCGGGCTCGTCGTCCAGCCCGTGCTCCTGTTCCATGCCCTGGGCGCGGAGACGGTCGTGCTCACGAACGCTTCGGGCGGCGTCGATCCGTCGTTCGGACCCGGCACGCTGATGGTCATCCGCGATCACCTCAATCTCACCGGCCGGTCGCCGCTGCTCGGCCCGAACGCCGACGAGCTCGGGCCCCGGTTCGTCGACCTCACCGAGGTCTGGGACCCGTCGCTCCGCGAGCGGCTGCGAGCCGCCGCGGATGCCGAGGGCGTCGAGCTCGCGGAGGGCGTCTACGTGGGGCTGCTCGGTCCGTCGTACGAGACACCGGCCGAGGTCCGGATGCTCCGCACGCTCGGCGCCGACGCCGTGGGGATGTCGACCGTCCTCGAGGCGATCGCGGCGCGCTGGGTCGGGCTGCGGGTGTGCGGCGTGTCGCTGATCACGAACGCCGGCGCGGGTTACACGGGCGAGCCGCTCAGCCACGAGGAGGTGCTCGAAGCGGGCGCCGCGGCCGGTCCGCGGCTGGCGCGCGTCCTCCGGCGGTTCATCGCGACGCTCGGCTGAGCCGGGGCTCTACCCCGGCGTCCGGCTGCGGTCCACACCCGGGCCGAGGCCGTCGGGCTCGGTGGCGGCGAGCGCGAGCGCGAACGCCTCATCCCGTCCCAGCCCGAACCCGGCCTCCCATTCGGCGCGCAGCGCGGGATCCGCGCGGGCGTCGAGCAGCGGCCGATCCGCGCCGCCAGGGACAAGCAGCCCGAGGCCCGCCCCGGACCGCTCGATGACGCCCTGGACGGCGCCCGCCAGCCGCTGCGCCTCACGTTGGAGCCCCCGGTCGTGGAGCACCGCGGCGAGGAGGATCCCGAGGAGCGCGAGACCGGACAGGTCGCCAGCGCGCTCGAAGCGCTCGAGCGCCGCGCGCGCATCGGTCAGCAGGCCGGCGACGTCGCCTCGCGTCCAGCGGGAGAGCCCGCGGGTGAACCTCGCCCACGCGGACCAGAACTCCTCGCCCCGCCGCTCGAAGATTCCGAGCGCCGCGGTCTGCGCCTCCTCGGCGGCATCGATCTCGCCGCGGTAGAACCGGGACTCCCCCACCTGCCAGAACGCCCTGGCCTCGCCGTCCTCGTCACCCAGGGCACGAAACCGGGCCAGGGCTTCCTCGGCCATCGTGAGCGACGACGCGACCGACGCCATCCACGCCGTCTGGTCGCGATCGTCCGTGGGGCTCGCGGCGAGATTGAGGAGCGCGTTCGCGATCAGCGCGGGCTCATCGATCCGCCGGGCGATCTCGAGCTGCTCCGCGTATCGGCGGTGGGCGAGCGGCAGGTCGCCCGCCCAGTACGCGAGGCCACCCGCCGCCTCGAGGGCCTGGATCCGCGCCCCGGGCGGCGTCGTCGGCCAGCCGACGATCTCCAGCACCTCGTCCGCACGCTGCCGCCCCTCCTCGATGTGGCCCCGCGCCTGCCAGAACCGCCACGTGGACACGAGGAGTGCCGCCGCACGCTCGCAGTCGTCCTGCGCGATCCGCCACTCGAGCGCCGCGCGCAGGTCGTCATGCTCGAGCTCGTATCGATCGAGCACCTGGCGCCGGTTCCGGCCGTAGAGGCTCCGGCTGAGCTCCGCGGCGAGCCGCTCGTAGATCGCGGCGTGCCGGTCCCGAAGCCGCTCCGTCTCGCCCAGCTCGGTGAGCCGTTCGAGCGCGTACTCGCGGATCGTTTCGAGCATCGAGATGCGCGACTCGCCGGATTCGCCCGGGAGCGCACGCACCAGGCTCTGGTCGAGGAGTGCCTCGAGCGTCGCCAGGGGATCGGCGCCCAGTTCGTCCGCGGGCCCCGCCAGCTCCACGGCGACGTCGAGCGGTGCGCTCCCCCGGATCACCCCCAGCCGCGCGAACGCCAGGCGAGCCGGCGCATCGAGCAGGTCGTGGCTCCACTCGATCGCGCCGCGGAGTGTTCGCTGCCGGTCGGACCGGTCCCGATCGCCGCCGACGAGGAGGTCGAGCCGGCTCCCGAGCCGTTGGGCGAGCGCGACCGGCGGCAGCAGGCGGACGCGGGCAGCCGCGAGCTCGATCGCGAGGGGCAGGCCATCGAGCCGATGGACGATCTCGGTGATCGCGGCCGCGTTGTCCGGCGTCAGCACGAAGTCGGGGCGGACGGCCATCGCCCGCTCGACGAACAGCCGCACGGATTCGACCTGGACGAGGGCGTCCGGATCCAGCTCGCTCACCGCGGGCACGGCGAGCGGCGGGACGGGCAGCTCCCGCTCCCCGGCGATCCGCAGTGGCCCGCGGCTGGTGACGACGACGCGCAGGCCCGGCACGCCCGCCAGCAGCGCCGAAACGGTCGGCGCGGCGTCGACGACCTGCTCGAAGTTGTCGAGCACGACAAGCGCATCGCGGTCACGGAAATGCTCGATCAGGCGTTCGAGCGGCGGCCGGCCCGGGGCGACGAGTCCGACGGCGGTCGCGATCGCGGAGGCGACCAGCTCGGGGTCGCGGATCGACGCGAGGGGCACGAACCAGACGCCGCCGGTGTACCGGCCGAGGCGCGCGCCGGCGAGCTCGAGGGACAGTCGCGTCTTGCCCGTGCCGCCCGGTCCCGTGAGCGTCACCAGACGTGCCTCGTCGATCACCCGCCCGATCGTGTCGACCTCCGCGCGCCCGACGAACGGCGTCAGCTGCGGAGGCAGGTTGTTCGGGGAGGCGTCGAGCGTGCGCGGCGGGGGAAACGTCGGTTCGAGATCGTCGCCGGTGAGCTGGAACAGCCGCTCCGGGACGGCCAGGTCCTTGAGGCGGTGGTCGCCCAGGTCACGGAAGCCCAGCCCATCGAGGGCCGCCTCCGAGGCGAGGGCGCGGCTCGAGCCAGAGACGAGCACCTGGCCGCCATGGGCCGCGGCGGCGACGCGGGCCGCGCGATGGACCTCGAGCCCCACGTAGTCGTCGCCCACGACCTGGGCGGCGCCGGTGTGGACCCCCATCCGCACGCGGAGCTGCGTCCCGGGCCACGGATACCCCGCGATCGCCCGCTGCGCCGCGGCGGCGGCGCGGATGCCGTCGACGGCCGACCCGAACGCGGCGAACTGCGCGTCGCCCTCGGCACCGAACACGACGCCACCCTCGGCCGTCACCGGGCCGGCGATCAGTTGCCGGGTCGTGTCGAGGAGCTCCCGGTACGCGTCGTCGCCGATGTCGGCGACCAGGCGCGTCGAGCCCTCGACGTCGGTGAACAGGAACGTGACGGTGCCCGACGGGAGGGGCCCCCGCGTCATGGCGTGGCCGACCCGGCCCCGAGCGGCCTTGCGTCCCGGGCGAGCTCGATCACGCGCGCGAGGTCCATCGCGTCGCCCTCGGCCCACGCGGACGCTGTCGCCGGGTCGTCGCGAAGGGACGCCGGGTCGTAGCCGTGGACGGCCCGGTTCGCCGGGTTGAGCCCGAAGCCCGTCGAGCGCTCGAGACGTGCGACCGCGCCGGCGAGCCGGGCGGCCCGCATTCGATCGTCCTGGAGCCACGCCGCCAGCGACAGCGCGTCGAGCGTGAGCGCCGCGCCGCTGAGATCGTCGACCTCCGCGAACAGGGACAGCGCGTCGACGAGCGAGGCGTGCGCCTCCTCGAACTCCCGAAGGCTGATCGCGACGGTCCCCAGCGTGAACAGCGACCAGGCGAGGTCGAACGGGAGGCCAGCGGCCCGGAAGTGCCCGGCCGCCCGCCGCGCCGCCTCGCGGGACTGCTCCTGCTCGCCGCGCACCCATGCCGCGTTCGCGATGCCCCACCACGCGCGTGCCTCGCCGTCGGCGTCGCCGAGCCGGGCGTACCGCTCCCGCGCTTCCTCGAACCCCGCCATCGCCTCCTCCGGGCTCCGGAACTGGCGCGGGAACCCGTAGTCGTACAGCGCGGCGGCAATCGCCGCGTCGTCACCCTGCGCGCGGCGGGCGTCGAGCACCTCCCGGTACGCCGCCGCCGACGCGTCGTGATCGCCCATCCACCACCACAGGCCGCCGAGCGCCGAGACCGCGCGGAGGCGCAGCTCCAGGTCCGCCTCCGCTGCAGGCAGCACCAGCGCCGCCTTTACGCGCGCGATCTCCTCGGCCATGTGGCCGCGGACCTGCCAGAACCGCCATGCGGCGGCCACGAAGCGCCAGGCGCCCGCTGCGTCGCTCGTCGCGATCAGGTGGTCGAGCGCCCCGCGCAGGTTCTCGAGCTCCACGTCGAGCCGGTCGAGCCACCGGCCGCGATCGAGTCCCGTCAGGTTCGGCGCGGCGAGCTCGACGAGCTCGAGGAACCTCGTGGCATGGCGCCGCCGGACCCCGGCGGCCTCGCCCCGTGCCTCGAGCTGCTCGAGCGCGAACTCGCGGATCGGCACGAGGAGCGAGTAGCGTGGCCCGCCCGTGGCCGACCCGGGCGTGTCGGCGTCGATCCGGATCAGGCTCTGCTCGGCAAGCGAGACGAGCCCGTCGATGACCTCCTGGCCGAGCTCGTCGGCCGGGCCGCAGACCGCCTCTGCGTCCTCGAGCGCCGCGCCGCCCGCGAACACGGCCAGCCGCTCGAGCAGGCGCCGGCACGCCTCGTCGAGCACCTCGTAGCTCCACGTGATCGCGCCGCGCAGGCTCTGCTGCCGCGCCGGGAGGTCGCGCGCGCCGCCGGTGAGCAGGTCGAGCGTTCGTGACAGCCGCTCGAGGATCGTCGCCGGCGGGAGCACCCGCACCCGGGCCGCCGCGAGCTCGATCGCGAGCGGCATGCCCGACAGCCGGGCGCAGATCGCGGCGACCGCGACCGCGTTGTCGGGCGACAGCTCGAACCCCGGCCGCGCGGCCTGCGCCCGTGCCACGAACAGCCCGACCGCGTCGAACGCCATGAGCTCGTCCACGGTCCGGGGTCGACCGCCGCCGGCGTGGGCGACCGTGCGCTGATCGGGCAGCTCCGGAACCGGCAGGCCGGGCACGGGCAGCTCCTGCTCGCCGGAGACCCGGAGGACGGCCCGGCTCGTGGCCAGCACCTTGAGCAGCGGCAGCTCCCGGAGGAGCGCGGCGATCGAGGGCCCCGCGGCGAGCACCTGCTCGAGGTTGTCGAGCACGAGCAGCACCCGTCGGCCGGCGAGCGCCTCGACGATGAGCGACGCGTGGGCCACGCCGGGGCGCTCGCGGAGGCGGAGCACGGTCGCGACGGCGGGCAGGACGTGCGTCGGGTCCACGACGGTGTCGAGGGGCACGAACCACACGCCGTCCGCGAATCGCTCGGCCGCGTTTGCCGCGACGTGGAGCGCCAGCCGTGTCTTGCCGGTCCCGCCGGGCCCGGTGAGCGTCACCAGCCGGTTCCGATCGAGCAACCCGAGCGCATCGGCCAGCTCCCGCTCCCGGCCGACGAACGTCGTGAGCTGGACCGGCAGGTTGTTCGGCCGGGCATCGAGCGAGCGGATCGGCGGGAAGTCCGAGGGCAGGCCGGCGACGACGACGTCCCACAGCGGTTCGGGGCGCAGGTCCTTCAGCCGGTGCTCGCCCTGCGAGCGGAGGTCGAGTCCGGCGGGAAGGCGACCCGCAACGGCGGCAGCGAGCTCCCCGGAGCAGACGATCTGGCCGCCATGGCCCGCGGCGGCGATGCGCGCCGCACGGTGGACGTCGCCGCCGACGTACGTCCCGTCCGCGTCCAGCCGACCGTCACCGAGGTGGAGCCCGATCCGCACCCGGATCGGCGCCTCGGCCGGCCACCCCTCGCCGGCCATGACGCGCTGGACGTCGGCGGCAGCGCTCACGGCCGCCACCGGATCGGTGAACACGACGAAGAACCCGTCCCCCTCCGTCAGCACCTCGTGGCCGCCATGCCCCGCGATGGCGGCGCGCAGCAGCGCCCGATGACGGGCGAGCAGGGGCTCCCAGCGATCGGTGCCCAGATCGAGCACGAGCCGGGTCGAGCCCTCGATGTCCGTGAAGCAGAACACGAGCGGCCCGGTGGGAAGCGTGGCGGGCATCCGGACGCTCCGCTGGTCCGGAGGCCGGGTCAGTACCGGTGGTCGCTCGTCGACGCGCGCAGGCGGGCGACGACGATCCGGAGCACGGTGAGCGCAAGCGCGGGGTGGGCGAGCAGGACGCGCTCGAAGTCCCACGATGCGATCGCGAGACAGCGGGTGGGCACCTCGGCCACGACGTGCGCGTTCCGCGGCCCGCCGTCGATCACCGACAGCTCGCCGAAGAACTCGCCCGGTCCGAGCGTCGCCACCCGCTCGCCGTCGCGCACGACCCGCACCCGGCCGTCCACGACGACGAAGAACCCCGTCCCGATGTCGCCCTGGCGGGCGATGACTCGGTCGGCCGGAAAGTCCACCTCGATCGCGGCCTCGGCGACGGCGTCGAGGCTGGCCGCGTCGAGACCGGAGAACAGGCGGCAGGCGGCGAGCAGCTCGCTGCGCCGGTCGTGGGTGAGGGTCATCGTGCTCGTGCCATCGGTCGGTCGCATCGTGCCGTCCCCGTCGGGCGGCGTCAACGCGCGGGGCTCCCGGTCGGGGTCCGGGTGTGGCACGATCGCCGCCTCGCATGCACTGCTCGCGCGTCGCACAGGGATGCGCCGGCCGACCGGAGGGACGATGGCGACCCGGGACGAGATCGCCGACACGCTGGCCGGCTTCACCCTGTTCGCGGACCTCACCACTCCGCAGCTCCTCGGGGTCGCCCACACGTTCGAGGAGGCGTTCTTCCCGGAGGGCCAGCGGATCCTGCGCCAGGGCCTGACCGGCTCCGGGTTCTACGTCATCCTGGACGGCGAGGCGAAGGTGATCGTCGACGGGGTGGATCGCGCGATCCTCAGCAAGGGTGACTTCTTCGGCGAGGTGTCGATCCTGCTCGGGGAGCCGCCGTCGGCCGACGTGGTCGCCACCCGCCCGCTGCGCTGCATCGTGCTCGCCGGCTCGGGGGTGGAGGCGTTCCTCGTCGCCCACCCGAGGGTGATGTTCCGGATGCTCCAGGCCCAGGCCCGGCGGCTCCGGAACGCGAACCGCTACCGGAACCAATGAGCGGCGCGGACGAGCGTCCGTATCCGCCGGGCGCGTACCCGTGCATCGTCGTCGGCAGCGGCCCCGGCGGGCTCCAGGTCGCGTACGAGCTGCGCCGCCTCGGGGTCCCGTACGCCCACCTGTCTGCCGATCCGTCACCCGGCGGGATGTTCCGTCGCTGGCCGTTCTTCCAGCGCCTGCTGTCGTGGACGAAGCCGTACGCCCCGGCGGAGCGCGGCTCCCGCGAGTACGAGCGCTACGACTGGAACAGCCTGCTCGCCGACGAGCCCGACGCGCGAGCGCTCCAGCCGACGTTCATGGACGGCTCGTCGTACTTCCCGTCGCGACCGGAGATGGAGCGGAACCTGGCGACGTTCGCCGAGCGTGCCCGGCTCGCGATCCGGTTCGACTGCCGCTGGGAGCGGACGCGGCGCGAGGAGGATGCCGAAGGCTCCGTGTTCATCCTCGAGACCCCCGACGGGGAGTACCGGGCGCGCGTGCTCGTGCTCGCGGTCGGCGTGGCGGAGCCGTTCACCCCGCCGGCGCCCGGCGCGGAGCATGTGCGGCACTACGCCGACACCCGCGAGGCGGCCTCCTACGCCGGGAAGCGCCTGTTCATCCTCGGCAAGCAGAACTCCGGGTTCGAGCTCGCGTCCGGGCTCGCAGCCTGGGCGTCGCGGATCGTGATCGCCTCGCCCTCGCCGGCCAAGCTGTCGGTGATGACGCGGTCGCTCGTCGGGGTGCGCGCTCGGTACGTCCAGCCGTTCGAGGACCACTACCTCGGTTTCGGCGTGTCCATCCTCGACGCGTCCCTCGAGCAGGTCGTGCCGACGGACGGCGGCATCCGCGTGGAGCTGCGCCGGAGCGACAACGGGATGCCGATCGCCGTGGAGGTCGACGAGGCGATCGCGGCGACGGGCTTCACCTGTCCGCTGCGCGACCTGCCGGATGTGGGCGTCGCGACGTTCGGCCAGAGCCGGCTGCCGGCAGTCACGCCGTTCTGGGAGAGCGCGACGGTCCCGGGGATCTTCTTCGCGGGCACGATCACCCAGGCCGCCGCAGGCCTGAAGAAGCACGGCGTGCCGGCGAACTCGGGGGCCGTCCACGGCCATCGCTACAACGCCCGGATCCTCGCCCGGCACATCGCCGAGACCCGCTTCGGGATCACCACGCCGCGCCTGCCGATCGCCGAATCCGAGCTGCTCGGGTACCTGCTCGCGGAGGCGACCGTGGCACCCGAGCTGTGGCACCAGAAGGCGTATCTCGCGCGGGTCGTCGAGCTCGACCCCGACGCCGGGATCGTCGACGCGGGCATCCAGCCGCTCGCCCACGTCCTCGACGCGGACGGACCGGACGCCGTCCTGATGACGGTCGAGTCCGATGGGGCCGGCGGGATCCAGCCCGTGGTCTACGTCCGGTCGGGCGGGCGGATCGACGAGCGGGCGCTCGACGGCAACCCGCTGCTGGACTTCGGGACGCGGGACCACCAGCGGCAGCTCGCCGAGGTCCTCGGCGGCCTGCTGCCAGCGTATCGGGGCGCGGCTTGAGCGCGGACGGCCAGTTAGCCGTTGTCGGCGAATTGACAGGCGTGTAGTCGTTGACGACTAACTCGTCGGCGAGTAGCCTCCGGCCGTGCCCGAGGGACATCCGGGGGTCGTCGTGTTCGGCGACGTCGTCGGTTCGCGGCGGGCGGCCGCGGCATCGACGGCGTTCCTGCGCGGGCTGATCGCCGAGATGGACGCGTGCTACCCGGAGGCGCTTCGGCTCGCGACGCCCGGGATCACCCAGGGCGACGAGCTCCAGGCGCTGCTCGCGATCGGGGCGGATCCGCTCGCGCTCGTCATGCGCGCGGGACTGCGGTCCGATGCGCGGCCGATGCGGTGGGTCGTCGTGGCGGGCGCGGTCGACCCCGGGCGGGGCCCGGCGACCGAGCGGACGGGCGCCGCCTTCCTCCGCGCGCGGTCGCTGATGCAGCGCTCGAAGCCGACCCGCGACGGGCTCCAGGTCGAGACGGGTGATCCGGGTGTCGATCCCGTGCTCGCCGACATCGCCCCGCTGCTGCCGCGCCTGCTGGCCGACCTCACCGCCCGGCAGCGCGAGGTGGCGCGGCCGCTCCTCCTCGACGGCGTCCACCGCGCCGAGGTCGCGGAGCGCCTCGGCATCTCCCGCGCGACAGTGTCCGTGATGGCTGACCGGGCGCGCGTCCGGGAACTCGCCGGGCTCTGGCGTGCGCTGGCGACGCTGTTCGCCGCGGGCACTGCCGACCTCCCGCAGGGTCAGCCGGCACCGGGGAGGAGCGCGTGACCGCCGACCCGGTCCTCGTCCTCGCGTGGCTGTTCTGCTCGCACTTCGTGGCGGACTTCGTGCTGCAGAACGACTGGATCGCGATCACGAAGGCGAGCACGGGCCGCCGCGGATGGAACGGCGTGCTCGTGCATGCCGCGCTCGTCGCGCTCTGCCTCGTCCCGGTTCCGCTCGCCTACGGCGGCCCCGGCCTCGCGTTCCTCCTGCTCGCCGCGGCCACCCACATCGGCGTCGACCGATGGAAGGTGGGGGCGACCCGACGCGCCGAGGCGCTGGCCCGGGAGCGCGCACGGCGGCGGGCAGACGACGGCGAGCCGGCCGCGGGCCCGGGCGCTGGCCTCGGCTCCGCGTGGACGCCGATCCCGGGACTGCTGTACATCGTCGACCAGCTCGTCCACCTCGGGATCGCGGTCGCCGGCTGGGCGTTCCTGCTGGCGCACGCGCCGCTCCAGCCGGGCTGGGTTGACGCCGTGAACGGGATCGTGGGCGGGTGGGACCCCGCCTCGGTCCACGCCCTGACCCTGTGGGCGGTCGTCGTGACCTCGCTCGTGATCGCGAACACGAAGGGCGCGTACTTCTTCATTGCGACGCTCGTCCATCCGCGCGAGGTCGTGCTCGGCACGGAGGAGCCGCCCGACCCGCAGCCCGCGCCCCCGCCTCCGCCCTCGGGTTACACCGTTCGGGTCGGGCCGCTCGTTGCGACGGTCGAGCCGGGAACGGCGCCGGAGAGCCGCGGAGCAGCCGCACCCGACGGCCGGCCGGTGAGCGGCGTGTCCGCGGCGGTCCCCAGCACGCCCGGGTCGCCGGCCCGCATCGGGGCGACGATCGGCGTGCTCGAACGCCTGCTCGTCGTGACGTTCGTGCTCGTCGGGATGGAGGCGGCGATCGGGTTCGTGATCGCGGCCAAGACGCTGGCGCGCTTCAAGCAGCTCGACGACCGTGGGTTCGCCGAGTACTACCTGCTGGGCACGCTCGCCTCGGTGCTCGTCGCACTCGCCACCGGGCTGCTGGGGGCGGCCGCGCTCGACACGCTCCGGTAGCGCTCCGTCGTCGTGGCGGCTGCGCTCCTCTCGGGCATCGTCGCGGGCCTCGGGGTGGCCATCCCCGTGGGCGCGATCGCGGTCCTGATCATCGAGATGGGGCTTCGCCGCGGCTTCCGCGCGGGAGCGGCGGCAGGCGCGGGTGCGGCGACGGTGGACGGCGCGTACGCCACGATCGCGGCGCTGTTCGGCGGCGCGCTCGCGGTCGCGATCGCGCCCTGGGAGTCGACGGTGCGGATCGCGTCGTCCGTGGTGCTGGCGCTCATCGGCCTGCGACTGCTCGTTGACGCCCGGCGCCGGGTGGTCGCCGGACCCGCGACCCCCGGCGACGAACGGCCGCCCTCGCTCATCCGGCTGTACCTGACGTTCGTCGGGCTGACCGGCGTGAACCCGCTCACGCTCGTGTACTTCGCCGCGCTCATCGTCGGCCTGCCGTCACGTCCCGAGGGACTCGACGAGCAGCTTGCGTTCGCTATCGGCGCGTTCGGTGCGTCGTTCGTGTGGCAGATGATGCTTGCGGCGCTCGCCGCCGTGGGGCATCGCCGGCTGCCGCCCGAGGTGCGGACGTGGACGAGCGTCCTCGGGGCGATCATCGTGCTCGCCCTGGCGGGGTCGATCCTGCTCGACGTGGTCGCCTGACGGCGTTGCCGACACCGGGCGCGGCCACCCCACCGGGTTCCGGCTCGTTCGCAGCGCTCCGGCCGCCCTTGTCTGTCACGAACCGCGGACGCCGATTGCTCGCCGGGCATCGCATGGAGCGGGAGCGTGCCTGCATCGGTCGACCGCAGTCACGGTTCGCGTCGATCCCAGGCGCGCTCGGCCACGAGTTGATGCTCCACCAGCATCGCCCGGGGGTGTGACGGCAGGCGCGTCCCGCGCTCAGACGAGCCGGCGCGGGATCCGCTCCTCCCATCGCCGCGCCCAGAAGCGCTCGCCGTCGAGATCGATCTCCAGGTCCACGTCCACGACGAACGCCTCGGCGTCCGAGGTGATCGTGCCCCGCGCACGGATGTCGGTCCGGAACGTCCCCGCGTCCCAGCGGTAGACGACGTCGGTCTCGAAGCGGGTGTGTGCGGGGTCGGAGTCCGATGCGGTCATCGCGAGCCGCTCGCTCGAGTACAGCTCACGGCCGTCCTCGAGCAGCGAGGAGCCGCCCTCGAAGATCCGCGCCGTGACCGTGCCCGCCAGGACGTCCTCCGCGATCCGCCACTCCGGCTCGTCGTCCGTGCCGCCACCCACCGCGCGCAAGCCGGCGGGCTCGGTGCGGAAGGCTGGAACGGGCAGGGCGGGGGCTTCATCCGGCAGGACCGGCAGCCGCAGGCACGACGAGGTCGCCGATCCGCGATGCACGACGATCTCGCCCGGGTGCGGCGACGGCCAGAGGTTGGGCCACGACGAGGACAGGAGCGTCAGACGGATCCGGTGGCCGGCGCTCCAGCGGTAGCCCGCCGCGCGGAGGGGAATGCGCACCTCGTCGGCGACCCCCGGCACGAGCGGCTCGGGATCGGCGTGCGAGCGCCGGTGCGTGAGATTGAGCACGCCGGCCGAGACGAGGAACGAGGAGCCGTCCGGCGCCACGTCGCTCAGGCGGGCGACGAGGGTGGCGACGGGCATCGTCGCCTCGACTCGAAGCACGACCTCGGGAACCCCGAGGATCGCGAGGTCCCCGCTCAGCGCCGCGGACGTGTACGTCAGGCCGCGGGCCTCGTCGGGCCGGAGGTCCCGCGCCAGCCCGTTCGGCGGTGATCCGGCGCCCCACGAGAGCGGGCCGGCCGTTCCGACCGTCGCGAGGTGCCGGAGCGTGTCCGTCGCGTGTTCGACACGGGCGAGGCCCAGCTCTCCTGGCCCGAGGTCGACCTCCAGCGCTTCCGTTCCCGTGACCGGATAGCCCGCCGCCGCCCGCCACCGGCCCGGCCAGACTGCGGGAAACGGCTCCGGCGGCGCGTACTCGCGCTCGAACCACACGACGGCCGGCTCGTCCTCCCAGCCATTCGGCACGCCCTTGAGGTACCGGTCGAAGAACCGGACGAGCTCGTGGAGCCAGTCGATGTTCGGGCCCGGGTACGCGTCGTCGGGGAACGAATGGACCCAGTTGCCGACGATGATCCGCCGCCCCGGCGAGCCGACGCACCGCTCCTGGATCCGGAACGCCGCATCGACGTACGAGTCAGACCAGCCGGCGAAGTGGAGGATCGGGATCCGGATCGCCGCGTACTCCGGCGCGAGCGAGCCGCGGCGCCAGTACGGTCCGTCCGTCTGCTCCCGGAACCACGCGAGCAGCCACGGCGGGGTGGCGTCGAGCCGCGCCCGCCACTCGTCGCGCCAGGCGGCGCCGCGGAACGCCGGATCGGGCGGCATCGCGTTCATCCCGAGCTGACTGACCGCGTACTGGCTGAGCTCCGACGCGGTCCGGCAGCCGCCGCGGTAGTGGACGTCGTCGAGGTAGCGGTCGTCCGTCGCGTACATCGGGGCGATCGCGGCGAGGTGCGGCGGCCCGAGCTTCGCCACCTGGATCGACGTGAACCCGCCGTAGCTGATGCCCCACATCCCCACCCGGCCGGTGCACCAGGGTTGCGCGGCCAGCCACTCGACGGCGTCGTAGCCGTCCCGGGTCTCGGCCTCTGTGTACTCGTCGAGCGCCACGCCGGGCGACGAGCCGGTGCCGCGCACGTCGAGGCGGACGAGCGCGTAGCCGCGTGCTGCCAGCCATTCCCCCCGCGCGACGTCGCCGTTCCGCCGCCAGCTGTCCTTGCCGTACGGGATCATCTCGAGGATCGCGGGCACCCGCGCCGGCGAGTCGGGGCGCCAGACATTCGCAGACAGCTCCAACCCGTCGCGGACGGGGATGCGCACATCCCACGCGACTGCCACCGGGAACGTCGGCTGGCTGGCGTCGCGGGCACGCGTCGGGGCCATGGCGCGGATCCTAGGCCCGGTCGGTGGCGC
This sequence comes from Candidatus Limnocylindrales bacterium, assembly GCA_035699445.1. Lineage (GTDB taxonomy): Bacteria > Chloroflexota > Limnocylindria > Limnocylindrales > CSP1-4 > DASSPX01. The sequence goes on along the minus strand of DASSPX010000123.1, from coordinate 73,689 downwards.
GCCCGGTTACCGTTCCCGCGTGGACCCCTCGGCTGAGTCTCCCACGACCGGGCACGCCCGGATCGGCCCGTGGCGGCGCGTGCGTCGTGAGCGGGTCTATGGCAACCCCTGGCTCGAGGTGTTCCACGACGAGGTCGTGCGGCCCGACGGCAGCGACGGGATCTACGGGGTGATCCACTTCCGCACGCGAGCGGTGGGGGTGGTCGCGGTCGGCGACGACGGCCGGTTGCTCCTCGTCGGGCAGCACCGGTACACGCTCGACGAGTACAGCTGGGAGATCCCGGAGGGCGGCGTGGACCCCGGGGAATCGCTGCTCGACGGGGCACGCCGCGAGCTGCGCGAGGAGACGGGCCACGAGGCCGCCGCCTGGCGCCAGCTGTGCCGGATCACCGTCTCCAACTCGGTCACCGACGAGCGCGGGGCGATCTTCCTCGCCACGGGTCTTCGTCGCGCCGGCGCGGCCCAACCGGAGGCGTCCGAGGAGCTCGCCCTCGACTGGGTCCTGCTCGACGAGGTCGTGGCGCGGATCGAGGCCGGCGAGATCCACGACGTGATCACGGTCGCCGGCGTCATGCACTACGCGCTCGAGCTCGCGCGGGGGCAGCGCGGGGACGGGCGGTGAGCGGAAGCGCGCGCCGCGACCGCCTCCACGGCACCCGCTGGGACGTGGTCGTCGTCGGTCTGGGCGGCATCGGGTCGGCCGCCGCGTGCTGGCTGGCCCGCGCTGCGCGGCCCGGACTGCGGGTCCTCGGCCTCGACCGGTACGAGCCCGGCCACCGCCACGGGGCGAGCGAGGACGTGAGCCGGATCATCCGGCTCTCCTACCACCGGCGGGAGTACGTCCGCCTCGCCCAACGCGCCTACGACAGCTGGGCCGCGATCGAGCGGGACGCGAACGAGCAGATCGTCCGGCGAACGGGGGGACTCGATCTCGGCCCGGCCGAGCCGCGGGCGGGCGTGGCGATCGACCTGCGCGAATACGCTGCGAGCCTGGCCGCGGAAGGCATCTCCTTCGAGCGGCTCGACGCACCGGAGATCCGGCGGCGCTGGCCCGTCTGGCGGATCGGCGACGACACCGTCGGCCTCTACCAGGCTGATGCCGGCATCGCCGACCCGTCCCGTGGCAATGCCGCGCATCGCTCCCTGGCGTCGGCCGGCGGTGCCACCCTCCGCTTCGGGGCGGCGGTCCAGCGGATCGATGCGATCGCGAACGGGACCGCCCTGCGCCTGGCCCTGGAGGACGGCCAGCGCCTCGAGTCGGGCAGCGTGATCCTGGCCACCGATTCCTGGACCAACGAGCTGCTGGAGCCGCTCGGGCAGACGCTGCCGCTGACGATCACCGAGGAGCACGTGAGCTGGTTCCTGCCCGCCCGGGCTCCGGAGCGGTTCGGGCCGGACCGGTTCCCGGTCTGGATCTGGATGGACGAGCCCAGCTTCTACGGCTTCCCGACGCATGCCGCGCCCGGCCCCAAGGTGGGGCAGGACGTGGGCGGGCGTGTCGTCACCCACGCCACGCGCACGTTCCGGCCGGACGCCGCTGCGGAGCAGCGCATGGCCGATTTCCTCGACGCGCGGCTGCCCGACCTCGGTCCGGCCGGGGGCGGCCGGGTCGCAACGTCGCGAACCTGCCTGTACACGCTCACGCCGGATCGCGACTTCGTGCTCGATCGGGTGCCCGGTCTGCCGAGCACGTACCTGTGCCTCGGCTCGGCGCACGCGTACAAGTTTGCGTCGGTGCTCGGGCGGATCCTCGCCGAGCTCGTCCTCGACGGCACCACACCGTCGGCAAGCGAGCTGTCCGGGTTCGCCATCGATCGGCCGGCGCTGCGCGAGCCGTCCGGCGCGCCGACCTTCGTGATCTAGCGGCACCGGTTCCCAGGAGCCGTCGCGAACTGCGACACCCGTTGCATCGCCCCCGGGGCCTGTGCGACCCTGCCGGGCACACGCTCGGGCAGCGGGTCGTTGACCGCACGACGGGTGGGAGGCCCGGCGGCGGACGGAAGAGGAGGAGCTCGCCGCATGGTCGTGGCCCATCGCCGCCGGGTCGGACGCGTGCTCGCCGCGTTCGGCGTCCTCGCCGCCCTGCTCCTGCCGGCCGTTCCGGTCGCTGCCCAGGAGCCCCTCGTCCTGCGGGTCGGCACGACGCAGGACCTCGACTCGATGAACCCGTGGGGGACGGCGCTGACCGTCGGGTTCGAGGCGTACACGCTCAACTACGAGACGATCGCGTACTGGGACGAGAACCTGGCCCCGATGCCCGCGTTCGCCGAGTCGTGGGAGGAGTCCGAAGACGGGCTGACCTGGACGTTCACGATCTCGCCCGACAAGAAGTGGTCCGACGGCACGCCGGCCACGGCGGAGGACGCGCGCTGGACCTACCAGCTGGTGCTCGACGCCCTTGCGGCCGAGACGTCGGTCGGGCTGGGCTACATCGACTACTACCTCGGCGATGCCGGGGTCACGGCCGTTTCGGCACCGGACTCGCAGACCTTCGTGGTCGAGGTCTCTGCGCCCACGACGCGGCTCATCCCCAACTACGTCCCGATCCTGCCCAAGCACATCTGGGAAGGCCAGACGCTCGACACGATCGGCGACTTCCAGAACGAGCCCCCCGTCGTCGGCTCGGGACCGTACCAGGCCGTCGAGTGGCAGATCGGCCAGTCGGTCCGGTTCGTCCGCAACGAGCACTTCACCGGCCGTCAGGGCGCCGCCGACGAGGTCATCATCCAGTTCTACGCGAACGCTGTGGACACGATGGTCCAGGCCCTCCAGAACGGCGAGCTCGATTACGCGCGCGCCGTGCTGCCGGATCAATTCAACCAGCTGACCGGGCAGCCGAACATCGTGACCGTGGCCGGGACGACGAACGGCTTCACCGAGCTCGGGTTCAACACGTACGGGACCGGGACGGGCAAGACCATCCCGAACGGCGGGCCGTCCACGCCCGCCCTGCTCGACGCCGCCTTCCGCGATGCGCTCGGCTACGCGATCGACAAGGAGCTGCTCGTCGAACGGATCCTCGGCGGCTATGGCGAGGTGGGCACGACCCAGGTCCCGCCATTCCAGACGGCCTGGCATACGCCCCCGGCAACCCCGCGGACGTTCGACATGGAGCTGGCTCGCCAGAAGCTCGACGCGGCCGGGTACGTGCTCAACGACGCAGGTGCCCGCCTCGACAAGGACGGCAACCCGATCGTGCTCGAGCTCGTATTCCCGGACTCCGAGGAGACCTTCGCCCAGGCAGCGGAGTTCGTGGCCGACTGGTTCGGCCAGCTCGGCATCGTGGTCAACAGCCAGCAGTACGACCAGGACACGCTGATCGACAAGATGCTGCCGCCGGAGGCGGGCGAGGAGTACACCGCCGACTATGACCTGTTCATCTGGTCGTGGGGCGGTGACGTCGACCCGAACTCCCTCCTCAGCATCTTCAAGTGCGACGAGATCGGCGCATCAAGCGACAGCATGTACTGCAACCCTCGGTATGACGAGCTGTACGCGCTCCAGAACGCGACGAGCGACCCGGCCGAGCGCAAGCGCTACATGGACGAGATGCAGGCCATCATCTACGACGACGCGCCATACCACATCCTGTTCTACGACGCCCAGCTGGACGCCTATCGCACCGATCGCTTCGGAGGCTGGCAGAACCAGCCGAGCAACGGCGTGCCCCTGTTCGTCTACGGGCCCCTCGACTACACGCTGCTCACAGCGGCCGAGCCAAGTCCCGAGCCGAGCCAGCCGGCTGGTTCGCCGTCGGCCGGTGCGGCAACCCCGGCGCCGAGCCCCGGCGCCGAGCCGACCGCGTCGGGCGGCGACTCGACGCTCCTGATCGTGGGCGTCCTCGCCGTGGTGGCGATCCTCGCGGTCGGGCTCGTCCTGTTCCGCCGCCGCGGGCCGACGACCGAGGAGGAGTGACGGCGACGGTCGCGCGTTCGTGATGCATGCGGATCCCGAGGGCTGCCTCGTCATGGCCCTCCGGTGTTCGCCCGCAGCGCCCGGCTGAGCGAGCGACATGGGGTCCAGCTTCCTGGTTCGCCGTGTCGTCCAGGCGGTGCTGACGATCCTGCTGATCCTCGTTCTCAACTTCTTCCTGTTCCGGCTCATGCCGGGCTCGCCGGAGCGCAGCATCACGCGCAACCCCAACCTGACCGCTGAGGCGAAGGCCGAGCTTCGCGTTCGGTGGGGACTGGACAAGCCCGTCTTTCCTGACCAGTTCGTCGCCTACCTCGGCGACGTCTCCCGAGGGGACCTCGGCTATTCGTTCAAGTACCGCGGGGCCCCTGTTACCGAGGTGATCGGCGACAGGATCTGGCCCACGATCCTGCTCTTCGGCGCCGGCGAGGCGATCGCGATCGTGGTCGGCCTGTCGCTCGGGGCGTATGCCGGGTGGCGCCGGGGTGGGCCGATCGACTATCTCGGCAACGGCCTGTCGCTCGTCCTGTACTCGATGCCGTACTTCGTGCTCGGGATGCTCCTGCTCATGGTCTTCTCACGAACCCTCGGCTGGTTCCCGACGAGCGGGATGCTCACCTCCGGCGCGTCCTACGCAGGGCCGGCGGACCAGCTGCTCGACTTCGCGGCGCACTTCGCCCTGCCGCTCGCCACGGTGTCGCTCGGGCTCATCGGGCTGTACTCGATCCTCATGCGCTCCGCGATCATCGAGACGCTCGCGGAGGACTACGTCCAGACGGCCCGGGCAAAGGGGCTGCGCGAAGGCCGGATCCTTCGCCACCACGCCCTGCCCAACGCGATCCTGCCCGCCGTGACCGTCGTCGCGATCCAGTTGGGCTACGTGATCGCCGGGGCGATCACGGCCGAGGTGGTCTTCAACTGGCCGGGGCTCGGGACGCTCGCCGTGACCGCGCTCAGCGCGCGGGACTACCCGGTGCTCCAGGGCGTGTTCCTGCTCCTCGCCGTGTCGGTCGTCGTCGCGAACCTGCTCGCCGACCTCCTGTACGGCGTGCTCGACCCGAGGGTCCGGACGTGAGTGCCGGCACGGCGCCGGTCGACGTCCGCACCGCCCGGCTGCGGCTCCGTGCGCGGGCGGTGCGGGAGTTTGCCGCGCGGTTCCTGTCGCGTCCGGACGGTCTCGTCGGCTCGCTCATCCTGGTCGTGTTCGCGGTGCTCGCGATCGCCCCCGAGCTGTTCGTCGGCCCCTTGGAAACCGCCACCTCGGCCACCGGCGATCGCCTCGCGGCTCCCACGCCGCGACACATCCTTGGCACCGATGACCTGGGCAAGGACCTGCTGAACCTCACCGTGCACGGCACGCGCGTGTCGATGCTCATCGGGCTGCTCGCGACCGTGATCACGGTCGCGATCGGGTCGCTCATCGGGATCGTGTCGGGATTCGTGGGCGGCGTGCTCGACGCGGTCCTCATGCGCTTCGCCGACTTCTTCCTCGTGCTCCCCACGTTCGTGCTCGCGCTCATCCTGGCGCCGATCCTCATCGAGCTCATCGGCGCGCAGAGCGAGATCCTGGGCATGCGCGTGACCCTGATCGTGATCGTCGTCGTGATCGGGATCACGTCCTGGGCGTCGACGGCGCGGATCGTCCGCAGCCAGACCCTGTCACTCCGTGAGCGGGCATTCGTGGACCGTGCGCGGGTCGTGGGCGCGGGCAACGCCGCGATCATGCGCCGCCACATCCTGCCCAACGTCGTGAACCTCATCGTCGCCAATGCCGTGCTCGTGTTCGCGAGCGCCGTGCTGACGGAGACGACCCTCTCGTTCATCGGCCTCGGCGACCCGTTCCAGCCGTCCTGGGGATTGCTGCTCAACTCCGCCCAGGCCGCCGGCGCGGCCGGGCTGGGGGCGTGGTGGTTCGTAATTCCGCCCGCGACGTGCATCGTGCTCGTCGTCCTCGCGTTCACGCTCGTGGGCGGCGCGCTGGACGACGTCCTGAACCCGAAGCTGCGAGGGCGGCGGTGACCGCGCCCGGGACCGGAGGACCGCCGGTCGTCGGTGGACCGCCGGCGGTGGGGGTCGCGGCGGGTCGGGCTGGCCGGCGGGCCCGCGACCTGCCGAAGCTCGCGGATCCCGCGGCCCCGCTCCTTGCGGTCGACGACCTGTCGGTCCGCTTCCGGCTGGCCGGCGGCTCGGTCAAGGCCGTCGACGGCGTCTCGTTCGCGCTCGACTACGGCGAGGCGCTCGGCATCGCCGGGGAATCCGGATGCGGCAAGACGACGACCGCGCTGTCGCTCGTGCGCCTCCTGCCGCCGAACGGTCGGATCCGGGGAGGCAGCGTCCGGCTGTACGGGATCGACCTCGTGCCGAAGTCGGAGCGGGCGCTGGCGCGGTACCGGTGGCGCGAGATCAGCATCGTGTTCCAGGGAGCGATGAACGCGCTCAACCCGGTCCGCCGCATCCGCGACCAGATCGCCGAGCCGATCGTCGTCCGGCTGGGGGAAACGGAGGCGGCCGCGCGCCGAAAGGCCGGCGACCTCCTCGAGTACGTGGGCATCCCGCGCCGGCGGGGAGCCGCCTACCCGCACGAGCTTTCGGGGGGCATGCGCCAGCGCGCGATGATCGCGATGTCGCTCGCCTGCGATCCCGCGATCGTCATCGGCGACGAGCCGACGACGGCCCTCGACGTCATGGTCCAGGCCCAGATCCTCGAGCTGTTCGAGCGGCTTCGGGCGGACCTCGGGCTGTCGCTCATCCTGATCACGCACGATCTGTCGGTGATCGCCGAGACGTGCGATCGGGTGCTCGTGATGTACGCGGGCCGGGTCGCCGAGGAAGGTCCGGTCGGCCGGGTGTTTACCGCGCCCCGCCACCCGTACACCCAGAAGCTGCTCGCCTCGTTCCCCAACATCCGGACCGATCGTCGGACGCTTGACGTCATCCCCGGCCAGCCGCCGGACCTTCGCGAACCGCCGCCCGGCTGCCGGTTCGCCGCCCGCTGTCCGGCGGCGATGCCGGTGTGCACCGAGGTCGTGCCGCCGGAGGTCCGGTTTGCCGACGGCGTTCGCGTCGCCTGCCACCTGTACCCGCCCGAGGCCGCGGCCACCGTGCCGCCCGTGATCGACGTCACCGAGTCGGTCGTGGGGATCGAGGTGCAGGAGGCGTGACCGAGCTCGTCCGCCTCGAGGGGCTCAAGGTCCACTTCCCGATCCGCCTCGGGATCCTCGACGCGGTGCTGCGCCGGTCCCACGGCGTCGTCCGGGCGGTCGACGGCATCGACCTCTCGATCCAGGAGGGCGAGGTGCTCGCGCTCGTGGGCGAATCCGGTTCGGGGAAGACGACCACCGGCCGGGTGATCGTGAAGCTCACCCGCCAGACCGAGGGCAGGGTGGTCGTGGGTGGACGCGACGTGTCCGGCCTGTGGGGGCAGCGCCGGCTGCGCGACTACCGGCGGCGGGTCCAGCTCATCTTCCAGGACCCGTACGAGACGCTGAACCCGAAGCAGACCGTCCACGACTTCGTCATCGAGCCGCTCGAGGTGAACCGGATCGGCCGGGACCGGCAGGAGCGGGAGCAGCGGGTGCTCGATGCGCTCGACGCGGCCGGACTCCGGCCCGCGGCGGACTTCGCCTTCCGCTATCCGCACGAGCTGTCGGGTGGCCAGCGCCAGCGGGTGGTGATCGCCGGGGCGCTCGTGATGGATCCCCAGCTCGTCGTGGCGGACGAGCCGGTGTCGATGCTCGACGTGTCGATCCGGACCGAGCTGCTGCGGCTGATGCTCGACCTGCGCCGCGAGCGGGGGTTGACGTACCTGTTCATCACCCACGACCTGTCGCTCGCGTGGGTGATCGCCGACCGGATCGCCGTGATGTACCTGGGCAAGGTGATGGAGATCGGGCCGGCGGAGCAGGTCATCCGCTCGCCCCGCAACCCGTACACGCAGGCACTGGTGTCCGTGTCACCCTCGCCCACGCCCCCGGCACCCGGCGAGCGGGCCCGGCGCACGATCCTTGCCGGCGAGACACCGGATGCAGCGCACGTCCCGAACGGCTGCCGGTTCCATCCGCGCTGCCCGCTCGCCTTCGAGCGCTGCACACGCGAGGAGCCGCCGCTGTTCGACGTCGGCGGCGGACAGGCGGCGGCGTGCTGGCTGGCCGAGCCGGGCGCGGCGAATGAACCGGCGTCGAGCGCAGCGACCCCGGTGACAGAGGCGGTTCCGGGTCAGACTGGCTGACGCCCCGGGCTACCGGGCGCGCCGGTCGTCGTCCTCGCGCTCACCGAGGCCCGAGCGGCGTGCGTACCACTCGCGCAGCTCCGCCTCGCGCTGTCGCCTCACCTCCGCGACCTGCCGGCAGTGCCCGCACTCCGGGCAGGCCGGGGGCTCGGTGGCGGCGCGAAGCTCGTAGCCGGTGAGCCCGATGGCGACGAGAAAGCCCATGAACAGGATGGGAGCGATCGTCGGGTCCATCGAGGGGCAGCCTGCACGCCCCGGACTGACGGATGCGGCGTTCCCGCCCCATCTGGCGCTCGCGGCTTCATTCCACCGGCGGGGGGAACCCACCGGTGGGCGTCATCCGGCGTCCGGCGCGAACCCGTCGAGCACCCGGAACAGCGCCCAGCCGAGCGCCCCGCCGCCAAGCGGTCCGACGAGGTAGATCCACAGCGCGCCGAGGTCGCCGCCCGCGAGCGCCGACCCGATCGAGCGCGCGGGGTTGACGGACGCGCCGCTCAGGGGTGCCGCCGCGAAGTGGATCGCCACGAGCGTGAGCGGGATCGCAAGCGGCGCGAGCGAGGGCGACCGCTTCGTCGCGGTCAGAATCACGAGCAGGAACGCGGCCGTCAGCAGCACCTCGATGACGAGCGCCGCCAGGTCCGCCGTGCCCGCACCGGGCGCCGTGATCCCGGCGCGAACGGCCTCCTGGCCGTACAGGCCGAGAACCACCAGCCCCGCCCCGACCGCGCCGGCGATCTGCGCCACGACGTACGCGAGCGCCTCGGCGGGCGCGGTCCGCCGGTCGAGCGCCATCGCGAGCGTCACCGCCGGGTTGAAGTGGGCGCCCGAGATGTGGCCGACCATGAAGATCGCCGCGAGGAGCCCGAGCCCGAACGAGAACGGGACCACGAGCAGGCCCGGCGCCTCCGCCGCCCCGAACGCCACTACCGAGAGGTAGCCGACCAGGAGGAACAGGAACGTCCCCACCAGCTCGGCGACCGCCTTCCGTCCGTCCATCCACACCCTCCCTCATCGCAGCTCCCGGATCCGCACCCCCACGTCCGCGGCGGAGTATCGCGCGCCCGGACGCCGTCGCGCGGACGGCTGCAGGTGCGATCCTCCGGCTGCCGTGACCTCCGCACCCGCCAGCCCGGTTCGACCCCCCGGCCACGACGCCGCCCAGGCGTCGCGGCCGCTGCCGTTGCGCGGGAACCGCGACTTCCGCGCGCTGCTGGGCAGCCAGGCGATCTCCGCGCTGGGTGACGCCGTGAGCTTCACCGCGCTGCCGTTGCTCGTGCTCGCGCTGACCGGCTCCGGCCTCGCGATGGGCATCGTCGGTGCGCTCCAGACGCTCCCCGACCTCGTGTTCGGCATGGTGGCCGGCGCACTCGCCGACCGGAGCGATCGGCGACGGATGATGTTCCTCGCCGACTTCGGGCGCGCCATCCTGACCGCGCTCATCCCGATCTCGGTGCTCCTGGGCGGCCCGACGCTCGCCGTGGTCCTCGTCGTGGCCGCGCCCATGAGCATGCTCCGTGCGCTGTTCCTCGCCGGCTACACGGCATCGGTGCCCGCGATCGTCGGGCGGTCGCAGGTGGGCAGCGCGAACGCCGTCTTCGAGGCCGTGTACAGCTTCGGCTACATCCTGGGCCCGGCGGTCGCCGGCCTCCTCGCGAGCGCGATCGGCCCGGGCCTGACGCTGGCCGTGGATGCGGTGTCCTTTCTCGTGTCCGCGCTGGGGATCCTGCTCATCGGACGCTCGCTGCGCGCGCCCGGGGACCGCCCCACGACGAGCATCCGCGCCGACATCCGGGAGGGAATTGCCTACCTGGCCGGCCATCGCGTCCTGCGCGCCGCCGTCGCCTTCTGGGGGCTCACGAGCGTGACCCTCGCGCCGCTCGTCGCGGCGCTCACGTACCACGTCACCCGCGAGCTCGGCCTCGACGAGGCCGCCCTTGGGCTCGTGCTCACGGCGTTCGGGGTGGGCACCGTGACCGGCGCGCTGCTGGCGGCCCGGCTGCGGCGGCGCGTCGTGGGCCTTACGCTCCTGCTCGGCAATCTGGGCACCGGCGCCGCGGTCATGGCGTCCGGGCTGCTCCCGGACCTGGCGCCGCTGCTCGTCGCGGCGTTCGTGGGCGGCGTGAGCCAGACGACCATCCTCGTGACGTACATCACGCTCCGGACCGTCGCCTCGCCGGATGCGCTGCTGGGCCGGATCGGCAGCACGGCGCGCACGATCTCGCTCGGCCTCCAGCCGGTGGGGCTCGTCGTTGGCGGTCTGCTCATCGACACCGTCGGTGCCGGCACCGCACTCGTGCTCATCGGCGGCGTGGTGATCGTGATCGGCCTGGCGTTCGCCCCGGTCGCCGACCTGCGCCGGGCGTCGCTCACCGGCCGGTGACGGCTCAGGCCGCGCGGGCGAGCACCGGCGTCGGCGCCTCGTCCACCGCGAGCTCCAGCGTGGTGCCGCACGCCTCGCAGCGGGTCGCGGCCAACTCGTCCTCCAGGCGGATCGTCCCGTCGCAGACGGGGCACTCGGTATGCGTCATGGCGAAAGCCTCCCGATTCAGGGAACGTGCCTGCTGCTGCGCCGATCCTGGGTCGGTGTCGTGACACCTTGCCTGTCACGCCCGAACGCCGCCCGTGTGACGATCCGCGAGTGACGACCACGACGATCCGGACGACCGCGCTCCGGAAGGTGTACGCCCGGACCGTTGCGCTCGACGGCCTCGACCTCGAGGTGGCGGCGGGCGAGATCCTCGGCTTCCTCGGGCCGAACGGTGCGGGCAAGACCACGGCGGTCAAGCTGCTCCTTGGCCTCGTCACGCCGACGTCCGGCGGCGGCGAGGTGCTCGGGCGGCCACTCGGCGACCGGGCGGCACGCCGGGCGATCGGCTACCTCCCGGAGCTCTTCCGCTACCAGCAGTGGCTCACGGCGCGCGAGGTGCTCGGCCTCCACGCGCGGCTGATCGGGCTCCCGAGCGCTCGCCGTCCGGGCGAGATCGATCGCGTCCTCGCGCTCGTCGGGCTGGCGGACCGGGGCCGCGACCGCGTGGGCGGGTTCTCGAAGGGCATGCAGCAGCGGCTCGGGATCGCCGTCGCGCTCCTGGGCGACCCGCGGCTCGTGATCCTCGACGAGCCTACGTCCGCGCTCGACCCGGTGGGCCGCGACGACGTCCGCTCGATCATCCGCGAGGCTCGTGATCGGGGCAGCGCGGTGCTGCTGAACTCGCACCTGCTGGGCGAGGTCGAGCGGCTGTGCGATCGGGTCGCGATCGTCCACCGTGGCCGTGTCGTCGCGTCCGGCCGGCTGGGCGACCTGCTGGGCGAATCGGCCGTGCGGCTCCGGATCACGGACCTCGCCACGCCGCCCGGGACCCTGCTCGCGGGCTTCGGCCGGGTGGCCACCGACGGGCCCTGGACGGTCGTGCAACCGCTCGACCCCGATCGGGTGCCCGACGTCGTCGCCGCCGTCGTCGCAGCCGGTGGCCGGGTCCATGCGGTCGACCCGGCACGTCGCTCGCTCGAGGACCTGTTCCTCGAGCTCGTTCGCGAGCCCGTCGAGCCCGTCCCGTGACCCCGCGTCACGTGGCCACGATCGCCGTCCTCACGGTGCACGAGGTCGCCCGCCGGCGCGTGCTCTGGGTGCTCGCGGGGCTTGCGGTGGTCAGCGTCGCGCTCGTCGGGTTCGGCGTCGAGCGGCTCGTGTCGCTGGCCCGCGAGGACGGCGTCTCGGAGGTCCAGCTCCAGATCGGGGTGTCCCAGGTCCTGATCCTGATCGCGTTCATGTTCAGCTTCGTGCTCGCGATGTCGGCGGCGTTCCTCGCGGCCCCGGCGATCGCGGGCGACGTGGAGAGCGGCGTCGCCCTCGCGCTGCTCGCCCGGCCGATCTCGCGCACCGACCTCCTGCTCGGGCGGTGGCTCGGTCTGACCGCCGTCGTGACGAGCTACACGGTGGGATCGGGGCTGCTCGCCATCGGTGTCGTCCGGCTCGTGTCCGGCTACGGCCCACCGCTGCCGTTCGTCGCCGTGAGCTTCCTCGCGTTCGAGGCGACCGTGGTCATGACGCTGGCGCTCGCGCTCGGGACGCGCCTGCCGGGCATGGCTGCGGGCGCGGTGAGCGTCGTGGCCTTCGGCCTCGCCTGGTTCGGCGGCGTGCTCGGCGGGATCGCTGCGGTGTTCGAGGCGACGGCACTCGTGCGGGCGACCGAGCTGCTCCGGGTGCTCATGCCGACCGACGCGCTCTGGCGCGGCGTGGTCTACGGCCTCGAGCCGCCGCTCGCGGTGCTCCTCGCACGGGGCATGGGATCGGGCGAGGCCCGCCAGGCGAACCCGTTCTTCGCCGACGCTCCGCCATCGATCGCGGTCACGGCCTGGGCGGTCGCGTGGCTCGTGCTCGTGCTCGCCGCGGGGGCGTCGGCGTTCCGGCGCCGCCAGCTGTAGACCCCGCAGCCAGCTGCATGCCCCCCGACCGCGGAGGTCGGATGGGGGCGCCGATCAGGGCGTCGGCCAGGTCCCGATCGCGAACAGCGTGCTCTTCAGGACCGGGTGCCCGCTCGGCTTGTGGCGGTTGAACACCACGCGGAACACGTCGGCGGAGACCGTGCGCGTGCCGGCGGTGCCGGCGAGCGTGATCGCGATCACCCGCCCGGACGGCGCCCGGCGCGACAGGTCGATCGCGAGCAGGGTGCCCACGGCCGTCCGGGGATCCCGCGCGAGGATCGCGCCAAGCTGCTCGGGCGTGTACGTCGCGCTCTGCCACGCGTAGTGGCCGGCGGCGGCGTCGTACGCGGTGCCGTCCGGTGCCCGGTCGGGCCCGCCGCGAAGGTACGGGACCGGCGCGCCCGTCACGCGTCCCGTCGAGCTGACCCAGACGAGGTCGTTCGCCTCGGTCGCGCCCCCGGCGCTCGAGTGGAAGTACGTGTCCGCGATCGCTCCGCCGTACTGGAGCACCATGCCCGCGGTGAGCGCGACGGCCTCGTCCGTCGTCGGGCGCTCGGCGAGGACCCCCCGGTATGCCTGGGAGCGCGTGTCGTCGTACAGGTCGAATGCCGCGGCCGGCCTGATCCGGCGGGCCGCATACGAGCGGGCGGCGATCGCCTGGGCACGCAGCGCCGCGGCGGGCCACGAGGCCGGCATCTCCACCGGCACGACCCCGCGGAGGTAGTCGTCGAGCCCCACTTCGTTGATCACGTCGGGCTTCGCACGGGCAACGATCAGCAGCGAGCCCCGGTACCGGTCGTACGTGGACGGCTTCGACCACAGCTGGAGGGTGGTCGTCGGCTCGACGGGGGAGACGCGGAAGCTCCGGGTCATCGTGCCGCTGTGGAGCAGCGCGCCAGAAGCATCGACGATGTCGGTCCGCCAGGCGCTCGTCCGGGTGCCGGTGGGCGTCGTGACCGAGACGCGCCACACGCGGAGCTGCGCATCCGCGGGAAAGACCGCCGCGACCCCCTCGATCGCCCACGCGCCGCCGCGCGCGTAGATGCGGAGCGGGCGGGTCGCGGTCGCCGGGTACGCGCTGAGCACCTGGACGCGCACGATCGTCGCGGGGTCGATGAAGCCCACCGTAGTGCCCGGGAAGTAGTGGGCGAGGATCTCCGGCGTGTCCTGACCCGCGAGGGCCCGTCCGCGGGCGCCGTATTGCGACATCCCGACGCCGTGGCCGTACCCGCGGCCGTGGAACGTGATCGCCGCGGGCAGGCCGACGGGCACGCTCGCGGCACCGCCTGGCAGCGCCGGATCGACAAACGCGGTGTACGGCGCGGGGAGGGGAGTCGTGGCCGGGTCGCCGGCCGGCAGCGTGGGGACGGGGGTGGCCGCGGGCTCGGCCGAGGGATCGGGCGCGGCCGAGGGATCGGTCGCGGCGACGGGCGCAACGGAGACGAGGAGCGCGAGGGCGGCCAGGGCGAGCGCGACCGGCAACGCCGGGGGCCTGGGGGCAGGCGAGGTCCGCATGCGGACCAGTCTGGCCGGGTGCGTGCCGGCACCGCCATGGCCGGATCGGGCGATGGCGCTCCCTCCGCTGGTACGGGTCCTAGGATGGCCCGACATGGGCCTTCGTGTCTACCTCGGTCACGGCGCGTCGGGCAACGCGGCGAGCATGGCGCCGTTCGTCGACGGCCTTCGCGCCCGCGGATTCGAGGCGTTCACGCTCGATCTGCCGAAGCGGCGAGCCGAGGACGCCGTGCCCGCGCTCGAGGCGCAGGCGCCGTCCGGACCGGACGTGGTCGTGGGTGGCCACAGCTTCGGCGGGCGCGTTGCCAGCCTGTCGGCGGCACGGCGCACGTACGGCGGGCTCGTGTGCTTCAGCTACCCGCTCCACCCGCCGGGCGCGCCGCACCGGACCGCCGGTCGCATCGCGCACTGGCCCGAGATCGACTGTCCGGTGCTCCTCCTGTCCGGCGAGGCCGACCCGTTCGCACGGATCGAGCTGCTGCGCGCGAACGTCGGCCGGCTGCGTGCCGTCGAGCTCGTCACGTACCCGCGGCTCGGTCACACGCTGCGACCGGTGCTCGACAACGTCCTCGACCGGGTCGCCCAGTTCCTGGAGCGCATCGGCCCGGAGTAGGCGCGGCGGCTCGTCGCCTCCGTCGGGCGCCGGTGCTTCCGGGCACCGCACTTGCCCCGCGGCGGGATCGTTGCGTATCCTCTCGCCCCTTCGCCGACCGATGCAGCCCCGGGCCATCGCCCGGCTGCCACCGCGCCGTCGCCCACGGCGCTCACGCCGCCAGGGAGGCGCGGCGCCCACATCCGACCCCCGCCCTGTGCGGCGGTCGCCAATGCCGCGGCCCGGTCAGCCCACCCGACGCCCGCGCGTCCCCGCCCTTCCCCGATCCGTCGCCGCGGCTTCGCCCACCGCTCCGTCGTTCGCCGCGGCGGTCCTGGGAGGAAGGAGCACCGATTGCGCGTTCTCGCGGCCCGATCCCGGGTCATCCCCGCTGCGGTCCTCTCGACCGCGCTCCTCGGCGTCGCCGCGCCGGCCCCCGCGCTCGCGCAGGACCCGAGCGGTCTGGACACGTTCATGCGTGCGATCGCGTCGGTCGAGTCGGGTGGCCGCTACAACGCCCGCAATCCCTCGTCGGGCGCCTACGGCAAGTACCAGATCCTGCCCTCGAACTGGCGGACGTGGGCCCGCCTCTACCTCGGCAACGCGTACGCGCCGCCCACGCCGCGCAACCAGGAGCGGGTCGCCCGGGCGAAGTTCCTCTCGCTCCACCGCTGGCTCCGCTCCTGGCGCCACGTCGCCTACTGGTGGCTCACCGGCCGCGACGGTCGGGATCGGGCCTGGTCGGGCTATGCCCGGACCTACGTGACGCGCGTGATGACCCGCTTCTCCCGCTGGGCCCCGGCCGCGGCAGCGACGCCTGCGGAGCCGGCCGCCAGGACGGTCTCCGAGGCCTCGCAGGCGGTCGCGTGGACTGGCACCTGGGAGATGGCCCGGCACGGCGGCTACCAGGGTGGCGCCGCCCGCTACGCGACACAGCCCGGAGCGACCGCCACGATCACGTTCACCGGGACGCGCATCGCCTGGCTGGGACCGACCGGTCCGACGCGTGGGGAGGCGCGCATCCTGCTCGACGGGGTCGAAGTCGCAGTCGTCGACCTCCACGCCGGGTCGTTCCAGCCGCGCGAGACGGTGTGGTCGACGAGCCTGCCGGCAGCCGGCCGGCACACGCTCACGATCGAGGTGCTCGGGACGCGCGGGCGGCCGTACATCGCGATCGACGCCTTCCGGATCACCCCCTAGGCGCGCGCCTCACGCGCGGCGGGCGGCCGTGACCTCGATCTCGATCAGGTACTCGCCGACCAGCCGCGCGACGCCCACGGTCGCACGCGCCGGCGGATCGACCGGGAAGAACTCGCGGTACACGGCGTTGTACTCGGCGAACGCGTCGAAGTCGACGAGGTACACGGTCGAGCGGACGACGTCGCCGTAGTCCAGCCCGACCGCGCGCAGCAGGCGGCCGACGTTCTCGAGCATCGCCCGCGTCTGCGGCCCGATGCCGCCCGGCACCGCGCCGTGCGTGCCGGGCGCGTCGCCGACCTGGCCGGCGATGAACACGAGGCCGTTCGCCTCGACGACCTGGCTGAACGGGAGCCCGGAATCGTGGATGTCCGATCCGCGATGGATCTGCTTGGGCATGGGCGCCTCCTTCGGGACGTCATGCTGGCACGTCGGACGCGCTACGGTGCGCCCGATGACCGCGATCGTCACCGAGGGGCTCACGAAGCGGTACGGCGGCGGTGCCCACCTGCCGCGACGTTCGGCGGCCGCCCCGGTGCTCGCCCTCGATCGCCTCGACCTGGAGGTCCGGCCCGGAGAGGTGTTCGGCTTCCTCGGGCCGAACGGCGCGGGCAAGTCCACGCTCATCCGGCTGCTGCTCGGCTTTCTCCATCCCACGGCGGGCCGTGCGCGGGTGCTGGGGATCGACACCGAGCACGGCTCCGTGGCGATCCGGGCCCGGACCGGCTACCTGCCCGGCGGAATCGCGCTCTACGACGGGCTGACCGGCGAGCAGCTGCTCGACTACCTCGGCCGGCTGGCCGGCCGGCCGGCGATCCGCCGCGCCGAGCTGTGCGACCGGCTCGAGCTCGGACGGACGACGCTCGGCCGTCTCGTCCGGGACTACTCGCGCGGGATGCGCCAGAAGGTCGGCATCGTCCAGGCGCTCCAGCACGACCCGGAGCTGGCAATCCTCGACGAGCCCACCGAGGGTCTGGATCCGCTGATGCAGCGGGCGTTCTACGGGATCCTCGGCGACCTGCGGGCGGCCGGCCGGACCGTGTTCTTCAGCTCGCACATCCTGTCCGAGGTGGAGCGCGTGTGCGACCGGGTGGCGATCGTCCGACGTGGGCGACTGGTCGCGCTCGAGGAGGTGGCGACGCTGCTTGCCCGCCGCCGGCGGCGGGTGGAGATGGTCGTGGACGGGGCACCGCCGACGCTCGACGGCCTCCCGGGTGTCTCGGACCTGGCCGTCGCGGGCGGACGGGTCACGCTTGCGCTCGAGGGCGACATGCGGCCGTTCCTCGGCGCGATCGCGGGGGCGGCCGTGCGCGACCTCACGATCGAGCCCGCGCGGCTCGAGGACGCCTTCCTCGAGCTGTACGGGGAGGAGGAGGGGTGATCGACCCGGTCCTCCTCGGGCACGTGTGGCGGAGCCAGCGGACGAAGGTCGCCGCGGTCGCGCTGGCGCTCGCCGCGTGGGCCGCGCTGCTGCCGCTGATCTATGCCTCGTTCGGCCAGGACATGCGGCGGATCCTGGAGAGCGGGATCGTTCCGCAGTCCTTCCTCGACATGGCCTCGAGCCTCGGCGGCGGCGACATCTTCACGCTTGCCGGATCGGTCGCGCTGGGCTTCGTCCACCCGATCGCGGTCGCGCTGGAGTGCGTGTTCGCGGTCGGGTTCGCATCGGCGGCCGTCGCCGGCGAGCGCCAGCGCGGGACGCTGGAGGTCCTGCTGTCGCGGCCGATCAGCCGGACCGAGCTCGTCGTGACGCTGTTCGTCGCGCTTGCGGGGTTCGTGGCGCTCACCGTCGGTGCGCACATCCTGGCGACCGTCGCATCGGCGATCGCGACCGGGGTCGCGGGCGAGCTGGATCTGTCCACATTCCCGCTGCTGTGGCTGAACGGCGTGCTGCTGTTCCTCGCGGTGGGTGGGATCGGGCTTGCCGCCTCGGTGTCAACGGATCGGCTGACGCCGGCGCTCGGGGTCACGCTCGCGGTCGTGCTCGCGGGCTACGTGCTCCAGATCCTGGGCTCGCTGTGGCCGGACGCCGCGGGCCTCCAGCCGTACTCGCTGTTCCACTACCTGCGCCCGCAGGAGGTCCTCGCCGGCGACGCGGACCCATGGTCGTTCGTCGTCCTCGCGGCCGTCACCGCGGCTGCCCTCGCCTGCGCGCTCGTCGTGTTCCCGCGCCGCGACCTCGCCGCGCCGACCTGAGGGCACGGCGGTCGACTCGGTCCGGCCGAAACCGGTGCGCTTCAGAGCCGGCGGTCGGCGGCCGAGACCGCCCGATCGCACCACCACGCGAGATCCGCTGCTCCGTCGCCGCCCCAGGGGAAGCGCACACCTGCCTCCGCATCGAGGCCCTTGCGCCAGCCGCGGAGGAGCAGCCCGACGATCCACGTGAGATCCACCTGCGTTGCCCAGTCGCCCAGCACCCGCCCGCCGCCCACCCCGCGCGCCATCGCGCGGTAGCGCTCGAGCACCCGGTCGGGCGGCTCGGGCAGCAGTGCGACGTTCGACACGAGCAGCCAGCCGAGCTCGACTGCGGCCGGCGCGAGCGACAGCATCTGCCAGTCGATGAGCGCCACCCGGCCGTCGTCGAGGAGCGCGACGTTCGCGAGCTTTAGGTCGCCGTGGAGGGTGGCCGCCGGCAGGCGGTCGAGCGCGGCCAGCAGCGGCGCAGGGTCCGCAGCGAGGGTCTCCATGAGCCGCCGCGCGCCCGCCGGAGCCCGCCGGTCGAAGGCGTCCCACCCGGTGAGGAAGCGCTCGCCGACCGGCAGGCCCTGATCGCGGTAGCCCTCCGCCGTCGGCCGGGTGAGGAGCGTCAGGCGCTCCCGAAGCGGACACCACGGCCAGGGCGTTTCGACTGCATCCGGCAGCCCGTGCCACGGCCCCGCATGCAGGGCGGCCACGGCGCGCAGGACCCGGTCGAGCGTGTCGGGGTCGACCCCAGGGTTGCCGGCCGGCCGCTCCCACGCGATCAGCTCCCGGGACAGGTCGGGCATGAGGACCGCCGCCTGATCGCCGTCCGCCGCGGCACCAAGGTGCGGCAGGACGACCGGCGCCGGGGGCACAACTCCGCTCGCGGCGAGCACCGCTTCCCGGAGCGACCGGTCCTGCGTGTGGCGCGCGATCCAGTCGTGGGCCCGCGAGGTGCGCTTCAGGATGAACCGCTCGTCGCCGCGCCGCAGCTGCGTGAGGACGGAGCCGGACCAGCCGTCGTTCGGGAATGGTTCCTCGGGCGCGCCTGCGAGGTCGTGCTGCTCGAGCAGCTCGGTGAGGCTGCGGCGGTCCCAGGGCCTCAGCACGGAGCCGGGACGTCGTCCGTCCCGTCGGGTCCGCCGTCGAGGTACACCACGTGGCTGCCGGGGCAGTTCCGCGTGATGACGACCACGAGCGGCTCGGTGTCGGAGGCGTTCGCCTCGACGTGGATCTCGCCGGCCGGGATGTAGATGAAGTCGCCCTCCTCCGCGGAGAACGCGTGCTCGACGCCCGTCGGGCCGTACGTGTAGTCGGCCCTGCCCGACAGGATGTAGATGCTCGTCTCGCACTCGCCGTGATGATGGACGCGGGTCCGCTCGCCCGGCGCGGTCCGGACGACCGACGAGTAGAGCCGCACCGAGCCCACCGTCTCGGCGGAGATCGCGATCGAGCGCTCCATCGCCCGGTGCTGCCCCCGCCCGGTGGAGCGTTCCGAGGGGGTGATGCGGACGGCCATGGCGGCCGATGATAGGCAGCGCCCCGCCATACCATCGCGCCGATGCGCGTTCCGGACCTGCCGCGGTTCCGTCTGCTCGACGGCCCGAGCCCCCTGACACCGGTGCCTCGCTTCGTCGACGCGCTCGGCGGCGGCTTCGACCTGTGGTTGAAGCGCGAGGATCTCCTGCCGCTCGCCTTCGGCGGCAACAAGCTGCGCAACCTGGAGTTCCTCGTCGGGGCCGCGCTCGCCGAGGGTGCGGACGCGCTCGTCACGTCCGGGCGGCGCTGGTCGAACCACGCGCGCCTGACGGCCGCGGCCGGTGCGCGCGCTGGCCTGGAGGTCCACCTCGTGCTCTCGGGGCCGCCGGCCTCGGAGGCGGGGCCGAACGCGCGGGTCGAGGCGCTGCTCGGGGCGACCGTCCACCAGCTGGCGACCGCGGAGCGGGCGGAGCGGGAGGCGGCCGTCGATCGCGTCGCCGCCGACCTGCGGGCGCGGGGCCGGCGTCCGTACGTGATCGGCGTCGGCGGCTCGGGTGCCCTGGGCGCGCTCGGCCAGGCCCTCGCGGCGCTCGAGCTGCTGGAACAGCTCCGGCCGCTCGGCGGCGATCCGGATGACGTCATCCTGCCCAGCGCGACCGGCGGGACGCAGGCGGGGATCCTCGTCGGGCTGCGCGCGGGCGGTGCCGCGGACGCCCGCGTGCGCGGGATGGCCGTGGCCCGGCCGCCCGACAAGCTGCGGCCCGAGATCGAGCGCCTCGCGGGTGGTGTGGCGGCGCTCCTGGAGGTCGCGTCGCCGGGGATGGGCGAGATCGAGCTCGACCCATCGACGCTCGGGTCCGGCTACGGCATCCCGTCCACGGCCGCCGGCGAGGCGGCGACGCTGCTGGCGCGGACGGAGGGCGTGCTCGTCGATCCGGTGTACACGGCGAAGGCGCTCGGCGGGCTCATCGCGCTCGCCCGTGGTGGCGAGCTTGCCGGTCGGCGGGTCGTGTTCTGGCACGCCGGCGGGACGCCGGGGATCTTCGAGGAGCTGTCCGATGCCGGCTGAAGCCCCGCCCGACGACGGCCGGATCCGGTGCGACTGGGGCGGCGCCTGGGCCGATCCGCTGTACCTCGCCTACCATGACGAGGACTGGGGGGTCCCGATCCGCGACGACCGGGCGCTGTACGAGCTCCTCTGCCTCGAGGGGGCGCAGGCCGGTCTCGCGTGGATCACGATCCTCCGCAAGCGCGAAACCTATCGCGAAGCGTTCGAGGGCTGGGATCCCGACCGCGTGGCGCGCTACGACGAGACCGACGTGGCCCGACTCCTCGCCGACCCCGGGATCGTCCGCAACCGCCTCAAGGTGCGCGCCGCGATCGAGAACGCGCGGGCCGTGCTCGCGCTGCGCGAGAGCGGAACCGGGTTCGCGGCGCTGCTATGGTCGTTCGTGGGCGGCGAGCCCCGGATCAACCGCTGGACCGGCATGCACGAGATCCCGGCCGAGACGGACGAATCCCGCGCGATGAGCCGCGAGCTGCGGCGGCGCGGCTTCCGGTTCGTCGGCCCGACGATCTGCTATGCGTTCATGCAGTCCGCGGGCCTCGTGAACGATCACCAGGTCGACTGCTTCCGCTGGGCGGAAGTGCAGCGGCCATGAGGACCGGCTCCGGCTACCGCGACCCGCGCCACGCGTCGCGCAGCTTCATCCGCGCACCCACCTGGAGCACGGCGCCCGAGTACACGCGCCCGCCGACGACGAACAGCCCGTAGATCGCCGCGAGCATCACCGCGACGGCCAGCAGGATCTCCCAGGCCTCGATCGCGTCGAGGGCCGCGCGGAGCGGGACGACCATCGGTGCCGACGGCGGGATGAACGTGAGCACGCGCGCCAGCAGCCCGTCCGGGTCGTCGGTCACGAGCAGGATCGCCGCGAAGTAGCTGAGCATCGCGACCATCGTCACCGGCGTGGTCACGTTCGAGGCCTCCTCCATGCGCGACGCGAGCGCACCGAGGAACCCGAGCGCCGTCGAGTACAGGACGTACCCGAGGACGAACCACACGACGAGCGTGACGACGGACACCGCGGTCGTGGGCGGGAGCGCAAGCCGCCCGCTGAGCTGGCTGACGAGGAGCCCGGCGGCGACGAGGAACACCAGCTGGCCCAGGCCGAGGATGCCGATCCCGAAGACCTTGCCCATGAGCAGGTCCCGTGGCCGGACGGTGGCGAGCACGACCTCCACGACCCGGCTCTGCTTCTCCTCCACGACCCCGCCCAGCACCCAGTAGCCGTACGAGAAGATCCCGATGAACATGAGGATGATCCCGGCGTTCGCGAAGACGAACGCGGTCGCGTCCTCGTCGGAGCGCGGGTCGAGCGCGACGACCTCGGGGGGCGCGAGCGCCGCCCCGGCCCGCAGGCCCACGATCGCCTGGGTCAGGATCGCGCGCGGCGTGTTGTCGAGCGCCTCGCGAACCACGATCTCCCCCGGGGACGAGAGGTCTGCGGGGACGGCGACCGCCGCCTCGATCGTCTCGGCCTCGAGGGCCGCCTCGGCGCTCGCCCGGTCCGGGTAGCGGGTCACCTCCACCGAGGCGTCCTCGTCGAACGCCGTCGCGACCGAGCGGATCGCGGGCTCCAGGGCTGCCGGCGTGTCGCCGATGAAGCCGATCTCGAGCGTCTTCTCGTCGCCACCGAGCAGGACGGGCAGGCCGAACCCGGCCCCGAGGAGGACGATCGTGAGCACGAGCGACAGCAGGTAGCCGCGGCTCCGGCCGCGCTCGAGGATCTCGCGCCGGGCCACCAGCCAGACCGATCGCGCCCGGCTCATCGGGCAGCTCCGGCTGCTGCGGCCTGCTCGGCCGTCCCCGCCTGGGGCTGGGTCACCGCCTCCATGAACAGCTCCGACAGCCGCGGCGGCTCGTAGCTGAAGCGCGTGACCTCGCCGGTCGCCCGGGCGCGAGCGAGCAGCGCCTCGAGGTCCACCCGCTCGTCCACGAGCAGCTTCACGCGGCTCCCGCTGCGCTCGAGGATCGTCAGCTCGCCGCCATCCGGGAGCCAGCTCCCGTTGCCACCACGGACCTCGACCTCGAGGTGCCGGCGCCCGGCACGGGCGCGGAGCTCCTCGATCGATCCCTCCGCGACGACGCGCCCGCGGCTGATGATCACGACGTCCTCGCACACGTCCTCGACGAGGTCGAGCTGGTGCGACGAGAAGATCACGCCCACGCCCGCGGCGGCGCGCTCGCGGAGCACCTCGGTCATCGTGGCGATCCCGATCGGGTCGAGGCCGCTGAACGGCTCGTCGAGCACGAGCAGCTCCGGGTCGTGCACGAGCGCCGTCGCGAGCTGAACCCGCTGCTGGTTGCCGTGACTGAGGTCCTCGAGCTTCGAGGCCGCCCGGTCCGCGAGACCCAGCCGGTCCAGCCAGCGCGTCGCCGCCCCTGCGGCCGCGCGGCCGTCGAGCCCATGGTGCTGCGCGAAGTACACGAGCTGCTCGTGGACGCGCATCCGCGGGTAGAGCCCGCGCTGCTCGGGCATGTAGCCGAACCGGAGGCGGGCCGCGAGGTCGATCGCCCGGCCATCCCAGCGGACCTCGCCCCGATCCGGGAGGATGAGGTCGAAGATCGCGCGCATCGTGGTCGTCTTGCCGGCGCCGTTCGGACCCAGGAACCCGACCAGCCGTCCCCGCCGGGCGGTGAAGGTCGCCCCGTCGAGCGCCACCACGTCGCCGTAGCGCTTCACGAGGTCAACGATCTCCAGCATCACCCCTCCTCGAGCTTGCGGCCGAGAGTCTCGCACGCCGGGCATGGGGCGGCCCCGGACCGCGCTGGGCGGGCCGGGGCCGGACGTGGGTCGCGAGGGAGGTCGCCTACTGCGCGACCACCGTCCCCTGCATGCTCGGGTGCACGTCGCACCGGAAGAAGTAGCTGCCGGGGGCGAGGGCCGGCACGCTGTACGTCCGGGTCGCCGGCCCGCTGAAGATCTCGCCCACGAACACCTGCTGGGACGCCGACTCGTCGGTGTAGATCGCGACGTTGTGCGGCGGGCCCTCCTGGTTGTCGAACACGAGGGAGAACTCCTGTCCCGCCGGCACCTCGAGCTCGGTCGTGGTGAAGGCCAGGTCGCGGGCAATGACGATCGGGGCGTCGCCGTTGCCGGCCGATGTGGATGGCGCCGTCGTCGGGTCGGCCGGCGTGGGCGCGGACGAGGAGCAGGCTGCGAGGACGAGGGTGGCGGCGGCGAGCGCGAGGCTCGCGGCGAGGCGCTGCATGCGGGTGACCTCCCAGGACGTGCGTGCGGTCGTCCCGCGCCGACGGGCGGCGCGGGACGGTTCGTGGGCGGGACGCTTCGTGGCTGTGACCGGGGCCGGTCAGGCGGCCTCGGCGCCCGTGCGGCGGCTCCGGACGGCCGCGGCGATCTGCGCGAGCTCGCGCTTGACCACCGTGACCGGGTTGCCGTCGGCGCGCAGGAAGTCGACGACCACGAACAGGATCAGGGCGGCCTCGATCCCCTTCGCCAGGTAGGCGGTGGAGTAGTACGGGCCCTGGATCGCCCAGCCGATGATCGTCGTCAGCGCGTAGCCGATGAGACCGGCGCGGATGAACCAGCGGTAGCGGATCGCGATGCCGAGCGGGACGACCATCGCGGCGGCGGCGACGACGTAGCCGGTCGCATTCAGGGTGAACAGCAGTCCGCCGAGGGTGCTGTGGATGTAGGCCGTCGCGAGCGTGAGCGCCACGATCGCGAAGCGAAGCACGAGACCGGCGACGGTGATCCTGGGCTCGTCAGTGCGGGGATCCATCGGGGTGCGACCTCCAGGGGGCGAATGCGCAGATGGGTGGCTGGAGCGCGGTGCCGGTCCGTCGTGGGGTCTGGGCCCTCGCGGCCGGCGGTGATGGGTCGAACCGTAGGCGGCTGGGGCGGCGGCAACGCCGGACGTCGGTCGTCGACCGCCGGCGACCATCGCCCCCACGCGCCCCCCGACACCGGTCCAGGCGGCCCTCGACGGACCGCCGTCCGGGCGCTGGACGGATGACGTACGTCCCCGATCGGGCCCGGGCGTAGACTCCCTCCGCCGTGAGCGCCCCGTCCCTCGACCGTCACGTCCGTCACCGCTCGCGCCGCGCGGATGCCGAGGGCGCGGCGAGCGGCTCGCCTCCCGCGTCCGCGATCGAATCGCCGGCCGTCCGCGCGATCCTCGAGCAGGCGGCGGAGGAGGCGGCCCGGCTGCTGGGCGCGGACGGCACGTTCCTCTACCTGCTCGTCCCGGGCACGAACCGCCTCCGGCTGACCCATGACGCCGGGATCCAGAACCTGGCCGAGCTGCCCTGGGTGCGCCGGCTGGAGGTGGAGGTCGGCCGGGGCCTGTTCGGCAAGGCGGTCGCGGAGCGGCGGGTGATGCTCACCGGCGACTACCCGGACGACACCTCGTTCGTCCACGCGCCGGGACCCGACCGGATCGTGCGGGAGGTGGGCATCCGGTCGCTCGTCGTGGCGCCGATGGTCGCGGGTGACGAGGTCTACGGCGCGATCGGCACGTTCTCCCGCGAGCGCGACGCGTTCACCGCCCCACAGATCGCCCTCGTCCGCAGCCTTGCCGACCATGCCGCCCAGGCCATCGCGAACGCACGCCTCATCGAGGAGCTCGACCGCTCCCGGACGGCACTCTCGCGGCGGGCGGAGCTGGAGAAGGCGCTGCGCGAGATCGGCGCCCGGATCTCCGCGGCGAGCGATCCGGCCGAGGTCGTCCAGCGCGCGGTGGACGAGGCGCTGCGACTGATCGGCGGCGAGGGCGCCCGGATCGACCTCGTCGACCCGCGGATCAACCTCCTGCGCGGCTCGTACACCGGCGGCGCGGAGCCGCCCACCCCGGAGCAATGGCCGGACGACCCCGACGAGACCCTCGACGAGGGCGTGTCGGGCAAGGTCGTCACCGAAGGGGTCACGTTCTGGACCGGCGACTACCTGAACGACACCCGGTTCAAGCACGCGAAGGGGCCGGACACGTTCGCGCGCGCGACGGGCATCCGGTCCGCGATCGCGGCGCCGCTCGTCGCGGAGCACGGTCCGTTCGGTGCGCTCACCGTCTGGTCGCGGCAGCCGGACGCCTTCGGGCCGGACGAGGCGGGTGTCCTCGAGACGATCGCCGGCCAGGCGGCCGTGGCGCTCGGCCGCGCGCGGCTCATCGAGCAGCTCGACCGCTCGCGCGACGAGCTCGCCCGGCGTGCGGACGAGGAGCGCACCCTGCGCGAGATCGCCGCCCGGCTGTCCGAGATCCGTGACCCGTCCGAGGTGCTCCAGCGGATCGTGGGCGAGGTTCGCCGCCTCCTGGGCGCGGAGCGCTGCCGGCTCGACCTCGCCGAGCCCGTCACCGGGCGTCTCCTGTGGAGCGACCCGGTCGACATGGTCCTCCACGACCGCGCGGCGATCCCGCTCGGCGACCCCTCGAAGGCGAAGGGCCTCACGGCGATCGCGATCCGCGAGCATCGGGCGCTCGTGAGCGAGGCGTACCTCGACGACGACCGGTTCGAGCACTACCCCGAGGCCGACCGCGAGGCGCGCGAGCTGGGCCTCACGTCGATCGTCGTCGTGCCGGTCATCGGCGAATCCGGACTGCTCGGCGTGCTCCAGGCGGCCCACCAGCGGCGCGCGGCGTTCGGCGACGATGAGGTCCGGCTCGTCGAGGCGCTCGCGTCCCACGCCGCGATCGCGATCATGAACGCACGCCTGATCGACCGTCTCGAGCAGTCGCAGGCCGCACTGGCGCGCACGGCGGACGCCGAGCGGGCGCTGCGCGAGATCGCCGCCCGGGTCACCGTGCTCCACGAGCCCGCCCAGGTCCTCGAAAGCATCATCGCGGAGGCGCCCCGGCTGGTCGCCGCCGACTGGGCGCTCATCGACATCGTCGAGCCGACCGGTGGGCGGACCCAGTGGACGTGGCCGCCGGGCCAGGGCGAGTCGGGGCGCTCGACGGCCGGCATCGCGGCGGTCCGCGCGGGGAAGCAGGCGCGCCGGGGGCTGTCGAGCCGGGCGATCGTGGAGCGCCGCGCCGTGATCACGGGGAACTACCTCGCCGACCGCTCGTTCCGGCACGACCCGACGTCCGACGCCTACGCCCGGTCGATCGGCATGTCGTCGGTCATCGCCGCCCCGATGTTCGGCGACGGCGGGCTGCTCGGCATGCTCCAGGTCGGGTCCCGCCGGTCGGATGCGTTCGGCCCGGAGGATGCGGCGCGGATCGAGGTGCTCGCCAATGAGGCCGCGATCGCGGTCACGAACGCCCGCCTGATCGAGGAGCTCGCCCGCTCGCGCGAGGCGCTCGCCCGGACCGCGGAGGCCGAGCGCTCGCTGCGCGAGATGGCCGGCCGGCTCACCGCGATCCGCGATCCGAAGGAGCTGCTCGCCGACGTGACCCGCGATGCTGCGCGACTGCTGGGGTCGAACGCCGCGCTCATCGACCTGCTTGACCTCGAGACCGACACGTTCGCCTGGGGCTTCGACGTCGGCGTGGACAGCGGGCTCCGGACGCGCTGGTACGAGGCCGGCCTGGGTGACCCGGCCTCCCGGCTCGCCATGCACACCCGCTCGGCGGTGATCACCGGCGACTACCGCGCCGATCCCCGGTTCGGCGCGGAGGCTCACGCGGCCTTCCTCGACGAGATCGGGCTGCGCTCCCTGCTCGTCGTTCCGATGGTCGGCGACGAGGGGCCGCTCGGAACCCTGTCGGTGCTGTCCAGCGAGATCGGCCGCTTCGACGAGGACGACGCCGCGCTCCTCCAGTCGCTCGCCGACCAGGCCGCGATCGCGGTCACCAATGCGCGGCTGGTCGAGCAGCTCGCAAGGTCGCGCGAGGCGCTCGCGAAGACCGCCGACGTGGAGCGCGCGCTGCGCGAGCTCACCGGGCGGCTGACGGTCATCCGCGACCCGAAGGAGCTGCTCGCGGACGTGACGCGCGAGGCGGCCCGGCTGCTGTCGGCGGAATCGGCGGTCATCGACCTGGTCGACGATGGCGCGGGCCGGCTGCGCTGGGGCCACGGCGTGGGCATCACCCGCGAGCAGCGCGACGAGTGGTACCGACGCGGCCTGACCGACGCCGCATCCGAGCTCGCGATCGCGCGCCGGGAGCCCGTGATCACCGGCGACTACGCGCGCGACGAGCGGTTCGGCGCGGCCGCGCACGCCGAGTTCATCGCCTCGATCGGCATCCGGTCGATGCTCGTCGTCCCGCTCGGCGGCGACGGTGGCGTGCTCGGGACGCTCGCGGTCGTGTCCCCGCGCGAGGGCGCGTTCGGCGCCGAGGACGCCGCGGTCCTCCAGTCCCTGGCCGACCAGGCGGCGATCGCGGTCACGAACGCCCGGCTGATCGAGGAGCTCGCGTCGTCGCGCGAGGCGCTCCGTCGGACGGCCGACGCGGAGCGCACGCTCCGCGAGATCGTCGCCGAGCTGACCACGATCGGCGAGCCGCGCGAGGTGCTCCAGCGGATCGTCGACGCGGCGAAGCGCCTGGCCGGCTCGGACATGTCGTTCCTCCACCTCCTCGATCCGGCGACGGGTCGGCTGCGCTTCGAGGTCGCGGACCAGGGGGTCGAGGACGTGACGATGCTCGACGCCACGACCGATGTCCGCGACGTCGAGGAGGGCATCTCCGGGCTCGCGGTGCGGATGCGGCGGGCCGTGCGCACCCGCGACTACCTGTCCGACGAGCGGTTCATCCACTCGCCGTCCGGTGACGCCCTTGCCCGGGCGAAGGGCCACAAGGCGGCGATCGCCACCCCGCTCCTCGCCGAGGGCATGGTCCTCGGCGTCCTGTCCGTGGTCGCCACCGATGCCGACCGGTTCGACGAGACGGTCGAGCGGCAGCTGAGCGCGCTCGCCGACCAGGCCGCGATCGCGATCCGGAATGCCGAGCTCATCCGTGCCCTCGGGCAGTCGCGCGAGGAGACGGCCCGGCGCGCCGAGACCGAGCGGACGCTGCGCGAGATCGCGGCCCGGATCACCGCGATCCGGGACCCGCAGGGGATCCTGGAGCTGATCGTCGAGGAGGCGCGGCGGGTCCTCGGCTCCGATGGCGCGCACCTCACCCGGCTTGCCGACGACGAGCGGGTGCTCCGGCCGGTGGTCGTCGCGGGCGCCGAGGATCCCGAGACCGCGATCTGGATCAAGGGCCTCGAGTTCCCGGTCGACGGCGGCATCAACGGGCTCGCGGCCTCGCTCGGCCGGGTCGTCTGGACCCCGGACTACGCGATGGACCCGCGGATCCCGCGCGACCCGTCCGATCTCGCGGTTGCCGAACGGCTCCGGCTGGGCGCGATGGCCGCCGCGCCGCTGCGCGCGCCGGGCGGGGAGGTCATCGGCACGCTCGCCGTCAACTATGCGGCGCCGGGCCCCATCCCGGGCGACCGCCTCGAGGTCCTCCAGGCGCTCGCGGACCATGCCGCGATCGCGCTCTCGAACTCGGACCTGTACACGCGCCTCGAGGCATCGGAGCGGGAGTTCCGCGGCCTCGTCCAGGCGTCGCCGGACGTCATCTGGCGGAACGACGCCGAGGGCCGGTTCACGTTCATCGCCGACAGCGCCGAGCAGCTGTTCGGCTGGCGGGCGGACGAGCTGATCGGCCAGTCGTACGCGCTGGTCGTGGCCGAGCGCGACCAGCCTCAGGCGCTCGCCGCCTGGGAGGAGCTCCGCGCCGCGCCCGACGCCTCGTGGCGGATCCGGATCCAGCTTCGCCGGCGCGACGGGAGCGAGTTCCCGGCCGAGGTCTCCGCGGTCGCGTTCTGGGAGGACGGCGTGTTCTCGGGCGCCCAGGGGACGCTGCGCGACATCAGCGATCGCGAGCGCCTCGAGCGCGAGCTGCGCGAGTCCGAGGAGCGCTACCGGTTCCTCGTCGAGAACTCGCCCGACATCATCTTCTCGACCGACGAGCAGGGACGGCTCACGTACGTGTCCGAGACGATCGAGCGCGCGCTCGGCTACCGGCCGGAGCAGCTCCTGGGCCGGCCCTTTGCCGAGATCTCCGAGGGGGTGCCCGGCGAGGAGCGCGGCCGGCGCTTCGCGGAGATGGCGGCGGACCCGTCGAAGGAGATGGTCTTCCGCTACCTGCTCGTCCACGCGGACGGGCAGCCGATCCCGTTCGAGGTGAGCGCGCGCGGCCTCGTCCGTGACGGCCGGTTCGCGGGCGTCTACGGCGCGGCCCGGGACATGACCGAGCGGGAGCGCCTCGAGCGGGAGCTGCGCGAATCCGAGGGCCGCTACCGGTTCCTCGTCCAGTCGTCGCCCGACATGGTCTGGGTGACGGACGCCGACGGGCGGTTCACGTTCGTCTCCGACACGACCGCCCAGATCCTCGGCTGGAGTCCGGACGAGCTCGTCGGGCGGACGTTCGACGATCTCGCCCCGGCGCACGTCCGGCGTCGCGCGCGGACGCTGTTCCGCTACCTCGCGCGGCGTCCGAACGAGGCCCACCGGTCGCGGCTGCCCGTGATGACCCGCGACGGGCGTGAGCTGACGATGGAGATCTCCGGGATCGCGATGCTCGTCGACGGGCGCTTCGCGGGCGCCCACGGTGCGGCGCGCGACGTGAGCGAGCGCGACCGCCTCGAGCGCGACCTGCGGCGCCAGGCCGCCGAGCTCGCCTCGAGCGAGGAGCGCTCCCATCTCGCCCGCGAGCTGCACGACTCGGTGACCCAGGCGCTGTTCTCGATGACCCTCCTTTCGCGGAGCATCGAGATGCTGCTCACGAAGGATCCCGCGCAGGTGCCGGCGAAGCTCGCGGCCCTGCGCGACCTCCAGCGCGACGCCCTGGCCGAGATGCGCGCGCTCATCTTTGAGCTCCGGCCGGGCAACGTGGCCGAGAACGGCCTGATCGGCGCCCTGCGGACGCATGTCGCCGGCCTGTCCGGCCGGATCGGGCTGCCGGTCGTGCTCGAGGGCGAGCTGCCGGAGCGCCCGTCGCTCGAGGTCGAGGACACGCTGTACCGGATCGCCCAGGAGGCGCTCCACAACGTCGTGAAGCACGCCGGTGCGCGCGAGGTCCGGATCGAGATCGAGCAGCAGCCCGATGCCGTGCGGCTCGTCGTGCGCGACGACGGCCGGGGCTTCGATCCGGAGCGGGTGCCTGCCGGCCACCTCGGCCTGGCGGGGATGCGCGCCCGCGCCGAGAAGCTCGGCGGACGGATCACGGTGACCTCCGAGCCGGGTCGCGGGACGGTCGTCGAGTGCGTCGTGCCCACGTCGGCCATGAGCGCCCCGCCGGGCGACGTCCAGGCCGGCTGATCAGGCTTCCGTCGGCGGACCCGCGACACTTGACGTAGATGCGACCGGCCGAGGGTCGCTGGCGGGTGTGATGTAACACCGGCCAGACTCCCGGGTATGACGGACCTCGTATCCCCCGCGCCGGTTCAGGCGTCGCCCGCCGCGAGCGGGGGGCCCACCGTCGTGGTCGTGGATGCGGATGACCGGACGCGGGAAAGCCTCGTCCGGCTGCTCGGGGTCCACGATCGCTGTCGCGTCGTCGGCAGCGCCGGACGGCCGGCCGAGGCGCTGACGGTCATCCGGCGCGAGCAGCCCGACGTCGTCGTCGTCGACCCGCGCCTGCCCGACCTCGCGCAGGGGCTCGCGTTCATCCGCAGGGTCCGGGCCGTGAGCGCTGGTGGACGCATCCTCGGGATGGCCTCGACGCCCGGCCTCGAGCCGGACGTTCGGGCGGCAGGCGCCGACGGCTTCCTGCGCAAGACGTTCCGACCGCAGGAGTTGGCCGAGGCGGTCGCGCGCTGCGCCCGCAGCGTGCCCCCCGAGGCGGAGCGCAGCCCCGGCCGCTAGACTCGGGCCACCGCATCGCCCGTCATGTCGATCGCTCCCCACACTCCGAGGACACGCCCCGTGGAATCCGACGCCCGCATCCGCGTGCTGCTCGTGGACGACCACGCGGTCGTCCGGATGGGCCTCAAGGCGTACTTCGACCTGGTCGACGACATCGAAGTCGTGGGCGAGGCGTCCGACGGCAGCGAGGGCGTGGCGATGGCGCGCCGCCTCAAGCCGGACGTCGTCCTGATGGACCTCCTCATGCCGAACATGGACGGCGTCACCGCGATCGGCCGGATCAAGGCTGAGCTCCCCGAGACCGAGATCGTGACGATGACCTCGTTCATCGAGGAGGAGAAGGTCACCTCCGCGCTGGAGGCCGGCGCGTCGGGCTACGTGCTCAAGGACGCCGAGGCCGAGGAGGTCGCGCAGGCGATCCGCGCGGCGTTCGCCGGCGAGGTGCACCTCGACCCGCAGGTCGCCCGGCTGCTCGCGCAGCGGATGCGCGCGAAGAAGGAGCCCGAGCCGGTCGAGCCGCTCACGGAGCGCGAGAAGGACGTCATGCGCCTGCTCGGGCAGGGGATGAGCAACAAGGAGATCGGCGCGCAGCTGTTCATCACCGAGCGGACGGCGCGCACGTACGTCTCGAACATCCTGGGCAAGCTCGGGCTCGCGTCGCGGACGCAGGCGGCGCTGTGGGCGGTCGAGCACAAGCTCGCGGAGCCGCCGAAGGCGTAGGGCCCGCCCGCCAGGCAGGACATTCGACGCGCAGCCGCGTGCGGCGTTCGTCCAGCCGCGGCACCCATTCGCGCCGGGTGGCCACCGGCGATACGAGCGCGATCCTCCGCGCAGCACTCGCCCCGGACCAGGGTCGAGGGACAGGAGGAACCCCGCGATGCGCCACCCGATCGAGCTCCAGATCGCGCAGGAGCGCCAGGCCGATCTGCGCGCCGCATCTCGATCCGCACGCGAGGCACGGATCTTCCGCGCGGAGAGCGACACGAACCCGCGCGCCCTCCGCCTCCCGGGTCTCCGGCTTGCCGGTCTGCGGCTCACGCTCGCGCGCTGATCCCCTGACCACACCGCACGGCCTCACCGACGGTGGGGTGCGGGCCTAGACTCGACGTGCCCGTCGCCGCCTGGAGTCCAGCCATGGACGAACGCCCAACCCGTCCCGACGCGTCCACCACCGAGCCCTGGCCCGCCGACACGCCGGCGCAGCCGCCGGCCCCCGACGCGACCGAATCGACGGCGCAGCCGCCGGCCCCCGACCCGCCCGAATCGACGGCGCCGCCGCCGCCCGTCCGGCCGGCCGAGCGGCTCGATCGGGGCCCGCTCGTCGCCGGCGTGGTCCTCGTCGTGGTCGGCCTCGCCTTCCTCGCCGGCCGTTTCGTGACCATCGAGCTGGGCGTCGAGACGTGGCCCCTCTGGATCGTGGTGCCGGGCGTGGCGATGCTCATCGGCTCGCTGTTCATCCCGGACCGCGGCGGGGTCGGCCTCGCCATTCCCGGGGGGATCGTGACGATGGTCGGCCTCGTCCTGTGGGTCCAGTCGGCCACGGATCTGTATGCGACGTGGGCATATGCATGGGCGCTCGTGGCGCCGGGCGGCGTGGGCGTCGGGATGTTCCTGTTCGGCCTGTTTCGCGGCTACCGGGACATCGTCGCGAACGGCCTGCGGACGATCCTCGTCGCGATCGGCCTGTTCCTCGGCTTCGCGTTCTTCTTCGAGGCCGTGATCGGGCTCTCGGGGAACAGGATCGCGGACCTCGACACGGTCCTGCCGGCCGCGCTCGTCGTGCTCGGCGTGGTCGTGCTCGTGATGGCGTTCGTTCCGCGACGCCACAGCGCCTCCGGGTAGCCGCCCGGGCTACTCGATCGCGAGCACCGCGTACCGGATCTCGCCCGAGGGCGTGCGGATCGTCACCACGTCGCCGGCGCGCCGTCCGAGCAGGGCGCGCCCGACCGGCGAGACGTTCGAGATCCGGCCCGCCCCGAGGTCCGCCTCGGCCGATCCGACGATCGTCAGGCGCCGCTCCTCGCCGTCGACCTCCACGCGGACCGTGGAGCCGAGGTCCGCGACCGTGCCGCGCGTCTCGGGGTCGATCACCACCGCCGACCGGAGCCGCATCTCGATCGAGCGGATCCGGCCCTCGAGGAACGACTGCTCCTCGCGCGCCGCGTGGTACTCGCTGTTCTCGCGCAGGTCGCCGAGCTCGCGCGCTGCGGCGATCCGGGCGATCACCTGGGGGCGAACGACCGTCCGGAGCTCCTCGAGCTCGGCCTCGAGGCGCTCCCGTCCCTGCGGGGAGAGGTAGACGGGTTCGGATGCGACGCGCGGCGAGCCCTGTGCGGCGTACGCGGCCGCCGAGGCGACCCGTCCGGTTCCCCGACCGCGTGCGGGTCGCGCGCGGCGCGCCGCCTCGTCCCGCGCGCCGTCGGCCTCGCCCGCCGGCAGGTCCACGATCGTCGTGACCGGCGGTGGCGCGGGCTCGGGCGTTCCGGGCAGGACGGGGCTCGTGATCCCCGTGGCCTTCCGCTCGCCCGTCGGCGTGCGCAGGTTCGCCCATGGGAGGATCACGCGCGTGTCCGGCAGGGCGGCGACGGCGGCCGGACCCAGACCGGCGCCGAACGCGGTCAGCAGGGCGTCCTCGTATTCCTCGTGGGCATCCGTCCTCGCCCACCAGACGCGGAGGTCGTCCGTGGTCCGCAGGGCGTGGATCCAGTGGGCCGACGCCGACGGGCGGCGCTCGCCGAGCGCGGTCCGCGCGATCGACCCGACGCGCGCGCCGACCGAGCCCGCCGTGCTCCCGATGAACAGGATCGGCTCACCGGGCAGCCAGAATGCGGCGAGGCGGGCGAGCAGCGCGCGGGAGCTGGGCCGCTCGCCGTCGAGCCGAAGGTCCGGGACCCGCTCGATCCACTTCCCGACCCGTGCGAGGTCGAGCGGCGCGGTGGGGAGCGGCGTCCCGAGCTCGATCACGAACACGCCTGACCCGGCCGCAGCGAGCGGGCGCCCCCAGCGTGCCGGGCCGTCCGGCAGGAGCCCGACGGCGCGCAGGAGCGCGGGAGCGGTGCGTGACGTGCCCGGGGGAGGGGAGATGGCGGCACCTCGCTGGTGGCTGGACCGAACGCACGGGCGGCGCGACGTATCGTCCGCGCATGATCGCCCAGCGGACGGCACGGCGCCGTCGGCGCGTGCTCGAGACGCTGCTCACGGCCGTCCTGGCGACTGCGATCACGGGCTGCGGATCGGCGGTGCCGCCGCCGGCCGGGCCCGTCGGCTCGGGGGCGGCCCCCAGCGCCGGCAGCCCGACGTCATCCGCCCCGGCGACGCCGGCGAATCCGTCGCCATCGGCCGATCTGCCAGCCTCGCCCGGGACCGCGTCGACCGGGCGCCCGCTGCCGCCGATGAGCCATCTGCGGCCCCCCGTGCCGTCGGCGGCGCTCCAGCGCCGACTGGACGCGATCCGGGCGCGCCGCGGCATCCCCGGGATGGCGGTCACGATCCGGTGGCTGGACGGCGAGGAGTGGACAGGCACCACCGGGATCGCGGACGCGACCACGGGCGAGCCCGTCACGCGGGACACGGCGTTCGCGCTCGGCTCGGTGTCGAAGACGTACACGGCTGCCGTCGGGCTGCTGCTCGTCGAGTCCGGTGAGCTCGACCTCGACGCCTCCGTGGCGGCGCTGCTGCCGGACCTGGACCTGGATCGCCGGATCACGATCCGGATGCTGTTCGACCATACGAGCGGCCTGGCGGACTACTTCCTCGACCCGAGGATCGACGCCGCCCTCCAGGGCGATCCGGACGCGGCGTGGAGCCTGCAGCGCGCGCTCCGCTACGTCCGCGACCCGATCGGCGCGCCCGGGGCGCGGTTCTACTACTCGAACACGAA
The DNA here is from genome assembly GCA_035699445.1 of Candidatus Limnocylindrales bacterium. Classification (GTDB taxonomy): domain Bacteria; phylum Chloroflexota; class Limnocylindria; order Limnocylindrales; family CSP1-4; genus DASSPX01. The sequence continues at coordinate 38,461 of DASSPX010000123.1, read as the reverse complement.
CTACCTGCTGCTCGGCGAGCTGATCGAGGTCGTCACCGGTCAGTCGCTGGCGGCCGTCGTGCGCGAGCGGCTGCTCGAGCCGCTCGGCCTGGCCGAGACCTGGACCCAGGTCGCCGAGCCGCCGGTCGTCCCGACGGCGCGCGGGCACCGGGTGCGCGGCAGCCGCAGCGACCCGCAGTTCCGGGCCGTCGGCGCCCCGGACGGCCTGATGCCCTTCCGGTCGGTGCTCACCGCCGCGGGCGGCGCCGGTGCGATGGCGAGCACCTCGCGCGACGCGGCGCGATGGATCGAGGCGCTCGCGGGCCGGGACGTCCTCGGCCGCGCGACGCGCGCGGCGATGCGTGCGGACGCGCTCGCCACGGCGGCGCTCGGCGCGCGCGTCCCGTACGGGCTGGGGATCCAGGTCGCGCAGCTCCTGGGTCGCGAGGCGGTCGGCCACACCGGGCGCCTCCTCGGCTTCCGGTCGTTCGTTCGCTACCTGCCGGACGAGGGCATCTCGATCGCGATCCTGATGAACGAGAACGGGGTCGACCCGGCGCCGATCGCGCGCTCGCTCCTCCGTCTCGTCCTGCCGGCGCGCCCGGACTGCCCGAGCTGCCCGGAGGTGCAGTGAGGGCTCGCCCCGGTGCACCACCCGCCACCGCCACCCGTGAGCCGCGCGCGGCCCGGCCGGAAGTCCGGTTGACGCGCCCGTGACGGGGAACGCGCCACGCTGTCGCGCGATGACCGTCTGGATCGGGACCTCGGGCTGGCAGTATCGCGACTGGCGCGAGCGGGTGTACGCAGGCCTGTCCCAGAACCGCTGGCTCGAGTCGTACGCGGACCGCTTCGCCACGGTCGAGTCGAACAACGCGTTCTACCGTCTGCCCGAGCGTGCGACGTTCGAGGCGTGGGCGGCCCGCACCCCGGATGACTTCGTGATGGCCGTGAAGATGAGCCGGTACCTGACCCACATCCGGCGGCTCTCCGCCCCCGCCGAGCCCGTGGATCGGTTCCTCGGCCGCGTCGCGGGACTCGGCTCGAAGCTCGGGCCGGTGCTGATCCAGCTGCCGCCGACGCTGACGGCCGACCACGACCGGCTGGAGGCGGTTCTGGAGCGCATGCCGCCGTCGGTGCGCGTCGCAGTCGAGTTCCGGCACGACAGCTGGTGGACCGACCGGACCCGGGCCCTGCTCGGGCGGCACGGCGCCGCGCTGTGCCTCACGGACCGGGGACGACCGACTTCGCCGGTGTGGCGAACGGCCGACTGGACGTTCCTCCGCTTCCACGAGGGCCGCGCGTCGCCGCCCCCGTGCTACGGCCGCGCCGCGCTGGCGTCCTGGGCGACCCGGCTCCACGATGGATGGGGGAGCGATGCCGAGGCGTTCGTGTACTTCAACAACGACCCGCGGGCGTGCGCACCGCGCGACGCGGCCGCCTTCGCGCTCGCCTGCCGACGGATCGGGCTCAACCCCACCCGCGCGCCTCGGCCCTCGGCGATCCGGCCGGTCGGCAGCTGAGCCGGGGGCGATCGCTGACCGGCGGCTCGGTGCCGGGGCACACCGCGAAGATCGCCCGGGGTACGAAACGCGGCCCGGCGCCGGTACCGACGGTGCTTGTCGGCCTACGGCCGACGGCGCAGGCTGCCCGACACGCGCGCATCCGGAGGGCGCCATGATCCCGTTCTCGGCCTACACGATCGCCGGCCTGGTGCGAGGTCGCGCGCCGGGGATCGGCACTGTCCGTGACCGCCTCGAGAGCCAGCCGGTCATCGAGATCCGCGAGGCGACGTTCGCACCCCTCGATCACGCGACCGAGTCCCGATCGCACGATGACGTGCACCTCCACCCGGACGACATCCTGATCGCGCTCGACAGCGACGAGGGCGTCCATGCGCACGCTCAGTGGCGGACGATCCGCCTGCTCGTCGGCCCGTGGATCGTGGATGGCGACCTCGGGACGATGCCGGGGTTCGACCCGGGGCGCGCGCTCACCCGCCCGTCGGGCTCGTTCATCCAGCTCCGGAACGTCCGGATCAGCCGCGCGACCGACGGGCAGCCGGTCGCCGAACACGAGGCGGTGCTCGTCCACCGGTACGCGGTCGAGCGCGTCGACGCAGACCTGGAGCTGGGCTTCTACTTTCCGGGCGCGTCGGTCGTCGAGGCGGCCGGCGTCGGCGCCTGGGGCGTGGCGAGCTAGGCGACCTTCGCCCGGCGGGCCCTGGCGCCGCCCTCGGGGCGCGGCCGGCGGGCCGCGCCGCCACGGTAGGCGGCATGCCCGCGCGACGGGCCTCCGGCGCTCGGTCCGCGGAGCGGGCGGGCCCGCTCGCCCGGCGTCGGCTCGAAGCCCCGCTCCACCTTCCACGGAATCTGCCGCTTCAGGAGGCGCTGGACGCCGCGGAGCAGGTCAGCCTCGTCCACGGTGACGAGGCTGACCGCGTCACCGCTCGCCCCGGCCCGGCCGGTCCGGCCGATCCGGTGGACGTAGTCCTCGGGATCCCACGGTAGCTCGAAGTTCACGACGTGCGGCAGCTCCTCGATGTCGAGGCCGCGCGCAGCGACGTCGGTCGCGACGAGGACCCGGACCTCGCCCGACTTGAACGCCTCGAGCGCCTTCAGCCGGTCCGACTGCGAGCGGTCGGAATGGATCGCCGTCGCCTCGATGCCACGCCGATCCAGCCATGACGCGAGCCGCGAGGCGGCGAGCTTCGTGCGCGTGAACACCAGCACCTGGCGCCAGTCACCGGACCGGATGAGATGCGCGAGGAGTTCCTCCTTGCGCTCGCGGTCGACCGGGTAGACGAGCTGGCGGACGGCCTCGGCGGCGGTCCCGTGCCGGGCCACCTCGATCGTCTCGGGGTCGCGAAGGATCGAGCCCGCAAGCCGCTTGATCTCGTCCGAGAACGTCGCGCTGAACAGGAGGTTCTGCCGCTTCGGCGGCAGGAGCTGGAGGATCCGCTGGAGATCGGGCATGAAGCCCATGTCCAGCATCCGGTCGGCCTCGTCAAGCACGAGCACCTCGACCTGCCCGAGGTTCGTCGCCCGCTGGCCGACGAGGTCGAGGAGGCGACCCGGGGTCGCGACGAGGATCTCGACGCCCGCCAGGAGCTGCTTCACCTGCGGCTCGAGCGGGACGCCGCCGTAGACGACGGCCGATCGCAGCGGGATGCCGCGGGCATACGTCGCCACCGCCTCGGCGACCTGGATCGCCAGTTCGCGCGTGGGCACGAGCACGAGCGCCCGCACGGGATGGCGTGCCGGGCTGAACGAGGTGTTCGCGTGGGGGGCGAGACGCTGGAGGATGGGGAGCGCGAACGCGGCGGTCTTGCCGGTGCCGGTCTGGGCGGCCGCGAGGACGTCGCGGCCTTCGAGGACGAAGGGGATGGCCCGTGCCTGGACGGGGGTGGGCTCGCTGTAGCCCTCCTCGGCGACAGTGCGCAGGAGGATGGGCGAGAGCCCGAGGGCCTCGAAAGTCAAGGGGTTCTGTTGGTCTCCGTGCGAGCCAGGCGCCGGGCAGATCCCAACGGCCGAGGCTGTGGCGCGCGGTGCGCCGTTGGCTGTCCCCGCCCCTTTCGGGCTCTCCACGATCGTGCAAACGACCGGAGCAGGTGACGATGCGGGCCTGTCAGCCGCCGGAAGCATACCGGACAATGCCGCCGTGGGAGCGACGGGGACACCGGCAGTCGATGCTGCACGTCGCGCGGGGATCCACTTCACCCTGCACGAGTATCCGCACGACCCGCGCGCACGGCTCGGCGCCGGTGGGGGCATCGGCTATGCGCTGGAGGCTGTGGCGGCCCTCGGGATCCCGCCCGAGCGGGTGTTCAAGACGCTCGTCGTCTCGGTTGACGATCGCCTCGCGGTGGGCATCGTGCCGTCGAGCGGCGAGCTGGACCTCCGGCGGATCGCGAGCGTGCTCGGAGGCCGGAAGGCGGTGCTTGCGGATGTCGCGCTGGCGCAGCGGGCTACGGGCTACGTCCTTGGCGGGATCAGCCCGCTCGGCCAGAAGCGTCGCCTGCCGACGGTCGTCGATGCCTCGGCGCTCGACCACGCGCGGATCCTCGTGTCGGCGGGGCGTCGCGGGCTCGAGATCGAGCTGGCGCCCGGGGACCTGGTGGCGCTGACCTCGGCGACGGTGGCCGCGATCTCGCGGTGACGGGGCCGGGCGCGGTCGGTCCCGCCCGGCCACCCGGTGCCCCGCTCGCCCGGCGCCCGTCGGCCGTCGGCCGCTGGCCCGCCCGCCCTGTTGCGCTCCCTCCCGGTGGCCCGCCCGCCCGGTGGCCAGCCCGCCCGGCCGCAACGCACCGCGCCGCCGTCGCACGTCACGCGACGACCTTCGGCCACGCCTTCGCCGCCAGGACATGCGCGATGCGCCGCTGGCTGCGCGTGCCCTCGGCTCCGATCTCGGGGATCCTGTTCGTCCGGGACGACAGCGGAACCGTTGCTGCGCGTGGCATCCAGCGCGTCCACCAAGGCCGCACTCCGGGCAGGGAACGCCCCCGACCCGCACCCGACGCCGCTACCCCCCGATCTCCGCCCGCTCCGTGACCAGCGCCGCGACCGCGAGCGACCCCACCAGCCAGGCGAAGGTCACCGCGAGCGCCGCGTCCGGGGGGAGGGCCGGGGCCTGCCCGCCGCCCATCCCGCCTCCGCCTCCCGCCGAGATGACGGAGCTCGCGGCCGCGAAGGGCAGGTACTTCACGATGTCGGGCAGGAACAGCCCGCTGAGCTGCTCGCCGAAGTACAGCCCGATCCCGACCCCGATCCCGGCGAGCTGGCTCTTCGCGATCGTCGCGATCGCGAATCCGAACGCCGCGCTCATCGCGAGGGCGATCCAGCCCCGCACGACCTGCTCAGGCACCCTGCCCAGCGTGGTCATGTCGTCGAGCCCGTCGAGCGGCAGGCCGGCGAGCACCGCAGCCAGGATCGCTGCCAGCACGCCCACGCCGAACGCGGCGACCATCCCGATCATCACCATCACGACCACCGACGCGTACTGCCCGCCGATGTACCGGGTGCGGCTTTCGCCCCTCGCGACCGCGTTCTTCAGCGTGCCCCAGCTCCACTCGGAGCCGGCGACGGCCGCGCCGTAGATGACCGCGAACAGCGTCCCCAGCCCGAGCACGAATGCGAGCACGAATGCGTACGCACCGGGGAACGTCAGCAGCAGCCGTGAGGCGGCCTCGGCCTCCGCGTCCTCGACCTGGCGCAGCGTGGCGCCGACGGCGAGGAAGATGAGCACGACGAGCGCGTTCAGGAGCAGGAACGTCACCCACGTCGCCGGTCGCCGCACGAGCTTGCGCAGGCCCGATGCGAACAGCCTCACGCGCCGGCGCTCCCGAGCGGCGCGCCCGTCGCTGCACCGTCGCCGGTCAACTCCAGGAACAGCGCCTCGAGGTTCGTCCCGGCCTCGATCCGCGACGCATAGATGCCGGCCGCCACGAGGGCACGGTTCACCTCGGCCGCGCGGTCGGGGTCGAACCGCACGCTGAGCCAGCCGTCCTCGGCGGTGACGGCGTCCGAGGCGCCCGCCAGCCCCTCGAGTGCCACCGCCGCCCGCGGGACCTCGTCCGTGGCAACGCGCACACGAACGCTTCCCTCGCCGGCGAGGAGCGAGCCGATCGGCCCCTCCCGCACGAGCCGACCCCTGGCGATGATCCCCACGACGTCTGCGAGCTGCTGGACCTCGCCCAGGATGTGGCTCGAGACGAACACCGTCTTGCCCGCAGCGGCCAGGGACCGGAGCGTGTCCCGCATGCCGACGATGCCGGCCGGATCGAGCCCGTTCGCCGGCTCGTCGAGCAGGAGCAGGCGCGGATCGGACAGGAGCGCCGCGGCGATGCCCAGCCTCTGGCGCATGCCCAGGCTGTAGCCCGATACCCGGCTGCCGGCGCGCTCGCCGAGACCGACGAGCGTGAGCAGCTCGTCGACGCGCCCGCGCGGCACCGGTGCTCCCGTGGCAGCGATCGCGAGCAGGTTCTCCCGGCCGGACAGGTACGGGTAGAACGATGGCGACTCCACGAGCGCCCCGACCTCGAACAGCACCCGTCGCGAACCACGGGCGAAGCGCTGCCCGAGGAGCTCCACGGACCCGCCGTCGGCGGGGATCAGGCCGGTGAGGATCCGCATCGTCGTGGTCTTGCCCGCCCCATTCGGGCCGAGGAACCCGTAGACCACGCCCTCGGGCACGGACAGGTCGAGCCCGTCGAGCGCCACCTGGGCGCCGTAGCGCTTGCGGAGTCCCGAACAGGCAAGCGCGATCGCAGCCATCAACGCCAACCTTACCGTTCGAGGCCGCCGCAAGGCCCAGCGTCCCGTCCGTCATATTGGTGAGGCCGGCGCGTTTCGACGTCTGGCATACTGCGCACGGCCAAGCGGCCCATCGCCCAACCGAGAAGACAGGCTCGAAAACCGAAGATCGCCGCCCCCACGGCAGGATCCCTGTCGACCTCGCGTGCGGCTCGACCGCCTCCCCAGCCCGGTCGGGTCACGTCCCGCTCGCGCCATCCGCGCCTCACGCTCAGCCTCGGGCCCGGCCCGACGCCGCGAGCGCCTCCGCCCCGCGCCTCGTCCTGCCTGGCGGCCAAGCCCACCGTCGTCGCGCCCCAGCGCGACGTTCCGGCAGAGAGGAGGCAAGACGATTGCCCGATTCGAACCACGGCGCCCAGCGGGCGTCTGAGCACCGCGGTCGTTCGCTGCTCATCGGCCTGTTTGCGGCCGTATTCGCTGTCGGCGGCCTGGCCGCGATCCCGGCCCGCGCGGACGCGTCGGGGCTGAAGGTCACCGTCGTCGTCGGTCCCGTCGGCGGCAGCACCTCGAACTACATCACGAACGCGAAGCGCTACGCGAACCTGGCCCGCTCGTACGGAGCGGAGGTCGTCGAGGTCTACTCACCCAATGCGACCTGGGCGCGCGTGAAGGCGGCGGCGGTCGGCGCGAACGTGTTCATCTACCTCGGCCACGGGAATGGGTGGCCGAGCCCGTACGGACCCTTCTCCGTGTACCGCAAGGACGGGCTGGGGCTCAACGCCACCGCCGGCGCGGGCCACTCCAACGTCAAGTACTACGGGGAGTACTACGTCGAGCGGGGGCTTGACCTGGCCCCGAACGCGGTCGTGATCCTGAACCGGCTGTGCTACGCCTCCGGCAACTCCGAGTGGGGAGCCCCGAACCCGACGAAGTCGGTCGCGATCAAGCGTGTCGACAACTTCGGTGCCGGCTTCCTCGGCGCGGGCGCGGGCGCCGTGTATGCGATCGGCATCGGCAACGCGAGCTTCGTCCTGAAGGGCTTCCTGCAGGGGGCGCCCGAGACGACCGTCGAGCAGGTGTTCTGGAGCGACCCGGAGGCGACCGTCAGCTACCGCATCCGGTTCGAATCGGTGCGGACGCCCGGCGCGAAGGCGGTCATGGATCCCTACCGCCCCAGCCGCTACTACCGCTCCGTGATCGGCAACACGGCGATGACCGTCGGGGAGTTCCGCGGCCAGGGATGAACCGCCGGTGCACGACGCCGGTGGAACCGTCAGCAGCGAGCGCCCGGCCGCGAGGCCGGGCGCTCGCATGTTCGAGGTATCAGGCGGGCGTCGGTGACGGATCGGACGTCGTGCCGGTCGTCGCGGGCACCGCGGCCCGCCGCAGGCTCGCTCGCGGGTAGAGGAGCGCCGCGCATCCTGCGCCGAGCAGGCACGTCAACCCGCCGACGAGGAACACGTCACGTACCGCGAACAGGTCGGCGAACACCCCGGCAAGCGCCATCGACGCGACCTGCGCCGCGGACATCGCCGCCTGGAAGGCGCCCGCCACCCGTCCGCGCGCCGCGTCGCCGGCCGTCGTCTGCACGAGGGTGGTCGTTGCCCCGTGGAGCGGCGTCAGGAACCAGCCGACCGCGAACACCGCTGCGAGCACGATCCAGATGCTCGTCGCGAACGACAGTGCGCCGACGGCGGCCCCGACGCCCGCGAGCCCGAGCACGACCACCCGCGGCGGTCCGAGGCGGGTGGCGATGGGCGCCACGATCGACGCGGCGAGGATCATCGAGGCGACCTGCGCCAGCTCGACGGGTCCAAGCCAGGCTGGCCCGGCCCGCAGTTCGTCGACGATGAGCGGGATGAACAGCACGTTGACCGCCCCCAGCCCGAGCAGCGCGACGACCGTGCCCAGCAGCGTCGCCACGAGCGTCCGCGAGCGGGCGACGATGCCCAGTCCGTCCACGACCGACGCGGCGAGTCCCCGTTTCGATGGCTCGCCGGCGTCCTGCAACCGCCCGATCGACGGGCTGACCCGCGACACGATCGCCACCGACGCGAGGAACGTCGCGGCATCCGCGAGGAACACCGGCCAGACCACACCCAGCGTCGCCGCCACGAGGCCCGTGACGGCCGTGCCCAGGACGCCGAACGCGACCCGCGTCGTCTGGTTCAGCGCGCTGGCCGCGAGCAGCCCCTCCGGCGGTACCGTCCGCGGGATGAGCGCGGAGCGGGCGGGCGAGAAGAACGATCCGACGCCCGCCTGGGCGAACGCGAGCAGATAGAGCACCGGGAGCGATTGGGACGTCCCCGCGAATGCCAGCCCGGCGACGAGCACGGCCCGCACGGTGTCCGCGACCAGCATGATCCGACGGCGATCGTGGCGATCGGCGATCGCGCCGGCGACCAGGCCGATCGTGAACGGGGGTACCGCGAGCGCGATCGACATCAGGGCGAGCGCCGCCGTGGAGTCGGTGACCGCGTTCACCAGGAGCAGGAGGGCAGTGAACGTCATGCCGTCGCCGATATCGCTGATCGCCTGGGCGACGACGAGCCGTCGGAGGTCGGGGTAGCGGAGGACCGCGCGCATCCCGAGCGCGGCACGCGGCAATGGGTGCGAGGGGTCGGCCCCGCGCTCGACGTCCGTGTCAGACATCGCTCGCGTCCCCGTCGCCGCTGCTCGACACACTCCCCGTCGGCGCGAGCGGGTAGAGCGCCACGAGCAACCCGTACGCGGCGGTGTCAGGGCCGGCATCGTCGTCGTCGTACGCCGCGAGGAGTTCCGTGAGACGGCTGCGCAGCTCTGCCGCGCGATCGGCACGCAGGCGGAGCAGGCCCTTCGAGAGCAGCGTCCGCTTGCTGTCGGGCGCCTCCTCCTCGGGCAGGGCAAGCCCCGCGCCGATCGACGCCTCCAGCTCGTCCCTGGCGAGGTCGAACAGATGCAGAAGCACCTCGTGGACCTGCGCGTCCGCCTCCGGTGACCCACCCTGGAACAGCCGTCGGTCGAGCCGGAAGGATCGCGCGGCGACGGCATACCGCGTTTCGATGATTCCCTGCACCACGCGCCGCTCCACCGCCCGGATCAGGTCGCGCTCGAGGAGCAGCTCCACGTGGTGATAGAGCCGGGTCTGCGGCACGTCCAGCGCCGACGCGAGCTCCTTCACGGTCCATGGGGGATCCACCCGCTGGACCATGGCCTCGATGATCCGCAGCCGGAGGGGATCGGAGAGCGCCCGGAGCGTCTCCACGTCCGAGATCAGCCGCTCCGGATCCGGCGCGGGCGCCGTGGCCTCGTCGGTCATCGGATCGCCCGCAGGAGGCCCCTCCGGCGCTCCTCGGTCAGGATGCGATCGCGCTCGAACAGGATCATCCTCGGCGCCTCCGGGACGGCCATGTGGGCCGGCCATTCACTCGGGATAAGACATTCAACCATTGTTGAACGTAGGCTGCCATGTGAACAAGGACCCGTCAAGACCCGCGCCTGCCGGAGTCGTGCGACGATCGGGCCCGTGTTCGGCCGGCAGCGTGCCCGATGACCTCGCCCAGGACCGCCGTACGCGACGCAGCCTGGCGGCAGATCCGTGCCGCCGCGCCGGGGCCGCCCGGACCGGACCACGCCAGACTGACGTTTCTCGGCCACTCCACCGTCCTCATCGAGGTCGACTCGCTCCGCGTGCTCACCGACCCGGTGCTTCGCGGGGCCCTCGGACCCGTCCGGCGGCAGGTCGGTCCGGTGCTCCCGGAGCTGTTCGCCGATCTCGACGCGGTGTTCGTGAGCCACGGCCACCACGACCACCTCGACCTGCCCTCCCTGCGCCGGATCCCGGGCCGCCCGACGCTCATCGTCCCGCGAGGCCTGGGCCGGATCGCCGCCCGGGCGGGTCTCGGCCCGGTCGAGGAGGTCGACGCCGGCGACCGGCTCGAGATCGATGCCGTCCACGTCGAGGTCGTGCCCGCGAACCACTCCGGTACGAGGGCCCCGTTCGGGCCCCAGGCGCCGGCGCTGGGGATGGTGCTGCGGGGTTCCCGCTCGGTGTACTTCCCGGGCGACACCGACGTGTTTCCCGGCATGGCCGCGGTCGCCGCTGGCCTGGATGCCGCGCTCCTGCCGGTCTGGGGCTGGGGTCCCACGATCGGTACCGGTCACATGGACCCCGAACGCGCGGTGGAGGCCGCGGCGATCCTGCGCCCACGCCTTGCGATCCCGATCCACTGGGGCACGCTCTACCCCGCGGGATTCCGCCGGCTGCTGCCCCGGCCGTTCGCGGAGCCCGGGCCCGCATTCGCGCGGGCGATGGCGCGCCGGCTGCCCGAGGTCCCCGTCCGCGTGCTGGCGCCGGGCGAGGCGTGCGAGCTCGCATCAGCAGCGGACCCCGTCGGTGGGGGTCCGACGGGGTCCTGACCGAATCCGGGCGCGGGCCGGGCCCTGCAGGCCCCGATCCGGGTGGGTGATCAGCCTCAGATGAACGCGACGTGCGCCACGATGCCGAGGGCGGCGAGGATGAACGCCATCCAGAGGAGCAGGCCGGGAACGATGCCCACCGCGTCCTGCCGGAAGGCCTGGCTGTGCACGGACATCGATGCGGCTCCTTTCCATGTCCTGCGGGGAGCGACGCCGGTGTCGCTCGACCCCCATCACGGTAGGCGGTGGCACGCGTGTGCCCCACCGTCGAGCGACCCCGACGGGCGGCCACGAACGCCCGCGTCCGGTCTGGACGGATGACGATGCCCCACGGAATCCCTCAATCGGCGGATGTCGGCAGCGTCGCCGCGGGCGAGACTCAGTCGGACACCGCGTCACCGGTGCATTCCGATGAGGACGGAGCCGCCCGTGTCCGCCATGACCGCCCCGCGCGAGGCACGCGCGCTCGCCGCCCGCCTCGTCTGGGGCAGCATCGACGGGCCGGCCCTGACCGCCCACGAACGCACGCTCGTCGGGCAGGGGCTGGGCGGTGTCGTCCTGTTCTCGCGCCATGTCGAATCCCGCGAGCAGGTACGGCGCCTGATCGATGAGCTCCGCGTCACGGCGCCTGGCCCGATCCACGTCGCGGTGGACCAGCAGCGCGGGCACGTCGTCCGCCTTGGCGAGCCGCTCATCCGATTTCCGTCGGCGACGGCGCTCGCCGCCACGGGCTCCGAGCGGCTCGCCCGCGCGGTGGCCGCAGCGACCGCAAGGGAGCTGGCTGCGCTGGGGATCGACGTGGTCATCGCCCCGGACCTCGACATCGCCCCTGATCCCGACAATTCGATCGATGGGATCACGACGCCCGGCTCGGACCCGACGCTGGTCGCGCGCCTGCGGGCCGCGATGGTCGAGGGCTACCTCGCGGGCGGCGTGCTGCCGATCGCGAGGCCCACCCCGGGTCATGGACGGACGTCGGTCGACCCTCGGCTCGCGCCGTTCGCCGCCGCCGTGGCCGCCGGCGTCCCGGGGCTCGTGACCGCGCAGGTCGTGGACGACCCGATCGACGGCCGGCCGGCATCCCGCTCGCAGACCGTCGTCGAGCGGCTTCGCGGGGATCTTGGCTTCGACGGCCTCCTGGTGACGGACGCGCTCGTTGCGGACACGATTGCCGGGAGGGTCGCGGACGAGCAGACAGCCGTCGAGGCGGTCGCTGCCGGTGCCGATGTCGCGATGGCGCTCGAGCCGGCCGGTCGGGTGATCGAGGCGCTGGCCATCGCCCTCGACCGGGGCATCCTGCCGCGTGCCCGGGTTCGCCAGGCGATCCGTCGCGTCGACGCGTTCGCGGCCCGGGCCGGGGGTGGGGCGGCCGGCGCCGGCTGGCTCTCCCATGCTGGGCTCGCGCGGGAGGTGGCCGAGGCGCTCGGTTCCGACGAGGAGCTGCCGCTCCCTCGCTGATTTGAACCACGCAAGCGGGCTTGACAAAAGAAAAGACGCTCTTGCACTATTCGCATATCCAGTTCCATAAGCGGGATGCGAACAGGCGTGGCACACGACGCAATCGCGACCTGCCCGGTCTGCCAGTCGGCGCTGAGCGTCACCCGCCTGCACTGCGGTGCGTGCGGGACGACCATCGAGGGCGAGTTCTCCCTGGGCCGGTTCGCTCGCCTCAGCCGGGAGCAGCACGTCGTGCTCGAGAGCTTCCTGCGCAGCCGGGGCAACCTGCGCGAGATGGAGCGTGAGCTGGGCATCAGCTACCCGACCGTCCGCGCACGCGTGGAGAGCCTCGTGCGGGCGCTCGGCTTCGGGCCCCGCGACGCCGAGCCCGGCGATGCCGCGGCCGGCGATGCCGGGGCCGGCGATGCGCCCGAACCGGCTCCCGTCGACGACATCGCCGAACGGCGGCGCGAGGTGCTGGAGCGCCTCGCCCGTCACGAGCTGAGCGCGGAGGACGCCGCCGCGGCGATCCGGGCGCTCGGGAGGACGCACCGATGACCGCTGCCACCGTCGCGCCCGCCGTGCGAGAGATCCCCTTCGACGCCACCGGCACGGTCCGGGTCGTGCTCGCCTCCGGAAGCGTCCGGATCCGCGGGATTGACGAGCCTGTCGTCCGCGTGCGCTCGCTGGACGGCAAACCCGTCGAGCCGCTGCTCGACCTCGGCGACGCCCCGCGTTCGATCTCGGTCGGCGCCCATGGCGGCGCCGACCACCTCCTGTCGCTCGTCATCGGCGGGCTCCGGCTCGGGACGTCCGGCGGCCGCGAGCTCGACCTCGAGGTCCCGCGCCGGGCAACCGTCCAGGTCCGCACCGCGAGCGCGGACGTCGAGGCAACCGAGCTGAACGGCACGACGGCATGGACGACCGCCTCCGGCGACGTCCGCCTGGCGATCGCGTCCGGGCAGGTCAGCCTCCAGACGGTCTCGGGCGATGCCGAGCTGGTCGCGGGTTCGCCCGTCCGCGTCGAGGCAAGGTCCGTCTCGGGCGATCTCCGGCTGCGCGCTCCGCACGTCGTGGCGGCCCGGCTGTCCACGACGAGCGGCGACATCCTCGTCGAGGGCGAGCTCGGTGCGGGCCCCCACGAGATCGACACCGTCAGCGGCGACGTCCGGATCGCGACCGGCGCTCCGGTGCGGGTCGAGACCCGGACCATCACCGGCGCCGTGCGCAGCGACGTGGACCACCGGTTCGAGGGCGGCCGGGGCATCGGGGCGTCGGGTGTCCTGATCGTCGGAACCGGAACCGTGCCCGTGCGCTGGCGCTCGATGTCCGGCGACCTCCGGCTCGTCGCGCCCGAGCCGCCCATCGTGCCCGAGCTACCCCCCGTTCCCGATGCGCCGCCCATACCGCCGATCGCGCCCGAGCCGCCCGCGCGCCCGGCTCCCGCCGCGCCGTCACCTGCCTACGGCATCGTGGCCGAGGCTCGGGCGTCGGCGAACCCGTCGGGCCAGCCGCGACGGCTCCGGACGGAAGAGCAGGACGCGGCCCGGCTGGAGATCCTGCGGGCGCTCGAGCGGGGTGAGGTCTCGATCGACGAAGCGAACATCCGCCTCCAGGCGGTCGACGACGCCGGCCCGCTCCACCGCGCGGGATGGGTGTGATGGACGATCCGCTTCGCCGTGTCCTCCAGCTCGTCGCCGAGGGGAAGCTGACCGCCGAGGAGGCGGCCCCGATCCTCGAGGCGCTCGATGAGCAGATCGCCTCGCCGGCTTTCGGGGGCGGCGCGCCCGCCGGCCCCGCGCCCGATGCCACAGGCGCCCGCTCGGGCGCGGCGGCGATCCGGATCGAGGTTCGCGAGCACGATCGTCAGGTCGTCAACCTGCGGCTGCCGCTTGCGTTGGGCCGGTTTGCGCTCGACCGCGTGCCGGGCATCTCGCCGGACCAGACCGAGCGGATCCGCGAGGCGCTCCGCCTCGGCGTCCGGGGACCGATCCTCGAGGTGGACGGCGACAACGGCGACGGGGTGCGGATCGTCGTCGAGTGACCCGCGCGGGGCGGGCTCAGCCGTTCGGCCGGTTCGGCAGGTGCATCCCTTCCTGGTGCACGAGCCGGCCGTCGGGTTCGGTCGCGCCGCCGGTTCCGGCACCGGTCTGGTGGGTGACGTCCTGATCCGGGCGGCCGGTCGATGCGCGTGCATCGGGCTGGCCCGCAAAGGGACGCTCCTCGCCACCGGTCGCGTCTGCCGCGTCGCCGGGATCCCCGGCGCCCGCGGAGCCCGCGGCTCCTGACGACGCAGCCGGCCGGCCCCGGCCGAACTGTCGCCGGCGGCGCTCCTCGCGGTTGAGCGGCTCGTGGTCGAGCGGCACGGTGGGTCGATCGTCGCGGTCTGCCATGTCGTCCTCCTGGCGGGAGGCTGGCAGCGGCCGCCGCGGGAACGCGCGGGCAGCTCCGCGTGATCCGTCGCAGCAACCTCGCAACGGCGTGCCGTCGCGCCACCGCTTGCCTATGCTGGGCCGGTGACCGACACGCTGGCCGATCCGCGAACGGCGATCCGCTCGCGGTACCTCGCGCGCACCGCCGGATCGCGCGAGCGGTTCGAGCGGGCTGCCCGATCGATCCCCGGCGGTTCCACGCGGACCACCACGTTCTCGCCGCCATACCCGCCGTTCATCGACCACGCGTCGGGAGCGTACGAGTGGGACGTCGACGGCAACCGCTACCTCGACCTGCTGGGCAACTACACGTCCCTCATCCTCGGTCACGCGCATCCGGCGGTGGTCGAGGCCGTCCGCCGGCAGCTCGAGCGCGGCAGTGCGTTCGCCGCACCGACCGAGCTCGAGGTCGAGCTCGCCGAGGAGCTGCGTCGCCGGCTGCCGTCGCTCGAGCGCGTCCGGTTCACGAACTCCGGCACCGAAGCCACGATGTTCGCGATCCGGCTGGCGCGCGCGGTGACGGGGCGCCCGCTCGTGGCGCGCTTCGACCGCTCGTACCACGGCACGCACGACGGGGTCGTCCTGCCCGCGGCCGGGGTCCCGGACGCGATCCGCGGCCTGACGATCGACCTGCCCTGGGGCGATTCGGACGCCGTCGCGCAGGCGCTTGCCGGCCGGGAGGCCCAGGTGGCGGCGATCATCGTCGAGCCCGTCCAGGGCGCGGGCGGCCTGCGGCCTGCAACGGCCGGGTTCCTGCAGGCGCTCCGTGCGCTCGCGACCCGCCACGGGATCGTGCTCGTCTTCGACGAGATCATCTGCTTCCGGATCGGGCCGCACGGCGCCCAGGGGGCGTTCGGTGTCGAGCCCGATCTGACGACGCTCGGCAAGATCGTCGGCGGCGGCCACCCGCTTGCCGCCTTCGGCGGACGCGCCGACCTCATGGACCGGTTCGACGCCCGCCGGCCGGACGCGCTGCCGCACGGCGGCACGTTCAACGGCAACCCGGTCGCGGCGGCGGCCGGCCTCGCGACGCTGCGGACCCTCACGCCGGACGTGTACGCCCGGCTCGACGCACTCGGCGCGCGGCTTGAGGACGGCATGCGCGGCCGGCTCGCCGCGACCGGCGTGCCGTTCGACCTCGTGCGGGTAGCCTCGCTGTTCCAGCTGCGCCTGGGGGTGGGCGAGCCCGCCGACCTGTTCCTCGGCCTGCTCGCGGGCGGCGTCCACGTCGCCCCGCGCGGCATGGGCGCGCTCTCGACGCCGGTCAGCGAGGCGGATGTCGACGGGTTCGTGGCCCTGGCCGGCGACGTCGCGGCGGAGCTCGCCGCGTTGGCCTGATCCCCTGCCGCCGGGTCAGTCGTCGGCGGACTGCCCGCCCGCGAGGTGCACGGCGAAGAAGTGCAGGACCCGCGCCCAGGCGTCCTCCGCCGCGTTTGGCTCGTAGCCCGCGTGCTCCGGCGGCAGCCGATCAAGCCAGGCCGTCACGCCGTCGTGGACGTTAAGGAAGCTATGGCCGGCGTCGGCATACGTCCGGACATCGTGCGGCACGCCGGCGGCCGCGAGGACCCGCTCGAGTCGCTCCCCGTTCCCGCCGAAGGCCCGGTCACGGGCGCCGAAGCTCGCCACCGTGGGGCACAGGCGGGCAAGGTCGGCGTCGTCACGGGGCAGCGCCGGGTAGAACGGGGCGATCGCGCGAACAGGCTCGGTACCGTGGATCGCGTACAGGATCACGAACCCGCCACCCATGCAGAAGCCGGCGAGCCCGATCCGCTCGCCGTCGACGTCGTCACGAGCGGCGAGCCAGCGCTGGACCGCCGCGAGATCGCGATACGGGCGGCCGGAGGGCGCGCGCGAGACGCCGAGCGCGAAGCGCGCGATGCACAGGGGCAGGGGTCCGCCGCCGGTGAGATCCGGCGCAAGGGCGACGTAGCCGTTTGCGGCGAACCGCCGGGTGATCGACCGGATGTCGTCGTTCAGGCCGGTTGGCTCATGGATGACGATCACCGCCGGACCGCGCGAGACGGTCGGTCGCGCCGGCGGCAGCGCGAGCTCGGCGGGCACCGACCGTCCTGCCGCGACCGGGATCCGGACACCGGTCGAGGCGGCGTACGACCCGGGGCTCGACGGCGCGACCATGGTGAGCGCGATGCTACGCGGCGATGCATGCCCGCAGACTGGCGACGCGTACGATGCGGCGATGACCACCTCGACCCCCGTCACCAGGCTCCCCTTCACCGGTGACCAGGACGCCGACCGGCTCCTGGCCGAGAACCCCGTCGCCCTGCTCATCGGCTTCGTGCTCGACCAGCAGGTGCCGCTCCAGAAGGCATTCTCGGGACCGCTCGAGCTTCGCCGTCGGATCGGGAGCCTCGATCCCGCGACCATCGCCGCGTACGAGCCCGCCGCGCTCGACGCCGCGTTTCGCGAGCGTCCGGCGCTCCACCGGTTCCCCGGCAACATGGCCCGCCGGGTCCAGGAGCTGTGCCGCGTGCTCGTCGAGCGGTATGGCGGCGACCCGAGCCGGATCTGGACCGAGGCGGCGGACGGGCGGGACCTGTACCGGCGGCTGATCGAGCTGCCCGGGATCGGCGAGATGAAGGCCGGAACGCTGGTCGCGATCCTCGGGCGCCGGCTGGGCGTCGCCCCGGACGGCTGGGAGACGGTGGCACCGTCGCACCCCACGCTCGCGGACGTCGATTCGCCGGAGACCCTGGCCGCGTACCAGGCGCAGAAACGGGAGCGAAAGGCGGCGATGCGCGCCGCCGGCGAGGCCTGAGGGGAGCGGCAAGGGGTCGGAGAGCGGCCGGGAGACAGGCTGCCCGGCCGCTCGGATTCGCGCCGCGGGCGGGTCAGGCGTGGACATGCTCCTCGGCGGGCGGCATCAGCGGCTGCCCGGTCTCGATGAGGGTCTTGAGCCCGGACAGGATGAACGGCCAGCCGCCGGCGACCTGCTCCGCGGTGGCGGGGGCGTTGGCGAGCCCATCGTGGACGACGCTCAGCTTCGTCACGCCCGGTCCCGCGACCTCGAGCTCCCAGACGACCCGGGACGGCGGGTCCCCGCGAACGTCGTCGTCCCACACCGCGTGGAACGTCATCGCGAGCCGGTTCGGCGGGTCACTCTCGAGGATCTCGCCCTCGATCGCCGGTTCGTCGCCCACCTTGTACAGGTACGGCGATCCCGGCTTGAAGTCGGACTCGACCGTGCTTGCGTAGTAGTAGCGGAGCGTGTACTCGGATTCGGTGAGCGCCCGCCAGACCGTGGCCTGGTCGGCGCGGATGAACACGCTGAAGACGTGGGACGGCGGGGTCGTGGCCGCTGCCGTCCCGGTCTCGGTGGCCATGTGTCGATCCTCCAGCACTGCAGCGAGATCGAGCAGGGCATCGGCGGCACGGGCCCGGTAGCGATCCAGCCAGCGGTCGTGAATCCGCCGGATCGGCACCGGGTTCAGGTAGTGGTGCCGCTCGCGACCCACCTTGCGGCTGCTCACGAGCCCTGCGCCTTCGAGGACCCGGAGGTGCTTCATGACGCCGAAGCGGGTCATGTGCGGCAGCGCCGTCTCGAGCTCTCCCAGCGTCTGGCCATCACGCTCGAACAGCCGATCCAGCAGCGTCCGCCGCCCCACGTCCGCGAGCGCCCGGAACACCTCGTCGTCCATGCCGGCAGATTAGTGACCGTTTGGTCACGTGTCAAGGGCGGTGCCGGCGCGGGTTCGCCCCGCTGCGATTGAGCCGCCCGGCGTTCCACCTGATGACGGAACCGCCGCGGTGATGGCTCGGAGGCCCGCTGCGGGCGAGTCCGTCGCCGTTTGGCACCCCTGGCGGCACAACGTGACAGGTCCGTCGTCAGGTGCGGCGCCAGCCGTGTCAAGCGCGGACCGGCGGACCGGCGCGGTCGTTGCCCGTATCATCTGCCGCCGCCCGCCGCTCGCCGCCGACCTCGAGGTGCCGCCGATGCCCCCTCGCCGCCCGGTCACCGGCCGCCGGATCGCCGCCGCCATCGCCATCATCGTCGCCACGACCGCGATCGCGCTCGATGAGGGCGTTCGCGCCGCCCATCTCCCTGCCTACCCGGTTGTCACGACCACCAGGGTCACGCCGTACGTCGCCGGGACAACCCTCACCTGGAGCGCGTTCGACCAGGTTGCCGCGAACGGCGCCGCCGGCCCGGCCCAGGCCCTCCGGCTCAACGGCGTCGCCGGGGGCGCGATGGGCATCGTCCAGACGGGTCGGGACGACGTCGCCGGGCGTGCGGCGAGCTGGCGATCGGCGGACGGCGGACGCACGTGGGTTGAGCACCTCGGTCCCGAGGGGGTCGACGCCTTCGGCCAGGTCGTGGGTCGCCGCGGGGTGCTCGTCACGACCGGACGCTCGTTCCTCAGCTCCACCGACGGCGAGACCTGGACGCCCGCCGCGACCGGGCCGCAGGCGATCCGCACCGTGACGCTCGCCACCGGACCGCAGGGTTTCGTGGCGTTCGTGCGCAACGGGTCCAGCAGCGTCACGCGCGTGTGGCTTTCCGCCACCGGCGCGTCGAACTCGTGGGTCGCTGCCCCGGCACAGAGCCTCGTCGCGTCCTTCTGTCCAACGAGCGTCGCCACGAGCAGCACGCGGGTGATCGCCATCGGGTACGACTGCCGGGTGCCCTCTCGACCGCGGGTGCTCGTCTCGACGACCGGGCGGTCGTGGTCGGCCGGCACGGTGCCGACCGGCCTTCGAACGTCGGGCACGTACGCTCGCCCGCCGTCCGTCAGCCATGTCTCGCAGCGCTTCATCGTGACCGGCGCGAACTCGACCCAGACGTCGACGTGGGTCTGGACGACGACCGATGGCCGCTCGTGGCGCCGGGTGAGTGGCATGCGCCGCGTCGACGACTGGTCCGTCGACACGATCGTGCGGATCTTCCGGCTGGGCAGCGGCTGGATCGCGATCGGCCATCGCGACATGCCGGCCGACGACGCGATGCTCGTCGTGTGGCGCTCGGCCGACCTCGTGCACTGGTCCCGGATCACGCCGGCGGTGGCGGGCTGCGATGCGACCGTCCGGATGGTCTCGCAGGCTGCCCTGGTCCGGGACACCCTCGTCGCCGTCGGCACGCCGTGGAGCATCGGCCAGTCGTGCGGGGAGACATGGATGGCCCGGGTAGCGTCCTGACACGCGCGGCGCCGGACTACCCGCGACGTCAGCCGGACGCCGGCCACCCCCCGGGATCCGGCTGCTGCTCGCCACGCCGTCGGCGGGCGCCCGCGCTGAGCCCCGTCAGCACCCACGCCTCCACGGGCCCCGCCTTTCCCTTCAGGTCGAGCTTCCCGAGCGGGCGAAGCCGCGCCACGGGGCCGAGCGCCGCTCGCGTCGCGGGTCCGATGACGACCGTGCCGACCTCGGCCGCCGCCTGCAGCCGCGCCGCCACGTTCACGGCGTCGCCGACGGCGGTGAAGTCGCGATGCTGCTCGCTGCCGATCGTGCCCACGAGCGCCGACCCGCTGTTCACGCCGATCCGGAAGCGGGGCTGGCCGGGCGTCGCCGCGGCGAGCGGCTCGATGGCCGCCTGCATCCGGAGGGCGGCGCGGCACGCGCGCAGCGCGTGGTCCTCCTGGGCGACGGGCGCGTTCCAGATCGCCATGAGCGCGTCGCCCACGAACTGGACGACGGTGCCGCCCTCCTCGAGGATCACCGGCGCCGCCGCCCCGAAGTACGCGTTGAGGAGCGCGACGACGTCGCCCGGCGAGCGGCTCTCCGCATACGAGGTGTAGCCGCGCAGGTCGGCGAACAGGACCGTCACCTCACCCACCCGGCCGCCCAGGGCCGCGCGCCGCGGATCCGCGAGGTACGAGGCGGCGACGTCCGGCGGCAGGAACTGCCGGAACAGCTGGTCGACACGCCGGTACAGCCTGCCGTTCTCGATGAGCACGGCAAGCGCGGCCCCGAGGGATTCCAGCAGTGCGCGATCGCGGTCGCTGAACGCGCCGCCGAGCCGGACGATCTCGACGGCGCCGAGCGCGCCGTCGCGACCGTGCATCGGCACGACGAACCGGGTCGGCGGCACGGGCTCCTCGATCGGGTCGCCGCGGTCGATCGCGGCGCGGATCCAGCCGTCGTCGACCGCCTCGCCCTCCCGCTCCGCGTTGCCGGCCCAGCGCGGGACGCCGTCAGCGATGACCGCGAGGCGGATCGCATCGCCCCGGAAGGCGGCCGAGAGGTGGTCGGCGGCACGCGCCAGCAGCTCCCGCTCCCCGAGGCCCACACGGCCCTCGCGCGCGACGGCGACGAGCGCCGACAGCCGGCGGATCAGGTCCCGGTCGGCCGCGAGCGCCGTGGCCGCCCGCTCGAGGACCGCCGCCTGGCCGTCCGTCAGCGCGAACCGGCGTGCCACCCGCCGCACCGCGGCGTGGACATCGGTGCGCTCGGCATCGATCGCCGCCACGAGCGCCTCGAGGGCGGCGCCGTGCTCCTCCTGGATCCGCTCGATCGTCTCGACCAGCGACAGCGCCGTGAACAGCGCCGTCGCGCCGCCCTCCCGCCGGTACGCGACGTGGGCGCTGTAGGCGA
Source organism: Candidatus Limnocylindrales bacterium (assembly GCA_035699445.1). GTDB lineage: Bacteria > Chloroflexota > Limnocylindria > Limnocylindrales > CSP1-4 > DASSPX01. Next base: position 17,421 of record DASSPX010000123.1, on the reverse strand, counting down.
CGTACCCGAAGGCGGCCACGAGCAGGACGTGCCAGAGCCACCACGACACGTGCCACGACCGGGCGAACGCGATGACCACAAGCGCCTCCGCGAGGAGCATGGACGCGGTGAGGATCGACACGAGCACGACCGAGGGCCGCCGGCGGTACGCGCGGGCCTGCAGCGCGATCGCGGGCACGAACAGCGCGAGGCCGAGGACCGCGAGCGCCCGCTGCCAGCGCACGGCGTCCTGCTCGCCGAGCGGAGTCGCGAGCGGCGAGCCGTCGACAAACGCGATCGCCGTCCACCCGATCGCCCCCGCGACGAGCGCCACAACGATCGGCAGGCGCAGCCGCGCGACCTGGGCGGCGCGCTCGGGCGACAGGTCGACCGATGCGGCGAGCGCGAACGCACCGGCGAGCACGAGGCCGGCTGGCGTCGAGAGCAGGAACGCCGCGTTCGGACCGCGGACGAGGACCGCGGGGGTGACGAGCGCGTGGACGGCGAAGAACCCCGCTGCGGCGCCGAACGCCATCGCGACCAGCGTGAGCCGCGCATCGCCGTGCCGCCGCGCCGCCTCGCCCACCGTGGCCGCCAGGACGACGGACACGCCCGAGGCCCCGGCGATCAGCCACAGGTGGAGGAGGTGGTCCTCCCAGCGCACGTCGAGCGACGGCGCAATGAGCAGCGCGCCGAGCACGACGAGCGGCAGCGCCAGGTGGAGCGCCCAGATGATCACCCCCGACGGGATCGACCCCAGCGGCCGGGCGATGGCGCGGATCGTCATCGGCGGGCCACGAGACAGCGTGCGAGCGGTCGCATTCCCCGGTCCCCTCTGGCGCGCGCCCGGCCAGCCTAGCCGGTGACGGCCTCCGCGTCGCGGGTCTGCGGCAGGAGCACGAGGGTTGCGTACAGATGCTCGAGCGTCGCCGCCGGATCCGCGGTCAGGCCGGTGTGCACGCGTGACGGCTGGATGACCGTGGACGCCGGAGCCACCAGCCAGTGGAACCGCTCGGCGGGCGCGAGGCGGGCGATCGGCCCGGCGGTCTCGTCGCCGGCGGCGATCCGCTCGATCGAGCGAAGGTGCGCCTCGACCGCGTCGCCGTCGCAGGCCGGGAACAGGGCCTCGAGTCGGGCCCGATCGAGGAACACGCGGGCGCCGAGGAACCGGAGCGGCCGGCAGCGCAGGACGATCCCGGCGTTGATTCGCTCGCCGCGCTCGATGTCCGGCACGACCCGCACGATCGCGTACTCGAACGGGTGGCGGGCCACCGCCGACGCGTCAGGCCGCTCGGGCACGGTCGGCCTCGAGCACGAACGGCCTCGGGGCCTCCAGCCGGCGCCGGAGGTAGCCGAGGTAGGCCGCCCGGTGCGCTGCCGGGTCCGGCAGCCCGGGCTCGGGGTCGAGCCACGCATCCGGGATCGCGTCCACGAGCGCCCGAAGAGCGCGCTCGTCGAGCCGGCTCGCAAGGGTCTCGTCCACGGCCTCGATCGGTCCGGCCACGGGCAGGAGCACGTGGTCCCGGATGCCCTCGAACGGGCGTCGGGCGTGGGCATCCGGGTCGCGCCACGTGTGGTGGATCGGGAACGCGACGCCGTGGTCGATGAGCCACACCCGGCGATGCCACACGAGCAGGTTCGGGTTGCGCACGGTGCGGTCGATGTTCATCACCAGCCCGTCGAGCCAGACGATCGACGCAGCCAGCTCCGGGTCGAGCGGCGGGGCGGTCGCGGGCGCATACGGGAGGGAGCCGGGCAGGAAGTCCAGGCCCACGTTGATCCCGGCGGACCGCTCGAGGAGCTCCTGGATCTCCTGGTCGGGTTCCGCCTTCGCGAGCGCGGGATCGAGCTCGACGAGCACGAGCTCCGGCACCGGCAGCCCGAGCCGCCGGCCGATCTCGCCGGCCAGCAGCTCGGCGGTGAGCGCCTTCGCGCCGTGCCCCGCCCCGAGCAGCTTCACGACGTACAGGCCGTCGTCGTCCGCCTCGAGGAGCGCGGGCAGCGAGCCGCCCTCGCGGAGGGGCGTGACGTAGCGCGTCGCGACGACGCGGCGAAGCGGATCGAGATCCAGCCGGCCGGGTTCCATCCCGGCGAGTGTAGGGGCGCTAGAGATCGCCCCCCGGCTCGTCCTCGATCGCACCCGGGTCGCGCGGCTGGCGGTTCGCGCCCTCCGGCGGATCCGGCTGGTGCTCCTCGGGCGCGAGCTCGTCGGCGTTCGTCGGCTCGCCCTTGATCGGGGAGTCGTCGTCCCGCGCGGCGGGCAGGTCGTCGGTCACGTGGGTCTCCTCGTCGGTGGCCGGTGGCCGGTGGCCGGTGGCCGGTGGCCGTTGGCCGGTGGCCGGTGGCCGTTGGCCGGTAGCCGGTGGCCGGTGGCCGGTGGGCTACTCGGGAGCGATGTTCGTCGCGGTTGCCGCGACCGTCACCGGCTCGGTGCGTCGCCCCGTCGGGTCGGCGACCGGCGGTTCGTCGGCCGAGCCGTCGTCAGACCCGTCGGCGGCCGACTCGGCCGTGCCGCTCACGAGCGCGCCGAGGTCGCGCGCCGGCACCTGGCCGGCCAGCCGCTCCAGCTGGTCGGCGATCGGCTTGCCGGGATCCTCGGTCGGGGATGCCATGCCGGTCGTCGGATCGACGCCCCGCACGCGCACGCCGTGGCGGTACACGAGGTGGGAGCCATACCAGCCGGCGACGACGAGCGTGGCGTTCGCGAGCACGTTGAGGGCGACGGCGAGGGGACGGACGCGGCCGGGCAGGCGAACGATCACGCCCAGCGCGACCGCGCCCATGGCACCGGCATTGAGGGCAGCGTGGACATTCGCCAGGCGCTTGGCATCGGTGCCTTCGGGGATCGTCTCGTAGTCGGCGTACCCGGTTGCCGCGGCCGCGGCCCCCGTGCCGAGGGCGGCCAGCTGGGCGAGCAGTGAGGCGTTCCGCAGCGTCGGCCGGCGCGTCACCACGTACAGGGCATCGCACATGAGGCTGAACGGCATCAGGACGGCGGGATAGTCGTTGAGGACCGGGTGAACCGGGTTCTCGGCGAACGTCAGCTTGGCCATGGCATCCCTCCGGGCAGGCGCACGATCGACCGGCGGTCGGCCGCCCCGCCCACGATCGCCGGGACGGGACGACGGACGGCACCGTCGCGGCGGGCGGGCGGTTGCAGGCACGTTGCGAGCGCTCGCTCGCGCCCTCGGGCCTACAGGGCCAGCGCCAGCTCTCCGAGCACGCGGGACAGGAGCACGAGCACGATCCAGGCGACGCCCACGGCCGTGAGCAGGAGGCCCGCGAGGAATGCGGCGTGCGACCGCGTATCCGCGTCGGGCTCGCGAGCGTGGCGCCGGAACAGCTCGAGGTTGCGGCTGCTCGCCTTGAATCCGAAGTCCACGAGGTCGCCGAGCACGGGCACCGCGCCGAGCAGCAGGTCCGCGACGACGTTCACGACCATCCTCGCCAGCACGACCCGCGGCAGCCGGAACCGTGCGGCCTCGAGGACGACCCATCCGTTCGCCAGCGCGCCGAGCAGGTCGCCGCCGATCGGGATCAGGCCGAGGATCGGCTCCAGACCGACCCGGCGCCCGGTGCCGGGAACCTCCACGAGGTCGTCGAGGACGCGGGCGACCGCGGCAATCCGGCGCTCGGCGGCGGCGGCACGCGCGTGCCGGTCGGCATCGATGCGATGGACGGGCGCCGAGCCCGGTCCCGGTTCCCCGGACGCTGATGCCCGGCGGGCATCAGCGGGCGCGCCGGAAAGCGTGGATTCATGCCCGTGCCGTCGATTGGCGCCACGATCCACGCGGGCTGCGGCCATCGTCGATGCACCGGGGGCATCAAGCCCTCGATCGGCGGCGGGCGGCGGTGTTCCCCGTGCTGACACCTGCCTACCCTAGCGGCTCACTCCTTCACGGAGCCGTTGTCGGCCCGGCTGCGGGCCGTGCAGGTGCGTGTCGTCAGACCGTGATGCTGAGCGGGGCGGTCCAGGGGCTGACGTTGCCCGCCCGGTCACGCGATCGGACCCGGAACTCGTACGTCCGTCCGCCGCTGACGGTGATCGTCCGGGCGGTGGACGTCGTCGAGCGTGTCACCCACACCCAGCTGCCTCCCGCGACCCGTCGCTGGACCTGGAAGTCGCGCAGGCCGGCGGTCAGCACCTGCAGCCGCACGTCGCCCCCCCGCCACGCGAACCGGACGGCGGCGGAGGACGGCCGGCTCACCCCGGATGCGCGGGCCGTCGGTCGCGTGCGATCCGGCCCCTTGAGGAAGACGCCGGTCCAGAACTTGCGGCCATCTGGACCGACCGCCAGCCCGAAGCCGACGTAGTTGTACTCGCGGGAAAGGACGATCGCGCGGTGGCTGGGAGAGTCGAGCCAGCCGGCGTCGGCCGCGGAGGCCGAGTCGAGCAGAGTGGGCCACGAGTTCCAGGCAAGGATCTCGCCGGCACCGTACCAGGTGATGCCGGCGGCCTCGATGAGGTCGAATACGTTGCGACCGTCCGGCTGCTCGTGGCTGAAGTAGTCCTTCGCGACCATGTCCGTGGATCGCGACCGGGCGATCTCGCGCAGCCGGCTGTCCGATCGCACGGGCACCAGGCCGGCCGCGGCACGGTCCCGGTTGATCAGTGCGAGCAGGCGGTCCTCGGCCTCGGTCAGCGAGACGGCGTCGGCAGCTCGTGCGGGCACGGCGACGAAGGCGGAGCCGAGCAGGATGGCCGTCGCGATCAGGGCACGTCGGGCGGCGGTCAGGTTCATCGTTGCGGCCAGGTGCAGGAGACGGTGGGGGGACGAGCCCTACTCTCGCGCAGCTGGGTCGTCGGTCCCATCCCGCGTGGGTCCCAGACGGCCGCAGCCGTTCGGGTGGGTCGAGGCTCGTTCGTGTACACGAGGTGCGGTCGGGGCGTCTCTCCGCGCACCTCGGGCAGGTCGGCCGGTTCGGGACGAATGTCCATGCCGCCCGTGGACGCTTGGCACGTGGCGGGAGCGTGGGGGCCGCCCTACCGTGACCACCAGAAGCGAGCGGACCGCCGGACAGCTTCGACAGACCGGCGGCGCGTCGACCCGACGGCGGGATGCCGGGAGGCGGCGGAGCCGGCCACCGTGGACACCACGGCGGTCCAATCGCCTTCCCCCACCCCGTCCGTGTCCGGACCCGGCGCTCGCCGCCGTGGCGGTCCGCGGCCCGTGACGGCCTCCGATCTGTACGTGACAGAGATTGTCATGTAGCCGGTTTACGGTTTGGTCCTGACGAAGGAGCCAGTAGGCCGGAACCCGCCCACGGAGGTCGTGTGATGCATCTCATCGAGCTGGCCCGCGCGATCCAGGCCGACCGCGAGCGGAGCTTCCGGCGCAGCTGGCGCACCGGCTGGTGGGCGGCCCTCCGTCACCCGCGGGTCGTCGCCGGCGGTCAGCCCGACGGGACGCCGGCGGTCACGCCACGGGGAGCCCGCCGCGCACCGCTTCCGGGCGGGCGAGGGGTGCCGGCGGCATCCGGGTCCGCGGCGACCGGCAGCGCTCCGTAGCGCTCCAGGACCCGGGTTGCGTGGCGCACGATGCCCTGGCGCAGCTCGACCGGCGCGAGAACCTCGCAGTCCCCGCCCACGCGGACGAGGGCCGCAGCCGCGGATTCGGGCCATTCGAGACGGACGCGCAGCCGGGTCCAGCCCTCCGGGTCCGGCTCATCGACGATCTCGGCGGCCTGCACGGCATACGGGCCGATTGCCTCCATCAGCCGGTCCATCCGGTCCGGTCGGATGCGCAGCGTGATCGTGGCCCGCGGCGCGTCGCGCTCGTAGGCCGCGCTCGCCTCGGTCCAGAACGAGGCGAGGTCGAAGCCGTCCGGTCGCTCGAACCGCTCGCCGACGCGGCGTGCCCGTACGATTCGCGACCCGCGGTAGGTCCGGATCTGGCCGTCCACGCGCGCGACGGCGTACCAGACGCCGCCCTTGAGCACGAGACCCAGCGGCTCGAGCACCCGGGTCACGACCCGGTCGCCGCGCTCGTAGTCCACCTCCAGGCGCTCCGCTTCCCACACGCAGTCGGCGAGATCCGCGAGCGCCGGCACCGCCTCGCCCGGCTGGAACCAGCCAGCGGTGTCGAGGTGGAAGCGCTCGACCAGGCGGGTCGCGCGGCCGCGGAGTTCCGCCGGCAGCGCGGCGAGGACCTTGAGCCGCGCGGCCGTGACGACCGTCCCCAGCCCGAGCTCTGCCGCCGGACCCGGGATGCCGGACAGGAACAGCGCCTCGGCCTCCTCGGCGGTCATGCCGGTGAGCCGCGTCCGGTAGCCCTCGACGAGCCGGATCCCGCCGTGCGGCCCCCGGTCCGCGTAGATCGGCACGCCGGACTGGGCGAGCGCCTCGACGTCGCGGTGGACCGTCCGAATCGAGACCTCCAGCTCCCGGGCCAGCTGTGCCGCCGTCATCCCGCCGCGGGCCTGGAGGAGGAGGAGCAGCGAGACGAGGCGTGAGGCGCGCATCGGGCGCAGCGTAGCCGATGGTGACGCTTCCTGGCATGTTCTGCGATGCCGACCGACCTTTGCGCCCGGGGCCCGCACGTAGGGGCGGAAATCCCCCATTCGGGGGAGGGAAGGGCACGCACGGGCGGGCTACGGTGCAGGCGGCCCTCGACGCTGCCCCGGGAGACCCATGTCGACCAACGCCCCGCGCATCACGCCACGCTCGCTCATCGCCCCCGCCGATCTCGAGCTGTTCCGCGCCGCCGTCGTGGAGCTGCCGCCCGACGAATCGCTCGCGCCCGGGCGCCTGCCCGCGTTCGTCGAGCTGCGGCGGCACCTTCGCCGGCTGGTCTCCGCCACCGAGATCATCGCCGACGTCACGCCGAGGCCGCCCGAACGGGCCTGAGCAGCCCGCGGCCCGGGCGGCCGGGTGGTCAGCTGCTCCGCTGCGTGCCCTCGTTGCCGCGCTCCCGCAGGAACCGCTCGATCTCGCCGATGAGCTCCTCGCCCGAGGGGAGCCGCTCCTCGTCGACCATTGACTCCAGCCGCTCGACGTAGGTCCGCGTCGTCTCCTCGAGCGCCGCCGCCGCGTCCAGTCGGGTCCGCAGCTGGCGCGCCTCCTGCTCCAGCGCCGCCATCGGCAGCTCCACCCCGAGGTGCGTGCCGAGCGCGCGCAGCAAGGCGACCGCGGCGGGCGGGTACGGCCCGGACACGTAGTGCGGCACCTGGGCGAAGTACCCGACCGCCGGGATCCCGGCCGCGGCGACCGCCATCTCGAGCACCGAGATGCACGCGCCGGGGACGCGCAGCAGCCCGTCCGGGCCGGGCGCAACGCCGCCCCGCAGGAGGTCCGGACCTGACGCCGTGCCGAGGATCGGGACCGGGCGGGTGTGCGGCACGGCGGCAGGGATCGCGCCCAGGCTCACCCACGAGGCGACGCCGAGGCGGAGGCACAGCTCGACGACGCTGTCCGCGAACTCGCGCCAGCGGTAGTCGGGCTCCCCGCCCGTGAGCACGAGGAGGTCCTGACCGCCGGCCTGTGTCGCGCGCACGGTCAGCTCCGGCCAGGTCAGCGACGTGAGGCGGCCGTCCGCGATCTCGAGCGTCGGGCGCCGGGCCCGGTAGTCGAACAGGCGGTCGCCATCGAACGCCGCCACGCGGCGGGCGCCGTCTGCGAGGATGGCTGCCGCGGTGGACGAGGCCGAGCCCGCATCGACCCAGCTGTCGAAGGCGGCGACGATCGTCGGGGCCGCGAGGTCGCCCGGATCGACGAGGCGGAACAGGCTCACGCGCCGAAGGATAGGCGCCTGCCGCGGGAACGCCGAGTGCCCGTCCATGCGATACCGCCGTCGACATCTTGACGCCGCGCGGCCAGAGCCGCGACCCTGTCGCCGATGCGCGACGTCCCCGCGCTCGACAAGCCGTTGTACACGCTTGCCGAGGTCGCCGTGATCACCCGCCGATCGCCCGGCCTGGTCCGTCGCTGGGTTCACCGCCGGCAGCTCGCCGTGATCTGGCTCGAGGACGGGACGCCCTGCGTCCCGGCTGCGGCGCTTCGAGCGCGTCTGCTCCGCCCACCCCGGATCGAGCGCGTCCGCCGCGACGCCGCTCGCGAGGCGAGGCACCGGACGCGCGACGACGGATCAGCCGGCGGCTGACGGTCGGAGGGCGGCCCGCCGCGGGATGAGCACTCGCCGGGCGACCGCGGGGACCGGCACCCGCAGCCCGAGCACGAGCACGAGGCTCGCCAGCACGAGCACGAACCCGCCCACGACCCCGAGACCGACCGGCTCGCCGAGCGCGATCGCGCCCCACGCGATGCCGAACACGGGCACGACGAACGTCACCGTGCTCGCCGCCGTCGGGCTCGTCCGGCCCGTGACCCCGAAGTAGAGCGGCCAGGCGAGCGCCGTCGAGACCGTGCCGAGCGCGAGCAGCGACACGATGCCACCCGCCGAGGGGACCCCCGGCGTCCCCGTCAGCATGGCGACCGGCAGCAGGAGGATGGCGGCGGACGCGAGCTGACCCGTGGCGAGCGAGACCGGCGGCATGTCGCGCAGCCGCAGCCGCGCGTAGATCCCGCCGATCGCGTAGCTGAACGCGGCCCCGAGCGACGCGGCGGCCGCGAGGAGCGTGTCCGGCCCCAGCTCGAGCGGCCCGAAGCCGACCGCGACCGGCACGGCGAACAGGCCGAGGGCGAGCCCGACGGCGGTCCGGCTGCCGACCCGGTCGCCGACCCACGCCGCGCCCACGAGGACGGTGAACAGTGGCGCGGTCGCGTTGAGCAGCGCGCCCAGCCCGGTCGGCAGGGTCGTCGTCGCGAACGCGATGAGCGAGAACGGGATCGCGGACATGAACGCGCCGAGGACGACGACCTGGCGCCATCGGCCGGCGAGCGTCCGCCGCGCGGTCGGGAGCCCGACGACCGCCAGCGTCAGCGCGGCGATCGTGACGCGTGCCTCCGCCGCCCACACCGGTCCCACCTCCGGGCCGGCGATCCGGAAGAACAGGAACGCGCCGCCCCAGACGGCGCCGAGGAACAGCAGGAGGAGGAGATCGGTCGGGGCGACGGAGGCGCGGGTTGCAGGCATGGGACGAGGATCTCCCAGCCGTACGCCACGGGCCATCGTCGTCCGTCCAGCCTGGGCGCTGTCATCCGCTGCCTCATGTGCGGGGGGCGGAACACGGCCGTGGCCGGGCAGGAGCCGGCGCTACCGTCGCTTCACCTGCCGCACCGAGGGGTCGCCCGGTTGATCCGCACCACACCGTTTCATCCGCGGACCAGCGAGCTGAACGAGACCGGCCTCTGGGAGCACTGGTCGAACCACCTGTCGGCGGTTCGCTACCAGGCCTCGGAGAAGTTCGAGTACTTCGCGATCCGGAACAGCGCCGGGTTGTTCGACAGCTCGCCGCTCTACAAGTACCGCATCGCGGGGCCGGACGCCGAGCGCTATCTCGCGGGCGTGCTCGCCCGGGACGTCCGGGGGCTGCCGCCCGGCTCGTCGCAGTACACGCTGTGGTGCGACGACCGCGGGTTCGTCCTCGAGGACGGCATCGTCATGCGCCTCGCTCCCGACGAGTACCTGCTCACGGCGGCCGAGCCGAACCTCGCGTACTTCGACGGCCTGCGTGGCCGGGAGCGCGTGTCGATCGAGGAGGTCACCGACGCCTTCGCGATCCTCGCCGTCCAGGGCCCCCGCTCGCGGACGATCCTCGCGCCGCTCGCGCCCGAGCTGGCCGGGCTGCCCCCATTCGGGGTCGTCCGTCCGTCGATCGGCGGTGTACCGGTCATCGTGTCGCGAACCGGCTTCACCGGCGATCTCGGCTACGAGGTGTGGGTGCCGGCCGAGCGCGCGCTCGCCGTGTGGGATGCGATCTGGGAGAGCGGCCGGGGTCACGGCGTGATCCCGTTCGGGCTGACCGCGCTCTCGATGGCGCGGATCGAAGCGGGCCTGCTGCTGCTCGACGTGGACTTCCGGTCCAGTCGCTACGCGTGGTCCGATGAGCAGCGTTCCACCCCCAGCGAGCTCGGGCTGGGCTGGATGGTTCGCGACGCACCGACGACGGACCGGGCGTTCGTCGGGCGCGACGCCATCCGGCGCGAGCTGGCCGGACGAACGTCGCGCTGGCGGCTGACCGGGCTGGTGGTCAACTGGCGGGACTGGGATCGCCGATTCGACGCCGCCGGGCTCATCCCGCCCAAGGATCACACCCCGATCCACGACGAGTACTACCTGTACGACGACCACGGCAAGCAGCTCGGCTGGGCCTCGTCGCTGATGTACTCGCCGATGCTCCAGCGCCAGATCGCGCTCGCGCGCGTCCCGCCGGATCTCGCGAAGCCCGGCTCGCGCGTGAAGCTCGAGTACCCCGTCATCCACCACTACGAGTACTTCGACGCGGTCGTCGCCCGGACCCCGCTGTTCGACCCACCCCGGAGGACCGCCTGATGCCGACCTCGGAGCACGCGTACGACGCGATCGTCGTCGGCGGCGGCCACAACGGGCTCGTGAACGGCGCCTACCTCGCGAAGGCCGGCCTGCGCACGCTCATCCTCGAGCGCCGGCATCTCGTCGGCGGCGCGGCGATCACCGAGGAGCTCCATCCCGGCTTCTGGTTCACGACCTTCTCCTACGCGCTCAGCCTGCTGCGGCCGGACATCATCCACGAGCTCGAGCTCACGAAGCACGGCTTCATGCCGCTGCTCATGCCCACGACGTTCGCGCCGGTGGAGGACGGGAACTACCTCCTGCTCACGCAGGACCGGGGCGAGAACCTGAAGGAGATCGCGCGGCACAGCCCCCGCGACGCCGATGCGTACGAGGCCTACGAGCACGACGTGGCCCAGGTCCTGCGGGCGATCAAGCCGCTCCTGGACCAGGCGCCGCCGGACATCTTCAGCGACGACCCGGAGGAGCTGGTCAGGCTCGCCGCGCTCGGCTCCCACTTCCGCCGGCTCGACCGTCGCGTGGTCGTGAACGCGGTCAGGCTGCTCACCGGGTCTGCGGCGGACTTCCTCGACGACTACTTCGAATCGGAGCTGCTCAAGGGCTATCTCGCAAGCTCGTCGATCATCGGCACGAAGGTGGGTCCGTACTCGCAGGGATCCGGACTCGTCCTGCTCTACCACCTGCTCGGCGAGCACGACGGGGTGTTCGGCGCCTGGGCGTTTCACAAGGGCGGCAACGGCGGGTTCACGCAGGTGCTGGCCCGCGCCGCCCAGGCGTTCGGCGCGGAGATCCGTCTCGAGGCCCCCGTGGAGCGCGTGATCACCCGCGACGGGCGGGCGGTGGGCGTCGCGCTCGCCGACGGGACGGAGTACGAGGCGCCGGTCGTGGTCTCCGCGCTCGATCCGCGGCGGACGTTCCTCGAGCTCGTCGAGCCGCGGGAGCTGCCCACCGAGCTCGTCGACCACATCCGCCGCTTCCGGTTCCAGGGCACCTCCGCGAAGGTGAACTTCGCGCTCGACGGGGCGCCGCGCTTTCCCGCGCTCGGGGATCGCAGCGACCAGTACCGCGGGTTCACGAACATCGGGCCCTCGATGGAGTACCTCGAGCGCGCGTTCGACGAGGCGAAGTACGGCTGGTATTCGTCGCGGCCGTACCTGGACTGCGCCATCCAGTCGACGATCGACCCGGACATGGCGCCGCCCGGCAAGCACGTGATGAGCTGCTTCGTCCAGTACGCGCCGTACCACCTGAAGGGCTCCGACTGGGACGCCGAGCGCCAGGGCCTGGGCGACACCGTGCAGCGGACGCTCGAGTCGTTCTTCCCCAACTTCTCGGACCTCGTCCTCCATCGCGAGGTCGTGACGCCGCTCGACATCGAGCGGGTCGTCGGGCTGTCCGAGGGCAACATCTTCGCGGGCGAGTTCCTCGCGCCCCAGATGTACTTCTTTCGACCGGCACCGGGATGGGCGCAGTACCGGACGCCGATCGACGGCTACTACCAGTGCGGCTCCGGCACGCACCCGGGCGGCTGCGTCATGGGCGCCCCCGGCAAGCTCGCCGCGGAGCGAATCCTGCGCGACCGGACCGCCGCGACCCCAGCCGCACCGGCGCGCGCCTGAGGTCTCGCCGCCCCGGGTGCCGATGGCACTGGCGCGCGGGCGATCGGTGGCAGATGCTGGCGCGGCACGATCACCGCAGGAGGAGCAGGCATGGGACGCGTGGTCGGCGGGCTGATCCGGCTCGCATTCACGGCATGGATCGCGTTCTTCGTCGGCGCGCTCGCCTACGCGGCGTCGAGGCGGCGCCAGGCGCCGCCGCGTCCGGCGGAGGACAGCAACGAGATCGCGCTCGCCGCCACGTTCGAGCCGCTCGAGTTTCGGAGCACGGCGCCGGCGTTCCGCGGCGGCACGGTCGAGTGCTGGTTCGGCGGCGGCGAAGTCGACCTGACAGGCGCGACGCTCGACGCGTCCGGGGCGACGCTGCGGGCAACCGCCGTGTTCGGCGGCGGAAGCCTCATCGTCCCCGACGGCTGGCAGGTCGAGAACCGCGTCGTGGGGATCTTCGGTGGCATCGGCGACGGTCGTGACCGCGTGCCCGAGCCGGGGGCACCGAGGCTCGTCCTCGAGGGGGTCGCGCTCTTCGGCGGCTGGGGGATCGTGAGCGGCTCGCAGAATGGCGGGGCAGCGGGCGGGACCACCTAGCGCAGGAGCTGCGGCACGGTCACGAAGCGGTAGCCGCGCGACGCATATGAGCGGATGATCGACGGCAGCGCCTGCGCGGTGCCGGGCAGGGTGTGGAGGAGCACGATCGAGCCGGGCCGCCCGCTCGTGGCGTTGGCGACGAGGGTCCGCAGCGACGGACGACGCCAGTCGCGGCTGTCGACGTCCCAGAGCACGAGCCGCCGGTAACCAGCCGCGCCCGCGGCGCGCACGACTGCCGCATCCCACGAGCCGTATGGCGGTCGGGCATACGGGATCTGGGACACGCCCGTGACCCGCTCGATGACGGTGCGCGAGGCGGTGAGCTGGTGACGGATGGCGTCCTGGTCGAGCCGGGCGAGGTCGGGGTGGTTGATCGTGTGGTTCCCGATCGCGTGCCCCGCGGCGGCCACGGCCCGCCAGACCGCCGGTGACGCCTTCACCGCGCTGGAGGTGGGGAAGAACGTGGCGCGGATGCCCGCATCGTCGAGAGCCGCGAGGATCGCTCGGACCGCCTGCGGGTGGTAGCCGTCGTCGAACGTCAGGGCGACGATGCGCTCGCTGCGCGGGCCGTGGTGGACGACGGTTGTGGACGCGAGGAGCGGGCCCGCGGCGCCGATGCCGGCCAGGAGCGTGAGAAGCACGGCGGTGGCGATCCGGCGGGCGCGGCGGGGTCGGCGGGATTCGGGATGGGCGCGGCGTCGCTCGTCGCCCGGCTGTGCGAACACGGATGCCTCGGGGCTGCTTCGTTCGGGCGACCCGTCCGGCCGCCTCTCGCCCGATGCTGGGGTCCCGGCCCGGCCGGGTGCCATGGACGGTTGTCGAGGCGACGTGCCTGCGAACGCCCGCTCTTGGCGCAACGTTCGGCGTCGAGGCGCGCGCGGGTGCCGGCGGGGCCGCCGATGCTGCCGGAGCATCCCGGTGCCGCCGATGCTGCTGGAGCATCAGGAGCGACGGCAGTCCGCATGGATCGACACGCAGGTCGACCGCGCGGAACCCGATCCACGCGCGGACGCCCGCCCGCCGATGCCCGGTGAGCATCGCCTGCGATTAGGCCGCCGAGACGCAGCCGCTGTCCGCGCTCCGCCCGCTGCGAGGCACGCCGCAACCCGCGAAGGCGGGCGCGCACCGGAGATTCCGCCACGCGGTGGACGCGATGGTCCGGGGTCGGGTAGGGTCCGCACGTCGCCGGCCAATCGCCGGGGGAATCATCGGGCCGGGACGGGTGACCGTCCCGGCCCCTTCTTGTTGCGCCGGGAGTAGCATCGTCGGGCGACTCGGAGCGCGCTTCGCCGATGCATCGCCTCCGCCACGATCTCGACCACGCCACCAGCGCCGGGCTGCTGATCGCCGCCGTCCTGACCGGCATCACCGGCGTCGTCTCGGACGCGTGGGATCTCAACGACTTCTGGCCGCACATCATCGCGGGCTACCTGATGGGCGGCCTCGCGATCGCGCACGTGTGGTTCAACTGGGGCCGCCTCGTCGCGTACCTGCGGTTCCGGGGGCGGTCGCTGCTCCGGCGAGATGACGACCGGCCGCCTGCCCCGCCCGCTTCACGCCGGCCGGACCGGGTCGAGCTGGCGGACCCGCCGCCGTCGGCCGTGCTCGCACGCATCGCGCTCAGCCGGCGCGGTCTGATCGGTGCCGCTGCGGGTGGTGTCGCGGGCCTCGTGCTCGGACGTGGCCTGCGGCCACCGCCGCCGATCCCGGCCGGCTCCGACGTCGGGCTGATCTACCACCAGTGGAGCAAGCCCGGCATCGTCGACGCGCTCGGCACCGTCGCGAACTGGGGGGCGCAGCCGGAGCTGTACAAGGCATACCCGGGCGCGCCGCGGATTGCCCTCCCGCGGCCGGACCTCTCGGGCGGTCGCTGGACCGAGGAGGCGATCGTCGTGCGTCGCTCGGTCCGCACGTATGCGGCCGATCCGATGACGATCGAGGAGCTGAGCAGGGTGCTGTTCCTCGCGTCCGGGATCACGGGCGACGCCTGGGGCGACGCCCGCCGCACCGCGCCCTCGTCGGGGGCCCTGTACCCGCTCGAGCTCTATCCCGTCGTGCACAACGTGGCGGGCGTGGAGCGGGGCGTCTACCACTACGCCTACCGCGAGCACGCCCTCGAGCTCGTCCGGCCCGGCGACCACCGCCAGGCGGTCGTGGACCAGGGGCTCGGGCAGGAGTTCCTCGGCACGTGCGGCGCGGTCGTGTTCGTGTCGCTCATCCTCCAGCGGATGCGCTTCCGCTATCAGGACCGCAGCTACCGATACGGCCTCATCGAGGCGGGCCACGTCGGCCAGAACCTGTACCTCGCCGCGACGTCCGCCGGGCTCGGGGCGTGCGCGATCGGCGCGTTCATGGACGACGCGATCAACGCGATGCTGGGCATCGACGGGACCGACGAGGCCGCGGTCTACCTGCTCTCGGTGGGACGGGTGCCGGTCGCCCCGGCCTGAGACCTCGCTACGCGGCGAACTCCCGCAGCTTCCGGCTGCGCGAGGGGTGGCGCAGCTTGCGCAGCGCGCGTGCCTCGATCTGCCGGATCCGCTCGCGCGTGAGGCCGAACTCGCGCCCGACCTCCTCGAGTGTTCGCGGGTGGCCGTCGTCGAGCCCGAACCGGAGGCGGATCACCCGCTGCTCGCGGCCGTCGAGCGACGACAGGACCTTGGCCAGCTGCTCCTTGAGCATCCGGTCCGACACCTGGTCGGCGAGCGCCGGGGTGTCGCGATCCTCGAGCAGGTCGCCGAGCTCCGTGTCCTCCTCCTCGCCGATCGGCGTGGCGAGCGACACGGGCTGCTGGCGCGCCAGCTGCTGGATCTCCTCGACCTTGGCCGCGGTGAGCGGCGGCTTGCCCTCCTCGGTCATCGCCTCGGCGATCTCCGCCGGGGTGGGATGCCGGCCGAGCTGGCTCGTGAGGTCGCGGGTGACCCGGGTCATTCGCTGCATCGTCTCGACCATGTGCACGGGGATCCGGATCGTCCGGCTCTGGTCCGCGAGCGCGCGCTGGACCGCCTGGCGGATCCACCACGTCGCGTACGTCGAGAACTTGAAGCCGCGCTGGTACTCGAACTTGTCGACGCCGCGCATCAGGCCGGCGTTGCCCTCCTGGATGAGGTCGAGCAGGCCCATGCCGCGGTTCATGTACTTCTTCGCGACGGAGACGACGAGCCGCAGGTTGGCCGACGTCAGGTGGTCCCGTGCCGCCGCGCCGCGCTCGATGATCGTGCCGGCGCCGTCGAGCGTGAGATCCGAGGACGTCTCGCCGCTGTGCGGCCGGTAGCCCATCTCCTCGAGCAGCTCGGCCTCGTTGCCCGCCTCGATCCAGCGCCGAAGTGCCGGGATCGCGACCTGGTCGCGGCTCCAGTCGTACATCGCGCGCAGCGCGCTGTTCATCTGGATCTCGGGCTCCCGGCGGCCCATCGCGAGATGGATCCAGTCGAGGAGCTCCAGGAACGCGTCCGGATCGAGTCGCTCGTTGTAGACCGACCGCAGGTCGCGGGCCTTCTCGATCAGCTCCCTGGCGAGGTCCGTCTCGGCGTTCGCGAGAGCGTCCGTGAGCCCGAACCTCGGCGCCGTCACGAGCAGGTCGGCCGCCTCGTCGGCACGGATCGCGGCGCGCACCATCGCGCTCGTCTCGGGCCCGTACGGGAGCTGGTAGCGAGGCTGCTTCGAGCGGGTCTTCTGCTCCGTGCTGTGGAGCGTCCACTCGTGGAGGCTCAGGACGGCCGCCCAGGGCTGGGTGCGGATCTGCCGCCCGAGCTCGATCGCCTTCGCAAGGACGACCTCCTCCTCGGCCGTGAGGAGCGGCACTCGCGCGATCTCGCGCAGGTAGAGGCGGACCGGGTCGCTGATGTCGAGGTCGGCCTCGAGCTCGGCCTCGTCGACGACCTCCTCGGCCTCCTCGGGATCAGCCTGCGCAGCCGCGACCGCGGCCTCCGCATCGGCGATGGGATCGTCGCCGAGGACGAGGTCCGCCGTGATGTCGTCGACGGGGACCGTGACCATCGTGGTCGGGTCGTCGGCGTCGACGGCTGCAGGATCGGGGATGAGGTCCGGGATGATGGGGGTGCCCGCGAGATCGGGGTCGTTGTCGTTGGGGTCGATCGATCGGTTGGGGGTCTGGATCAAGGTCACTCCGTTGGCCGTCAGCGACGGCAGGATTGCTGTTCCGCCACACCGTTCCCTGGGGCGGGACCGGGCCGTACGCCCGGACCGCGCCGCCGGACATACGAACGGGCGTGTCAAGAGCTGACACGCCGTCGACCAGTATCGTACCGGGTCCTGTCAAGCCTGTGCGAGTGGCGCCGGGCCACGCGGAGGTCCCGGGCCGGAGCGGAGGCCGGGGTTGCCGACACCCATGTGCGGTCGGCATGCAGGGCGGCGAGCTGGGGTGGGCCCGGGCCGGGGCGTCCCCGCCCGAGCGTGGCCGAGCACGGGATTCCGGGCGGATTTCCGGCCGGCAAGCGCGGCCGGCATGCCTGACACTTCGTGAGGACGATGGTGCCTAGGCTTGCCTGGCGGAGACGTGGGGCCGCTGGCACTCGGCGGCACGCATGCCGAAACGGCGCCGCACGGATGCACGGCGCCGTTCGATTCGCGGTGACGGACGGGCTGAGCCCGCCCCCGTCAGCCCTTGAAGTTGGCCGCCGCCGCGAAGAGCGCGGCGTAGACCCCTGCCAGGGCCAGGGCGGCGTGCGCGAGGGTGCGCACCCGCCCGGCGTAGCGAACCATGCGGTTCACCTCCGGTTTCGGCAGCCCGGCTACCTGCGAGAGGCCCGTGGCTTTGCGTCCCCGCCTCGCGACGGGTTTGCCGTTTGTCGACCCGGCATCGCCGGTGACGGCACGTTGCCGTCCGA
>DASSPX010000122.1:0-7597 GCA_035699445.1 Candidatus Limnocylindrales bacterium | reverse complement strand
CGGGAGGATCGGGTTCTCGCTGCGCGACTGCATGTCGCGGAACGCCCAGTACGCGGCCGCCAGCCAGAGGATCACCACGTACACCGCGATCGCCTGGAGGGCGAACTGGACGACCGGACTCTCGAAGAAGCCGCCGATGGTTTCGCCGATCGTGTCGATGATCTCTTGCGGCATCGAGCCTGGCCGTTGGCCTCCGAGCGTCAGGGGGTGCGACGGGCCGCGACGGGCGAGCGCGGGCGCAGTGTAACAGGGGGTTGGGCGCCGCCAGACGGGGCCGCGGGTCCCGAACCGCCCGTCCGCGCCTCATCGCTCGATCGACGGCTCGGCGGCGAGCGCCTCCGGAGGCCTCCCGGCGTCGCCGACCCGAACGACCTCGAACGTCCACGCAGCGCCGCGGAAGGTCGCCGCGACGCCGGCGAGCAGGAGGCCGCCGAGCCACAGCGCAACGAACAGCAGCACGGCGACGACGATCGCCAGCGCGTCGCGATCCTCGCGCAGCAGATCGCGCGCCCGGAGCCAGGCGAGCGAGCCCGCGACCAGCGCCGGCCCAACGAGCCCGATCGTGAGCGCCACGGTCGCGAGCGCGGTCCCGACCACGCGGATGGGGCGACGCACGAGCCCGAGCCAGCCCGCCGCCCACGACGCGACGACCCCGCGGCCCTCGAGGACGTGGCGCCGGATCGCAAGCGAGGTCGCCGCGTCGGCGACGAGCCATGCCGCCGCGACCGTGAGCACCGTCCCCGGGACGTCACGCAGGACCCGAAGCGCGAGCGGGCTGCGCAGCTCGTCGGGCAGGACCAGCTCGCGGTAGAACGCGTCGTACAGCGTCGGCGCGCTGAGCAGGAGCGCGACCAGCGGCGGGACGAGGCCGAGGAGCCGCAGCCCGGCCAGCGAGGCGAGGCTGCCGCCGCCGGTGAGCCGCGCGTGGCTGGCGGGCACGAACCCCTCGTCCGCCGCCACGCGGAGAGCCTGGAGGATCCCGCTCCGCTCGGACCAGCCGGCGACGACGGCCCCCGCCACGACGAGCGCGAGCGTGGCCGCCATGCCGACGGCGAGGAGCGCGAGCAGCGCCGGCGACGGGCTGCCGAACAGGAAGCTGCTCACCGGGCCGCCGACGGCGTTCGCGATCCCGGTGGGAGTCGGGATGACGAGCACCGGCAGCAGCAGGAGCAGCACGCCGCCCCGGCCGAGGAATCCCGCGAGCGCGACCGGCCACGCCGCCGGGCGGACGAACGCGACGACCAGCGCACCGAGCAGGACGCTCCCCCAGGGCATCCGCTCGACCTGCCGGCCGCGGTCCCCGAGGAGCGTCGTGGTCAAGGGGCCGGGCTGGGCGCGAGCCCGGGGCTCAGCTCGGCGAGCCGCGCGAGCGCCGCCTCGACCCGCTCGATCTCCTCGCCGTAGGTCGCGAAGTCGCCGTCGCGCAGCGCCTGCTGGGCGAGCTCGAAGTGGTCGTTCGCGTACGCGATCAGGCCCGGTACGTCGTCGGGCAGCCCCGCGTCGGGCGGGGCGGTCGGCCTGGGCGTCGGCGTGGCGCCCGGATCCGGGGTGGGTGTCGGACCCGGCGTGGGCCCGGGCCCGTTGCCCTGCTCCTCGAGCAGCAGGTCCAGCGCCTCGGCAAGCGTCTCGCCCCAGACGACGGTGGTCGGGCTGGCGACGATGATCCGCTCGAACTCCGGGAACGCCGCCGACGTCGACTGCAGGTACACCGGCTGGAGGTAGAGCAGCGATTCGCCCACCGGGACCACGAGGAGGTTGCCGCGGATGACGCTCGAGCCTGCCTGGCTCCAGAGCGTGATCTGGGCGCTGATGATCGGGTCCTGGTCGATCCGGGCCTCGATCTGCTGCGGTCCGAACACGCTCGTCTCGACGGGGAAGCGGTAGACCCGCACCTCGCCGTAGACACCCGGGTCGTTCCGGGCGGCCACCCAGGCGATCATGTTCGGCCGGTTCTGCGGGATCATCGGCTGGAGGAGGAGGAACTCCGAGTCCGGCTCGCCGGGCATGCGCATGATCACGTAGTAGGCCTCGGTGGGCAGGCTCTGGCTGCCGGCCTCGCCCGAGGGCACCTGCCACAGGTCCGTCTGGTTGAAGAACGTCAGCGACTGCTCGGGCCGCAGGTGATACCGGCCGAACACGCGGGTCTGGACGTTGAACAGCTCCTCGGGGTAGCGGACGTGGCCGACGAGCTCTTCGGGGAGCTGGTCGAACGACCGGAAGAGCGTCGGGAACACGGCTGACCACGCCCGGAGCAGCGGCTCGTCAGGCTGGGCCGCGTAGAACGTCAGCGACCCGTCGTAGGCGTCCATGACGATCTTCACGCTGTTGCGCAGGTAGTTGAACGACGGGCCGTCGATGCCGGTGCTGGGCCCGAGCGCCGAGGGGTCGAACCGGGTGGCGTGCGGGAACCGGGCGCTCCACGTGTACGCGTCCTGGATGTACACGAGGCGGCCTCGACCGTCGACGACGAGGTACGGGTCCTTGTCGTAGCGCAGGAACGGCGCGATCCGGGTCACCCGGTCGCGCAGCGAGCGATGGAACAGGAGCTGGCTCTCGGTCGTGATCTGGTCCGAGATCAGCAGGTCGAGATCCCGGAACCGCAGCGAGAACAGGACCCGCATGAGCATCGTGTCGAGCCGGATGCCGGTCGTCCCCTGCCAGCGGTTCACGACATCGCCCTCGCCGGTTCCCGTGCCACGCGGGTAGTCGAACTCGTCCTGGCGGGCGCCGACGACGACGTACACGCTCGAGCGCTCGCCGAAGTAGATCCTCGGCTCGCGGATCTCCGGGGCGCCGGCGGTCGACACGGGCGGCAGGTCGCGGATCCACAGCCGCGGCTGGCCCTCGGCGGTCACCTCGTTCACGGGCACCATGGCAAGCCCGATCCCGTGGGTGTAGATGAGCCGCTCGTTCACCCAGCCGCTCGCCTCGGGGTTCTTCGAGAGGTCCAGCTCGCGACCCGAGAGCATCACCTGGCGAACCTCGTCGTCGATCTCGTAGCGGTCCGTATCGACGTCGTGGAAGTCGTAGTACTGGCGAACCGTCTGGAGCTGGTCGAGCGTCGCCTGCAGGGGGCGGTAGTCCCACAGGCGCGCATTCCGGAACGTCGGCGCCTCGTTGTCGATCGCCGCCTCGGTGAGCGGGGCCTCGCCGCGGAACATCTGGTCGTCGTCCCACGCGTCGAGGCCGTACGCGAGCCGGGTCATCGCGATGTTGTTGCCGATGTACGGGGCCTCGCGGGTGGGCTCGTTCGGGTCGACGACGAACCGCTGAATCGCCTCGGGGTACAGGCGGCCGAGGACGATCCCCGCCAGGAACCACACTCCGACCGCGAGGTAGAGCGGCCGGATCCAGCGCGTGAACGCCCCGCCCACGAGAAGCGCGGCCGCGAGCGCCGACACGACGGTCAGCACGTCGTACGCGAGGAAGCGGGCGTTCTGGTCCGTGTAGCCCACCCCGGGCGCCGCCCCGTTGACGCTGAATGCGAGCTCGAACTTGTCGAGCTGGTAGCCCACGGCCACCGAGGCGAGGTACAGCCCCCCCAGCACGCCGAGGTGAACGCGGACCGGGGTGACGAACACGGAGCCGCCCCGGGCGCCGGCGACGACGTAACGGGCGAAGGCGATCGCGAGCGATGCGAGGATGAGGCCGCTGACCAGCGACTGGATGACCCGGAACGTGGGCAGCTCGAACAGGAAGAACGAGACGTCACGCCCGAAGATCGGATCGAGGACCGGTGCCCCGCTGGCCGCGAACGGGACGCGGTTCAGCCACAGGGCGATCTCCTCCCACGCGCCCGCGGCGCCGCCCGCGATCCCGAGCGCCACCAGGACCGCGAACCCGCCGATGATCCAGCGCGCGACCGGGGTCAGGTCGGGCAGGTCGCCGTCGAACACGATCGCCGGGTCGCGCGGGGTGGGTCCCGGGCCGCGACCGATCGGGCCCTGCGGGCCGTACGGGCCATACGGTCCAGCCCCGCCGCCTTCGGCACGCTGCATCGCCTCGCCCAGGCGTTCGGCCCACGAGCGGAACGTGCCCGGACGGTCCGGGTCCGGTGGGGGCGCCAGCCGGCCCGCCAGCCAGAGGTTCGCCAGGAGGACGAGCAGCGACACCGCGAGCGCGACCGCGAACAGCGCCACCTCGACGCCGAGCCGGCTCCAGAACACCGCGTCGTAGCCCACGCTGCGGTACCACAGGGCGTCCGTCCACAGGTCGAGCCCGACGCCCAGGAGAGCGACGACGACGAGCACCCCCAGGATCGCGACGGCCAGGCCGGCGCGCCGGAGGATCGAGCCCAGCGTCGGCGCGCCGTCGTCCGGGCCGCCCGCGCCGCGGCGCGTGCCACCACCCGAACCGCCGGCGCCGGCGCCGCCACCGCCGCCGCCCGCCGCCTTCCGACCGGGACCGCCGCGGGCACGACCACCCAGGCCACCCCCGCTGCGGCGGCGGCGAACGTCCAGAGGCACCGGCTCGCGATCGCGGTCGTCGGCGGGCGTCCCGTCGTCGGCGGACGCGGGGCGGTCGGGCGGCGGGCGGTCGTCGTCGGCGGCGGTGACGTCCTCGTCGGCGGCGGTGGGCTCCGCGTCGCTGCCCGCGTCCGTGTCGCGGTGGTCCGGGTCCGACGCGCGCGGGGACTTCCCGCCATCCCCCCGCCCCTGCCCCTCGGCCTCCGCGCGCCGGCGCTGCAGCTCGCGCATGAACTCGTCGAAGAGGTCGCCCATCCGGCCGAAGTCTATGCCCCGCCCGTGCGCGACCGGGTCGTCACGGGCGGCGCAGGCCGAGCACGCTGCGCCGGAACGCTGACAGCACCTCCGCCGCGAGCTCGTTGGGGCGCATCGCGGCCGCGCGGGCCGGCTCCCACCCGAACGCCACCCGGACGGCCAGCGGAGTCCGCCACGGCCGCGCCGGGTCCTCGGGCGGGACGACCGGCGTGAGCCGCACCGCGTACCGGCCTCCCTCCTCGCGCACCATGCCCGAGAGCGCGCCGACCATTGCCGAGCCGAGGTGGAGTGCCGGCGGCTCCGGCGGCGGCCCCCCCGCGGGGGCGACGTCCTCGAACGCGACCACCTCGCGCTCGTCCTGGACCCAGAGCACGGCCAGCCACCAGTCGTCGGGGCCGACGGACGGCCGGCTCATGCCCGCATACAGCGTCCGATCGCCGATCGGGAGCTCCTGGACGCGCAGGTATGACGGGCCGGGGGGCGGGATTCGAAGGGGCACGGGTCCCGAAGCGTAAGCCCGCCGTTGCCGGCACGTTTCCGCCGGCCAGCGCTGGTGGCGATAGTGCCCGGGTCGTGAGCGCCGCCGGCACCACCCGGACCCGCTCGGAGCCGCCGCCCAGTGCCGACAGCGCTGTGCCGCGGCAATTCGGCCCCGCGGAGGCGCGCGACCGCGCGCAGGATCGGTGGTGGGCGTGGGCGGTGGTTTCGGGTGCGCGGGCCCGGCGCGGACGCCGTGGCGTCAGCTCCGCGGGGCGGGCGTATCCGTCGCGGCTTCGGGTGGCTCCGCGGGCGCATCGACCAGTGCTTCGGCCGGGGGCGGTGCCGCCGCCGGGGGCGCCGGCGCCGCCGGAGCCTGGGCCCCGGGCGACTCCACGAGCGGCTGGCCCGCCTCGAGGCGCGCCTCGGTCTCGAGCGACTGGACCTCCGCCTCGAGGTCCGCGACCTCGGCGGCGATCTCCATCCGGAGCATCTCCCGCCGCACCTCCTCGCTCGGCGGCGCGAGCGACTCCGCGGACAGGGGCGACGGCGGTGCTTCGTCGGGCTCGCCGGTGATGAACGACAGCAGCCGGCTGCGGGGGCGCGAGACGGCGGAGCGCGCCCGGAGGATCGCCTCGGTGTCGAGCGTCGTCACGCCCGGCAGCCCGTCCGCCGGGGCCGCGCTCGTGAGCGTCGCGCCGCACGACGGACAGGTCTCCGCGGCGGGATCGGGGAGCGGTGCGGAGCACCAGGGACAACGGTCGAGGGCGGTGGCGTCAGTCCTCGGATCGGCCATGGCGCGCACGGTAGCACCGCGAATCGCCTTCGCGATGGCCCGTTATTCCCACTCGATCGTCGCCGGTGGCTTGGACGAGATGTCGTACACGACGCGGTTGACGCCGGGCACCTCGTTCACGATCCGCGCGGAGATCTTCCCCAGCACGTCATACGGCAGCTTCGCCCAGTCCGCGGTCATCCCGTCCTCGGACGTCACCGCGCGCACGGCGACCACATTCGCGTACGTCCGGCCGTCGCCCATGACCCCCACGCTCCGCACGGGCGTGAGGATCGCGAACGACTGCCACAGCGACCGGTAGAGCCCGGCCGCCTTGATCTCGTCGATGACGATCCAGTCAGCCTCCCGCAGCGTCTCCAGCCGCTCGGCGGTCACCTCGCCGATGATCCGGATCGCGAGCCCGGGACCCGGGAACGGCTGGCGCAGCACCATCGCCTCGGGCAGGCCGAGCTCCAGGCCCACCTTGCGCACCTCGTCCTTGAACAGGTAGCGCAGCGGCTCGATGAGCTGGAACCGGAGATCCGCCGGCAGACCGCCGACGTTGTGGTGGGTCTTGATCTTCTGGGCGGCCTTCGTCTCGGCCGTCGCGCTCTCGATGACGTCCGGATAGAGCGTTCCCTGGGTGAGGAAGTCGATCCGGCCAAGCCTGCCGGCCTCTTGCTCGAACACCCGGATGAACTCGTCGCCGATGATCCTTCGCTTCCGCTCCGGGTCCTCGACGCCCGCCAGCCGGGCCAGGAAGCGCTCGCGGGCGTCGACCATGACGAGCTGCATGCCGAGGTCGCGCTCGAACGTCACCCGCAGCAGCTCGGATTCCTTCTTGCGCATCAGCCCGTGGTCCACGTAGATGCAGGTGAGCCGATCACCGACGGCGCGATGGACCAGGGTCGCCGCGACCGCCGAGTCCACGCCCCCGGAAAGCGCGCAGATCACCTTGCCGTCCGACCCGGTCTCCCGGGCGTGCCGGTCCACCCGCTCCCGGATCCCGGCCACGGTCGTGTCGATGAAGTTCGCCGCCGTCCACCGGGGCTCGATGCCGGCGATCCCGTGGACGAAGTTGCGGAGCACGTCACGGCCGCGGGGTGTGTGGGCGACCTCCGGGTGGAACTGGATGCCCCACAGGTTCCGGTCCGGGGCGGCGAGACCCGCGAACGGCGTGCTGTCCGTCTGGGCCGTGGCCGTGAACCCCGTCGGCAGCCGCACGATCGAGTCGCCGTGGCTCATCCACACCGGCTGCTCCCGATCGAGGTCGCGGAACAGGGCGTCGGCATCGGTGATGGTCACGGTGGCCGGCCCGTACTCGCGCTTCGCCGCGGGCAGCACCTCGCCGCCGAGAGCGAGGGCCATCAGCTGCGCGCCATAGCAGATCCCCAGCACGGGCAGCCGCCCGGACCAGATCGAGCCGTCGGGCCTGGGCGCGCCCTCGTCGTACACCGAATTCGGGCCGCCCGACAGGATGACGGCCCGGACGCCGCGCCGCTGGAGCTCCTCCAGCGGCGTGTCGTGCGGCAGCAGCTCGCTGTACACGTTGAGCTCGCGCACCCGGCGGGCGATCAGCTGCGCGAACTGGCTGCCGAAGTCCAGCACCGCGACCACCCCGGGC